>DAINCF010000053.1:0-20698 GCA_036732565.1 Vicinamibacterales bacterium
GTCGGCCTCGAGCTCGGCACTGATGACTACATCACCAAGCCGTTCAGCCCCGGCGAAGTGGTCGCGCGCGTGCGCGCGCTGCTCCGCCGTGCCAACCGGCCCGGGCCGTCGGACAGCCGCCTGACCTACGGGGCGGTCAGCGTGGACGTCGACCGGCACGTCGTGCGCATCGAGGGCGCCGAGGTGAGACTGACCGCCAAGGAGTTCCTGCTGCTGCAGTACCTGATGCAGCATCGCGGCCGTGTCCTGTCACGGGATTTGCTGCTCTCGGACGTCTGGGGCTACTCGTACACCGGCGGCACGCGCACCGTGGACGTTCACGTACGCCGCTTGCGAGAAAAAGTGCCGCTGCTCGCCGACGCGATTGTGACCGTCAAACAGTTCGGATATAAGCTGCTCGACCCGGCTCCACGTTGACCCGTGCGCTCAGACTTCCGCCTGAAGCTCTTCCTGACGACCTTCGGAGGCGCCGCCTTCGCGTTGCTCTTCGTGACGATAACGATGGTGGACGCGGTGTCGGGGGCGGAAGAAGCGCGTCTCTTCACGATCATCACCCTCGGGCTGGCCGGCGCGCTGATCGGCGGGCTGGTGGTCTCGTCGGCGCTCGCCGCTCCAATGCAGCAACGGGTCGCGGGCATCCTCGGCGTGGCGCGGCGCTATGCGCTCGGTGATCTGAGCCGGCCGGCCCCCGATTACGGCGATGACGAGCTGGGCAGCGTCGCGCGGGCGATGGACACGGCGGTGCAGGATCTCGGTCGGCGCTTGAACGACCTCGGGCGCGATCGCGCGCGCATGGAAGCCATCCTCGGCAGCATGGTCGAAGGGGTGCTGGTGGTCGACGAGCAAGGGCGGCTGCAGCTCGTGAACGACGCGGCCCGGCGCATGCTGAGGCTGGATCGCGACTCCGTCGATCATCCCTACGTCGAAGCCATCCGCCATCCCGGCATCGTCGATCAGATCGGCCGCGCGCTCTCGGGCGAACAGACACCAGGTCTCGAGCTCTCGCTCACACGCGACTTGAGCCGGACGCTGGTGGCGCGCGTCGCGCCGGTGATTACCACCGGCCGCGGTGCGGTGCTGGTGCTGCACGACATCACCGACCTCAGAAAAGCCGATCAAATCCGCCGGGACTTCGTCGCCAACGTCTCGCACGAGCTGCGCACGCCGCTGACCGCCATCAAGGGCTATGCGGAGGCGCTGCTCGATGACCCTGGCGATGGCGAGGCGCGACAGAAGTTTCTCGAGATCATCCATCGCCACTCATCGCGCATGGAGCGGCTCGTCAAGGATCTCTTGCGCCTGGCGCGATTGGATGCCGGACAGGAGACCGCGGAGCCGTCGTCGTGCGACGTCGAAGCGCTCGTGCGCTCCGTGCTCGCCGACTTCGAGCTCACGGCGGGCGAAAAGCGGCAACAGATTTCGGCGACGATCGCGCCGGACGTGCGCACGCTGATGGTGGATCCGTCGAAGCTGCACGACGTCTTACGGAACCTCGTCGAGAACGCCGTGAACTACACGCCCGAGGACGGCATCATCGACATCCAGGCCGAGCAGCGCGACGGACGCTTCAGGCTGGCCGTGTCGGACAATGGTCCGGGGATCCCGCCCGAAGATCTCGGCCGCGTGTTCGAGCGGTTCTATCGTGTCGACAAGTCCCGCGCCCGCCCGGGCGGGACCGGCCTCGGGCTCGCGATCGTCAAGCACCTCGTCCACGTCCTGGATGGCGAAGTGACGGCGATCAACAAGGAAAAGGGCGGCGCGCTCTTCACCGTCATCCTGCCGATTCGCTAGCGGCTCAGGCGCCGTCGGGACACAACACCGACGAGTTGACTGCCAACGTGCTCTTTGGTCTAATTCGCTTACGCGAATATGCCGTCCGCGCCCAAGACTCATGTGGACTTGATGTTTCGGGCGTTCTCGGATCCGGTTCGCCTGCGTGTCCTGACTTTGCTGCAATCGGGCGAGCTGTGCGTCTGCGATCTGGTCGAGATTCTGAAACTCCCTCAGCCGACAATTTCCCGGCATTTGTCGTACTTGCGACGTGCGCGCCTGGTCGCCGTGCGGCAAGAGCAGTCGTGGAACTTCTACACGCTCACGCCGGCGCGCTCGGCGTTCCACACGAAGCTGCTGGAGTGTCTTGGCAGTTGCTTCCGCGACGTGCCGGAGCTGGCGCGGGACGCGACGCGCGCGCGGGCGATTCGGAAACGTGGCGGTTGCTGTCCTATCTGACATTCGAGTGGAACGTCGATTGATCGACCAATCGCAAGGAGAACGAGCATGGCCGAGCGGCGATACACGGTTCTGTTCCTCTGCACCGGCAACTCGGCACGCAGCATCCTGGCCGAATCGTTGTTGAATTACTGGGGCAAGGCGCGCTTCGAGGCGTACAGTGCGGGCAGTCATCCGAAGGGGCAGGTGCACCCGCTTGCCATCGAGGTGCTCCGCCGCAATCGCCTGCCGACAGAGCGCCTGCGCAGCAAGAGCTGGGACGAGTTCGCCGGGCCGGATGCGCCCCCTCTCGATTTCGTCTTCACCGTCTGCGACGCTGCCGCCGCAGAAGTCTGCCCAGCCTGGCCAGGACAACCGATGACCGCACACTGGGGCATCGTCGACCCGGCTGCCGTCGAAGGCACCGACGAAGAACGGGAGCGCGCCTTCAACAAAGCGTTTCGTGAGCTCGATGCGAGGATCAAGATCTTTGCCAACCTGCGCCTCGACATGTTGGACAGACTGGCGCTGCAACAACAACTGGACGCGATCGGCCACGCCAGACAGGCCGAGGTTCAGTAGTCGATGACAGGCGCCGACCTCCCCCGTCGGATTGTGTCCGAGGCTGTCGCGACGGCATTCCTGCTCGCGGCGATCGTCGGCTCCGGCATCATGAGCGAGCGTCTCGCGGGCGGGAACACCGGCCTGGCGCTCCTCACCACGACCATTGCCATCGGGACGGCGCTGGTCGCAATCATCCTCACGTTTGGCCCGATCTCTGGCGCACACCTCAATCCCGCGGTGACGTTGGTCGTCGCCTGGGAGCGAGGCTTGCCCTGGCGCGAGGTGCCCTGGTTCATGACCGCGCAGATCGCCGGCGCGTTCGCCGGCGTCGCGGTTACCCACGTGATGTTCGGTGAACCGCTCTTCACCGCCGGCACGCAGGTGCGATCCGGAACCCCTCAACTGGTCAGTGAGTTCGTGGCCACGTTCGGGTTGCTCGCCGTCGTCTGGGGCTGCGGTCGACACCGGGCGGAGGCGATCCCGGTGGCGGTGGGCGCCTACATCACGGCGGCGATCTGGTTCACCGCGTCAACCGCCTTCGCGAACCCGGCGGTCTCGCTGGCGCGGGCGGCCACCAACACGTTTTGCGGGATCAGACCGTCCGACGTACCAGGCTTCGTCGTCGCGGAGCTTCTGGGCGCGGTGGCGGCGACACTCCTCTTCCGATGGCTGGTCCCCGCGAAGGAACAACGATGAGGCTCGCGATCTTCGGCGATATCCATGGGAACCTTGCCGCCCTCGACGTCGTGCTCGACGACATCGGGCGGCGCGCACCCGATCGCGTCATCTGCCTCGGCGATCTCGTCGGCTATGCCCCGTTTCCCAACGAGGTGACCGAGCGCATCCGGGCCCTGGAGATTCCCACCATCATGGGCAACTACGACGATGGCACCGGGTTCGACCGTGATGAGTGTGGCTGCGCCTATCGCGATCCGGTGGATCGTGCGCTTGGCGATCGCTCGTTCGCGTGGACCAAGGCGCACGTGACCCCGGAGAACAAGGTCTTCCTGCGGACGCTCGTCGCGCAGATTCGACTCGAGGCCGACGGTAAGCGCATCCTGCTCGTCCACGGAAGCCCGCGGCGCATCAACGAGTATCTCTTCGAGGACCGGCCGGAATCGAGCTTCCGCCGACTGGCCGAATCGTCGGACGCGGATGTCATCGTGTTCGGCCACACCCACAAGCCGTACACGAAGCGCGTCACCAACGTGCTGTTCGTCAACGCTGGGTCGGTCGGCAAGCCGAAGGACGGCGACTGGCGGGCATGCTGGGCGCTGATCGACACCACGGGCGACGTAAGCGTCGAGTTCGTTCGCCTGCCCTACCCAATCGAGCAGACGACCGCGGCCATCCGCGGTAGCGAGCTTCCGCACGAGTTCGCGGACGCCCTGGAAACCGGCGGCCGATCCGGAGCCGTGGTGTCTTGATACGACTGTGGAGAACCGTCGGCCCCCTTCGGGTTGAGAAGCCGCGACCGCCTCGATTAACATCCTGTCGTCGATGAGCGTGCATCCACGCGCCACAAGAGCGGCCGTCTCACTCGTGCTGGCGAGTCTCGGCGTCGCCGGCTGCGCCTCGGCGGTGGCCCTCGATCATGCCGTCGTCGCCTACGACACCCGGACCGCCGAGAGCGTGTCGAAGCAGTTGCTGCTGAATATCGCCCGCGCGCGCCACAACCAGCCGATGCACTTCACCGCGATCTCCAACATCGCGGCGACCTATCGCTTCTCGCTCACGGGAGGTGTCGGCCCGGCGCTGACGGGTGAGCGCGGCGGCTTGCTGGTGCCGATCATCAGCGGAAGTGCAGAAGAGAATCCCACTATCAGCATCTCGCCGATGCAGGGCGAGGAATTCACGCAACGTCTGCTCACGCCGTTTCAGGAGCAGAAGCTCACGCTGCTGCTGCGCCAGGGCTACGACGTCGACGCGTTGGTTCGGCTGATGGGCGCGGAGGTTCGGCTACAAACACCGGGCGGCGCTGCGATGGTCCACAACAACCGGCCCTCCGACGTCGAGGGCTATCCGATCTTCCGCCGGGTGGTCGCCCATCTCTCGGCCATACAAGACCAGCACGCACTTTACGTCGAGCCGTTGCACTTTCAGTACAACTGGACCGTTCCCGCCGACACCGTGACACCGGAAACGTTCGAGACGACCTACAAGGGATTCACACTGGCCCACGATCCGAAGGCGAACGCGTACCGCGTGTCGCGACGGGTCAACGGCCGTGTGATGATCTCGAACTACGATCCCGATCTGTTGTCCAACGAGGAGCGCCTCGTCCTTCACGACGAGGCAGAGCGCGCGCCCTTCAACGACATCCTGATCGACATCCGGCCGGGATACCCCGGTGGCGAGTATCAGTTGCACGGACGGCTGCGGCTGCGAAGCTTCCACGAGGTCCTGACGTTCATCGCGCGCGGCATCGAGGAAGAGCCTGAGTACGATGTCCCGCCCGATCCGCGCACGCCGCAGATTCAGGAGAACCCGGTGCGGACGCTCGAGATCGTCGAGGCGCGCCGCCTGCCCCGAGACACTGTCCTCTCAGTGGATTTCGGGCGATTCCAGTACGCCGTCAGCCCGCAGCCCGGCTACCAATGGAATCAGAAGGTGTTCAGCCTGCTCTACCAGTTGTTCCAGATGAGCGTGTCGACGGTCGGATCGCCCGGACCCGCGATCACCATCGCCAAGTGACCGTGCGGGCTCCCGATTGGCACGGCCTGGCGCGGCTCGAGGACAGTCCTTGACAGCTGAGGGTCCCAACCATATAGTTGTCAGTGACAACCATGTCGCGAGCAGTCCTCACGAGACCGGAGCCGACGCAGGCCGTCCTCGAGCGCGACGCTGCTGCCCTGCAAGCGGCGGTCTCGGAGCTGGTCCGCGTCTACCAATTCCGCGATCGCGATCGCATCTGCTGCTACGACATCTCCGTCACCCAGTGTCATGCCCTCGAAACCCTCGTGCAGCAAGGTCCCCTGCGGCTGAGCGCGCTCGCGGAGCGCTTGTTCCTGGACAAGAGCACTACGAGTCGCGTGGTTGGTGCGCTCGTGAAAAAGGGGTACGTGGATCAGCACGCCGAGGACGCGGATCGCCGGGCGACGCTCCTGCACGCGAGTGCCAAGGGACGACGACTGTGTGGCCGTATCACCGACGATTTGGTTGGGCAGCAGAAGCAACTCCTCGAAGAGATGGCCCCTGAGGTTCGGGCAGGCGTGATTCAGGTCATTCGCGGACTGGCGCGGGCCGCCGATGCCCGGTTTCGAGCGGGCGTGTCCGCCGGCGCGAGCGCGAGCTGCTGTGAGCCCGATGCGGACGGGCCGGCCGTCTGCCGGTGAGTTTTTTTGACCAGATAGTTGTCACTAACAAGTATCAAAGCAGGAGGAACACCATGTCCAGTCCACGGGTCGAGGATGCCGTTCGCGAGAAGTATGGAGAGATCGCTCGGTCGGTCGGGAAGACCGGATGTTGTGGGCCGAGCGCATGTGGATGCGGAGATCCGATCACGTCGAATCTCTACTCGGAGGCCGAGACCTCGGAGCTTCCGACGGAAGCCGTGGCGGTGTCACTTGGTTGCGGCAATCCGACGGCCCTGATCCAACTCCAATCCGGTCAGACGGTCCTCGACCTCGGGTCCGGTGGTGGCATCGACGTCTTGCTGTCCGCGAAACGCGTGGGTCCGACAGGCAAAGTGTACGGATTGGACATGACGGACGAGATGCTGGCCCTTGCGCGGGAGAACCAGCACAAGGCGGGAGCCACCAACGTCGAGTTCCTCAAAGGCAACATCGAAGCCATCCCCCTGCCCGACCAGTCCGTGGACGTCATCATCTCGAACTGCGTGATCAACCTGTCGGCCGACAAGGACGCCGTCCTGCGCGAGGCGTTTCGCGTGCTCAAGCCGGGCGGGCGATTTGCCGTCACCGACGTCGTGATCCGCGGCGAGGTGCCGGCCGAGATCCGGCGCAGCATGGAGCTCTGGGTCGGATGCGTGGCGGGAGCGCTGCAGGATCAGGAGTACGCATCGAAGCTGCAGGCCGCCGGGTTCGTCGACGTCGATGTCGAGCCCTGGCGCGTCTATCAGATCGAGGACGCCCGAGCGTTTCTCAGCGAAAGCGGCCTCGACGTCGACGCGATTGCGCCACAAGTCGACGGGCGGGTGGCAAGCGCATTCGTCCGCGCCCGAAAGCCAGAGGCGGACGCGTGCTGCGGACCCACGTGCTGCGCATGAGCAGAGAGACGCTGCTGTAGCACCCCAGGTAGGGGCGGCTCGAGAGCCGCCCCTACGAGCTCTCGAACCGCAAAGTGATGAACCTCACCGGATCCCGGATCGAACGAGCAGGCGCTGACGATCAGCAGGCAATCGTGCGACTCCTCACGAAGAGCGGTTTGCCCGTCGACGGCGTGCTCGACCACCTCGCTACCGCATTTGTCGCACGCGTCGACGGCAATATCGTGGGGTGTGCGGCGTTGGAGATCTATGCCGACGGCGCACTCCTTCGGTCGGTTGCCGTGGATCCCTCCGTCGGCGGCCAAGGGATCGGCACGCAGCTGACAAGGTCAGCGCTGGAACTGGCCGCTGCGCGCGATATCCACGCCGTGTTCCTGCTCACCACGACCGCCGAGGCCTTCTTCCCTAAGTTTGGCTTCGTGCGGATTCCAAGAGACCAGGTGGCGCCGAGCGTTCTCGAGTCCGTCGAATTCCGTTCGGCCTGCCCAGCGAGCGCTATCGTCATGCGCCGCGATCGAATCCTCGAGGGTTGAGGCCCGTCAATCGTCCACGACGTAGCTGAAGACCTTCCAGCGGCGATCTTTCTCGAGCAGCGAACCGCACACGCGCAGGGTATCCTGCGCGCCGGACGCGTCTTGCACGACGAACCTCGTGCCGCTGTGCACCAGATAGCCGGCGTACTCCGCAGGCTTTCCTTCGAACCGTACGTCGACGAGCGCGTAGCGCTGGCCGCCATATCTCGACAACGTTGCGCTCAGCCCGGCGTCGCTCTTCTGCTTCAGGTCGCCCCACACATAGCTGAATGGCAGATTGCGCTCGGGCCGGGCTGCTGGGAGGCTGGGCCACACATGGACCTTGAATTCTGATTCGTCCAACGCCAGCGCACGGAGCGTCGTCTCGTCGCGACGAGCGATCGCGTCCAGCACGAGATGCGCCAAGGCCGAAGGTGAAGACTGTGCGTCGGTCAGCGGCGGTTCTGATGAACCGTCGCACGCCGTGAGCGCAAGCGACAGGACGATCGCCATCCACGGAGAGGCGAAGCGCGCACTACCCGCGCGGCCAGCAATCATCTGAAGAGCGTACTTCACGTCAGGTACGCAGAACGGGCCCGGTACAAGACCGGGCCCGCGCTACCAAGACTCACGACTACCGCTGCGGGTACGACGTCCAGCCGGTCGTCCAATCGTCGGTGGGCGGAGGCGGCACGGCGCCGATGAAGGTCACAGCCTCGAAGAAGCCATCGTTCGGCGGCTGAATGGGCGCGAGCTGGCCACCTGCGAGGGTCGCGGCGGACGTCGGCCGGAAGTTCGGGTTCTCGTGATTCGAGCACCCTGACAGCCCGCCGTCCACGTTGCTCCGGACATTCGGGAAACGGCCGCTGGTCACGTAAGGCGTCACGCTGGAGTGAATTCCCGTGGGGATGTTCCACACCACGCCCGACCCCAGCTGCGACGTGCCGTTGTCGACCTGCGCGCTGGTCGCCGTGTCGCTAATCTGAATGCCGGTCGCCTTGAATCCCGTGATCAGGAAGTTTCGGAACGTGAACGCCGTGCCGCGGCGGAAATTGATGGCGCGCGGACCTTCACCACCCTCGTTCGTATCAGGATCGCCGCACATCGTGATGTTGTAGATCTGCGGATTGGCGCGAGGCAGCAAATTGTTGTTGAATTCGTTGTTGTCGGCCTCAATGGCGTTGTCAGCATCGTCGCCGCGCTGATGGAGGGCGATGAACTGGGCGCGGCCGGTCCAGCCGAACGTCCAGTCGAAGCTGTCATCGGCCGCGTTGCTCACGACCGCGTACTTGACGTCAGCCGTGCCACCGAACCACTCCAGGCCATCGTCGCGATTCATGTGCACCTGGATATGATCGTAGGACCCGCCGCGGCCGACGCCCTGGAACGCGATGCCGTTCAGCTCGTTGTCGGGACTGAACTCGACACCAGCGAACTCGACGCGCACGTAGCGCACGATGCCGCTGTTGTCGTTCGGGTCGTTACCGCCGTAGACGCCCGTGTCAGCTTCACCGACGCCTTCGCCGCCTTCGATGTTCACAGGCGCTCGGCCATTGATGATGAGGCCGCCCCAGTCACCGCGGGCGCGCGAGCCAACCGGTTGATCGCTGGTGAAGACGATCGGCGCTTCGCGCGTGCCAATCGCGTTCAGCCGTCCACCTCGCTGCACGATCAGCGTGCCGACGCTGCCGGCCTCGCCGATGACGTGGGTGCCAGCTTGGATATTCAACGTGGCCCCTTCCGGAACGAAGACCGCGCCACGCAGCACGTAGTAGAAGTTGTTCGTCCAGTTCTCGCTGCCCTCGATCTGCCCGGTGACGACGACGACCGGCTTGTCGATGCCGGGCACGTTCACCGGCGGCGCCTGCGCGCTTGACACGGGCACGATCTGGACAGCCAACAGCGCCGCTCCAACCATGAGCGCGCCAAGTGTACGGAAAGCTGAGGTCATGATTTCTCTACGCTCCTGATATCAGCCGTTGCTAGAACACGTTCACGCCGAACGACACACCGAACGTGCGTCCGAGCTTGAACCGGCGTTGGCTCTCATCGCCCTGGGTGAACTGCCAATCAGCGTCGGTAACGTTGTCCACAGCGAAGCGGACGTTGAAGCGGCCGAAGCGCTGGCCGAACACGAGGTCGAGCGTCTCGCGGCCCTGCTCGATGATGTCCGGCGCCTGGTTCGATCCGACGTCCGAGATGCGGTCGCCGAAGTAGTTCACCAGCACGCGGGCCGAGAATCCACTCACCGTGTACTCCGCCATCAGGTTGAACAGGTTCTTCGACTGTCCGGCGAGCGGCCGCTCCAGCGACGTCTGCACGGTTTGCTGCTCGGGTCGCAAGGAGATGCGCGAGTCGACCCAGGTATAGTTGGCGTTCACGAACAGGCCCGAGAAGAGAGTGTGGCCGGCCTCGAGCTCGATCCCGAAGTTGCGCGCGTTGTCGGCGTTCTGAAACGTCACGATCGGCTGCGCGCCGGCGATGACCACGCGTTCGATCGGCTGATCGAAGTACTTGTAGAACGCGCTCGCGGCGACGATGGCGCGGCCGCCCGGGAAGACTTCCCATCGCGCGTCCGCGTTCTGAATCAGCGCCCGCTCGAGATCGGGGTTGCCGCGGACAGCACGGCTGCCGACCACATCGGTGAACTCGAACGGCGCCAGCTCGCGGAACTCGGGACGATTGACCGTCGCGCTGTAGCTCAGTCGCAGGTTCGACTTCGAGCTGAGCGCTTGCACGAGGTTGATCGCCGGGAAGACGTCGGTGTTGTTGTTCTCGGTGGTGACCGTCCGCTCGAACAGACCGAACGGGTCGAAGGTATCGACCGTCTGGTCGAACCGCTCGACGCGCGCGCCGGCTACGATGCGGGTGCTCGCGGACAAGGCGACATCCACCATGCCGTAGCCCGCCGTCGTCGTCTGATCCCCTTGGTAGGCGTCGGTCGGCCGCGTCTCTTCGTTGAAGCGGAAGCTGTTCCCGATGTTGTTGGTCGCGTACAGCTCCTCTGGCGAGAGCGTCAGGTTGATCGAGGCCGCACCGTCCTTGTTGAGCACGATCGGGATGTAGCGGAAGCGGCGTGACTGGAAGTCGCGCGTGCGCTCGACGTAGTTGACGCCGAACTTGAACTGCGTCGGACGAGCGCCGGCGGTGCTGAAGATGCTCCAATTGGCCGCGGCGTCGATGGTGTCGTCGTCGAGATTGTTGAAGAGACGGAAGCCGCTTTGCGACTCGTCGGCCAGGACCGGTGTGCCCGAGGGCAGCAGCACCGTGGACGACTGGAAGGGCGACTGGTAGAGCACCTCCCGCAGGTCTGGTTCGTCACGCGTCGCTCGCGCCGAGCTCACACGCCAATCGATGCGGCTGTTGGAGAGGCTCTGGAAGAAGTGCTCGCCGGTCACCGAGTTCGAGAACAAGCCCTCTTCGATGTACGACAGGCGTCGATTGAAGTAGTAGAAGTTGTTCTCCGTGTTCGGTCCCTCGAAGAAGCGCCCTTCGTCGCGACCGCTGTGGCTGTAGAAGTTCTCGAACGAGATCCGCTGGCTGGGCGTGAACTGATAGGACACGTTGCCGATGACGCCAAGCTGGGCTTTCTGAGTGCCGTACTGAAGGTTGTAGTCGCTGACCGCCTCGAGCTCGCCCTCGTCCGCCACACGGAAGAACGCCCGCTGCTCGTCGACGTACTGTTCCTTGTACGAGTGCGTCGCGCTGGCCACGACGCCCAGCTTGCCGAAGCGGTTGCCGAAGACCGCGCCCCAGTTCTGGCCCGGCGCGCCATCCGCCACCTCGGGAGTCCACTCGTTGCCGAGCTGTCGGCCGAAGTCCGTGATCTGCTGGGGCGTGAAGCCGACGTCCGGCGTGTAGATGCCCTGGCGGACGATCTTGTTGCTCGGGATGCCACTCGGGAGCTCTCGCGTCCCTCTGTCATAGCCAAACACATCGTTGCCGTCGAGCGGGCTCAGCGGAATCGATTTGCCCGTGGCGGTCGAGTAGAAATTGATCCCATATGAGAAATCGACCACCGGACGGGACGGAAACTTGAGCGGAATGATCGACACCAGGCCGCCCGCGAACTCGGCGGAGCGGTCCGGTGAGTACGATTTGTTGACCTGGATGCTGTCGAGCAGGCCAGCCGGGAACAAGTCGAGCGGGACGACCTTCTTGTCCGGCTCGGTCGTGGGAAGGACCGCGCCGGACAGCGTGGTATTGCTGTAGCGTTCGCCGAGCCCTCGGACGAAGACGAACTGGTTGTCGACGACCGACAGCCCGGTCACGCGCGTCATGGCGGATGCGGCGTCGGAGTCGCCGTTGTTCCTCATCTCCTGCGCGCCGAGGTTGTCGGTGATCACCTGCGAGTTCTTGCGCTCGATCAGCTGCATCTCGGCGGTCGAGGTGATGGCGTCGAGCGGCGATTCCGCGGTGACGGTGACGGTTTCGGCGAATCGGGCCATCTGCAGGCCGATGTTCACGTCCGGCGGACGCGTGCCCGCGACCGCTTCGACCGTCACGCTTCGCTCCTGATAGCCTTCCATCACGACCTTGAGTTGATGGCTGCCGGGAGGCAAATCGAGCGTGTAGCGACCGTCGACGTCGGTGAACACGGTCTGCGCCGTGCCGACCACTTCAACCGGCACGCCGGGGAGCGTAATTGCGTTGGATTCGTCGCGGACCACGCCGGTCACGCGAATTGTCTGCTGCGCAGCCGCCGTGGCACGCGGGGCCTGCGCCGTGACCGGCGCCGCCACACACACCACTAGCAGGCCGGCCAGCGCTGCCGCCTGGGCCTTCACTCGCACACTCATACGCTCCTCATGTTGCAGTTGGGGACGCCGCCGCGATGGACGCGCCTCAGATGGCGTCCGCTGACAATAAGCCGTCGGTCAGCGTACGGGCGCCCTGTGAACCGAGGACGACACGTCTGTTACAGATGCGTTAACTCACGCGAGCTGAGCCGAAGGCAGGGACGCGCGCTCGGCGGAATTTCCACGCAAAAACGCCATCTGAAGTCGTGCGGAACGAGCGGAGAATGTCGCGTTGAATTTACGCTCACGTAACACGGTAGGCGGTGGTTTTGGGTTCCGGGTTCTAGGTTCTGGTTCATGCGGAACGCGCGAACCAGCAGAACCTGAACCGAGAACCCTAGAACCCTAGAACCTCAAACCCCTTACGCTGCCGCGACCGACCGTTGCAGTCCGACGTATTGCATCTCCGCGAACGCCGCGACGATCAGCGCCTGGCTCGCGCGTCGCGAGGTAGGCGACCACCGCCACGAACGGGAGCAGACCGAGGCCGGCCGCCCGCAGCAACGAGGCAGGCACGCCCAGGAAGCTCTCGAGCGGCACCGCCAGGGCCCACATCGCGAGGCCGGTGACGCCGCTCACGACGGCATCCGCGGACAGCGCGAGCCGAAGCAACGAAGAAGAACGAGTGGTGTGCATGACAGTCTCCTTTTACTGTCATCATCGCGAGCGCCCGGCGCGAAGTCGATTACGTCAGAGGTAATAGCGGCACGCGCGAGGGCTGGGCTATGGTGAGGCCATGGCGATACAGGTGACATCCGCTCAGAGGACACGGCTGCCCGTCGGAGAGCTCGTGCGCGAGTGGCGGCAACGGCGTCACCTCAGTCAGCTCGATCTCGCGTACGACGCGGAGATCTCGACGCGACACCTGAGCTTCATCGAGACGGGGCGCTCCATCCCGAGTCGTGACATGGTGCTGCGCCTGTCCGAGCGCCTCGAGATTCCGCTCCGCACGCGCAATGTGCTGCTGGTTGCGGCCGGGCACGCGCCGGTCTTTCCCGAGCGGCCGCTCGTCGATCCAGCGCTCAAGGCCGCGCGCGCGGCGGTCGATCTCGTGCTGGCCAGCCACGAGCCCTACCCCGCGCTGGCCGTCGACCGGCATTGGACAATGGTGGCGGCCAATCGAGCGGTGGCGCCGATGTTCGCGGGCATCGATGCGACGCTGCTGGAGCCTCCGGTCAACGCGCTTCGCATCAGCCTGCATCCGCAGGGCGTCGCTCCACGGATCCTCAACTACCTCGAGTGGCGCACGCACGTCCTGACGCGATTGCGGCGGCAGATCGAGGTCACGGCGGATAGCGTGCTGACGGACTTGCTGAACGAGCTCTCCGGCTACCCGATTCCCGCCGACGGCCACACCTCGGAAGCGTCCAGCGGCGACGAGTACGCGGGCGTCGTCGTCCCCATCCGCTTGCGCACGCCGAACGGTGACCTCGCCTTCTTCAGCACGACTACCGTGTTCGGCACGCCGGTCGACATCACGCTGTCGGAGCTCGCCCTGGAAACGTTCTTCCCCGCCGATGACGCCACGGCGCGGGCGATCAAAGGCCGGTAGAGCGAAGCGTGGGCCCGCCTATTGGCGCAGGCGCGCGATGAAGGCGCTCCAGTCGTAGAAGTGATAGGTACGGTCGCCGCTCATCGCGACGAGCACGCCTTGAGGAAACCGTGGGCCAAGAGCCACGTTGGTGACGTCGGAGCCGTCGCTGTCGAACGCATCCACCATGACGGTGCCGAGATCCGAATGTTGATGCGGGTTCCCCGCGTCCCCTTCGCGGCGGAACAGATGGAACCGCTTCGCGCCCTGATCGGACACGATGATGTAGCCGCTGCGCGGGCCGCTCTCGTAGATCGAAATGCCCTCGTGATCTTCCTTGAACCCGCTCTGCGCGAACAGCGCGAGCTCGCGGTTCGCGTTCGGCACGTCTGGATCGGCCTGGTACTTGCGCACGCCCACCTGCTCGTCGGACGCGTAGAGGTAGCCCAGACCGTCATCAACGGCAAGCGACTCCATGGTCTTCCTGCCGCTGTAGGTACCGAATTCACGGACCTTCGAGGCGGTGACGACACCGCTCTCCGTGTGCAGCCGGTATTGCCAGATGTAGCTGCCGCTCGGGCCGGTACTGCGGCTGATGATGGCGAAGATCGCCCCGTCGCGCGGCCGCTTGTAGAGCGCAATCCCCATCGGCAGCCGCTGCTTGACGCCCTCGAATACCTCGATGCCACCGCCATCGATCGGCGTCAACTCGGGCAGGCGGTGCACGCGGAGGCGATTGCCGGCGCGTTCGGTGGTCACCGCGATGTCGACCGGCTGCCCGGCGATGGAGAGCCCGTACTCGACGTCGACGTTGTTCGGGCGCAGGATGCCACCCACGTGTTTGCCCGGAACGAGATGACCGCTGACGTCGTACACGAACAACCCGCCGTTGGTCTCATGTTTGTCGGTGGCGAGAATCAGGCTCTTCGAGGGGTTCCGCCGATCGATCCAGAACGCGACATCCTCGGCGTCGTGCGGAACCGCGTCGCTGACGATCGCAGGGGCGAGCGGCGCCACCGATGCGGTCGGCGTCGGTGGCAGCGTGGACACCAGGACCTCACGCGTGACTCGTTGAATCGAATACAGACGCGACGACGAGGCGTCGAAGGCAATGCCCTGTCCGGCGCTCTCAACCCGCACGACCGAGACCAGGCGCAGGGTGCCGCCGCCAGGGGCGGCATCGAGCACGTAGAGCTCGGGCTCATCGTGGCCCGTGGTGTAGAGGCGATCGCCCGGCCCCCACACGCCGCCGGAGCTGCTCATGCCGGCCCACTTCCCGACGACGTCCGGTGGGAACGACCATGACTCCTGCTCGCGCCACTCGGCATCGAACCGGCGCAGCGTCGTCATCTCGGATCCCTTGCCGGGCTCGCCTCCACGCAGTGTGTAATGCGCGAACGCCACCCACCAGGATCCATTGTGGAAGTCCAGCCACGTGATCGAGCCGCGCCCGGCGCCGAGCGGCTGGCTGCGCTTGTGTCGGAGCGTCGCGGTGTCGAACACCTCGATCGAGCTCACCATCGGCACGGCCGGATAGTTCGAGTGCGGACACAGCAGCTCGTCGCCGATGACGATGCCACCGTTCATGTGGATGAACGGTGCCTCTGTCGCCGCATTCCATTCGGCCAGTTTCTTCCCGGTCGCTTTGTCGTACTTGCCGATGGCGCGGTTGTCGATGGCGTAGAACGCCGTGGCATCGACGGCGACGCCCTGGCGGGCTTCGGGCGCCGGCCATCGACCGACGAGCGTCGCAGCCGGCTCGTGCTGACGTCCCTGAATTGCCGGCAGCGCGAGCGTCGCGAGAACGAGCGCAAAGAGCGTTCTTCGAGAGCGTAGGTAGCGCGGCCCTTTAGGACCCCCACCGCGAACTGGGCAGGCCTGAAGGCCTGCGCTATGTACGGTGGTGGAGGACCACCAGCGCAGGAAGGCCTGAAGACCCGGGCTCTGAACCGTAGAGGGGGCCGATCGCGAAGCACTCATGGACGCGGCCTCGACACCGTGATCGCATTCGAAAAGGCGATGGGCGCGTCTCCGCGACGAACGATCAGGCTGAACCAATCGCCGGGAGAAGCGGTCACCGACTGCGTGAGGGGGCCAGCCTGCACGGCGGTTTTCGCCAGCACCTGGCCATTGTGGATCCATTCGACGGTCGCGCCCTCGGCGCGTGCGATCGTCGCGTGAAGTACGAGAGCGATGGGCGATGAGGTGGCAATGAGAGCACCCATCGGATGAGTCGTGCCGCCGGTGACAGCCGAGAACTCGATCTCCGGTCCGCTCGGACCCGCGGTCCTGACGTAGACGCGACCGGACTTCAGCCCTTCGACGATCGCAGGCTCCGAGAGCTCGCGTGCGTAGACTACGGTGGTCGGCACGCCGAGGTTACGATCCGCGGGGTCATCCGGCGTGTGATCATCGCTTCCACCCACCGCGGTGAGACGGAAGCCCCGGTTCAACAGGTCCGCCCAGAAGCTCCAGCCGGACATCGGACCGGTCGTGATCGGGCCGTTCACGATTTCCACGCCATGCACGGACGCCAACGTCGGCTCGTCGACCACGTTCCATCCACACCCCATGCACGTCTCGTCGTCAGGGGTCTTCGGATGGTTGATGGAGATGAACGCACCGTCCGACGCGATCGGCCGCAGCAGATCCACGGGCGATGCGTTGGGCGCGGACAGGCGGAACTCGTGAAACGTCCGCTCACCCACCGTGTTCGCGTGACCTCGATACGTCGTTACTTCTCGGCCATGGAGCAAGAGCATGTTGTCGTAGTACGGCTGCAAGCGATCGATGTCCAGCCAGTGAGCGGCGGTATTGTGATCGCTCAGCAGCAGGAAGTCCAAGCCGGCCTTCTCGCCGGACTCGAGCACACGAAACGGCGCGGCGCGCATCGGCTTGCCGCTGCGTGATTGCCCGCGACCATCGCTGTGCCCTGAATGCGAGTGCAGATCGCCGGCATACCATGCCGCTCCCTGGCGCACGACGAGCGACGGCGCGGCCAGGTCCTCGTCGAACAAGCGGACGATGACGTTGTAGGTATCGTTGCTGTCCGGTCGGATATTGGGGATGCCGAGCACGACCGCCCAGCGGCCCGGCTCGATGGGCCCGGGCAGATAGCCGGGCGAGGCGCTCAGCGCCGAGACCGTCACCGTATATCCACCCGAGCCTCCCCACCCGCGCAGCCCCGCCGGACCGCGCAACCCGAGATCGATCACGGTACGGCGATCGACGCCGCTGAACTCGTACTGGATCTCGATGCGTCGCGTGCCTGGAGGCACGTCGAACTCCCGCTCGAGCAGCCGCTCGTAGTCGGCGTGCGTAATGCGGCCGTCCAGCGTGATGGTCTGCGGAAAGGAAGACGAGGCCCCTTGCGCCTGCGTGCATGACACGCAGGCGCCGAGGGCGATCACGATAAGGAGCCGAAGGCCCTGGGCCACAAGCCTCAAGCCTACGTTCTCTAGAACGCGAAGCGTACCGAAAACTGCATGACGCGCGGGTCGCCGGCCAGCGTCGTAATGGTGTTGAGATCCGCACCGGTCAGATTGGCGTTCGGATTCCCGAAGTTCGCGCGATCGAACAGGTTGAACACGTCCCAGCGGAACGTGGCGTTGTATCGGCTCGAGAAGTTGACCTTCCGTTGCACCGTCATGTCGAACGTCACGAAGCCAGGGCCGCGCACGATGTTGCGGCCGGCATTGCCGAACACGCCCACCGGCACGATCTGGAACGCGTCACGATTGAACCAGCTGTCGACGTCCTCATTGCCCGAGGGATCGCCGACGAGGTTCGGCACCCAGGACGCGCCCTCCAGCGAGCTCTGGGTCACCGTGAACGGCTTGCCGGTGCGACCCGTGTAGATGCCGCTGACCGTCCACCCCCCGAGCACGGCGTTGCCGACCGAGCCAAGGTTGTAGCGACGGTCGCTTCCAACCGGTACGTCGACCACGAAGTTGGCGACGAGGCGATGCCGAACATCGAAGTCGCTGGGACCTTCCCACCCGTCTACGTTGTTGGTGTCCTGCTGCCGGCCTGAGGTCGCCGCCAGATGCTCCGGCGAGTTGTCGCGTGAGTCGCTTACGGTGTAGGCGACGCGATAGCTGAAGCCCTGGCTCCAGCGCTTCTCCGCCGAGACATCGATGCCGTAGTAGCGCGACTCACCGATCGGATCCCGCCACTGGATGTGACCGAAGTTCGGGAACGGTCGGGAACCGTTGCCGTTGAGCGGTTGATTCAAGTTGCGCAACACGGCGATGTTCCGTCCGACGTTGCTGATGAAATCCGCCGAGACCACGAAGTCTCGCCCCAGCTGCCGCTCCACGCCCGCCCCGCTCTGGTAGAACATCGCGTTGGTGCCGTCCGGGTTTGCCGCACGAATCAGCAAGCGGCTCAGGACGATTCCGGCTGGATCGAGCGTGTTCGCCGGGAACCCGTTTCGCATGATCAGGATCGGCGTCGTCGCCGATGTGGTGGTCTGGTTGTTGTTGACCAGCCGTGGTGGATTCAACGAGATCTGATCCTCCGAGCCGATGCGGTCCAGCGGGTTGTAGAAGATACCGAAGCCGCCGCGGAGCACGGTCCGGTCGTCGAGCGAGTACACGAGGCCGAGTCGGGGCCCGAAGTTGTTCCGATCCGGCTCGATCAGCGCGCGCTCTTCGAGCGAGCCATCGCTTGCGAAGACCAGCGCACCCGTGGCCGGATCGAAGTTCGCCATCGCGTTGTCGGCTTCGTACGACGGCGTCATGAAGTCGTAGCGGAGGCCGAGCGTCGCCGTCAGCTTGTCGGTCACCCGCCAGTCATCCTGCACGAAGAACGCATACGCATGCCGACGCTGATTGACCACGTGCACGTTCGACAGCTCGGCTTGACGGGCGTAGCCGATCATGAAGTCGGCGAAGGCGTTCCCGGTGAACTGGCCGCTGAAGCCGAGATTGCCGCGCGTCGACGGGATGTCCACGAAGTGGTTGTTCATCGGCATCATGATGTCGGTGCCGAACTTGATCTGATGCCGGTTGACCAGCCACGACAGGGTGTCGAGGTACTGCACCTGATCGGTGTGCTGATACTTCGGCATGAAATTCGGCGAGCCGAGCCGGATGTGACCGCCGATGTCGACGCCGATGATGCCGCCGGCCACCAGCGGGTCGTTCGGCACGCCTGGAAAGTCGAGGCCGACGTTACCGAATGGATCCTGCTGGCCGTCGCTGACGCCACGGGCCCAAGAGATGCGCGCCTCGTTCACCATCGTCGCTCCCAGCACCTTGGTCCAGCCGCCGACCATGCTGTGCGACTTCAAGAAGTTGCGGCCCCACGCCGACGTCGAGGTGCCGTCGATCACGCCGCCGAAGAAGCCCGGGACGAAGCGCGTGCGGTCCGCATAGATGTAGCGGACAAAGACGCTGTCGTTGATCCCGAGCTTGAGGTCGCCCTTCACGAGATAGCGCTCACCATCGTCCTTGACGTTCGGCTGGTTGATGAAGTTGTTGGTGCCGGTGGTGTTCGCTCGAGGCAGGAGCGCGATGATCTGGCGGGCGATCGGGTCGATGCGGTCCTGGGGAATCGTGTTGTTCGGGAACGGCAGCCCGGTCGTGGGATCGACGATGGTGGATGAGAAGACCCCGTCTCGCTCGGCATCGGTGGCAACGTGACCGGTGCGGAGCACGCCCTGCGTAATCCGCGTCCCCTCGAAGTCGCCGAAGAAAAACGCCCGATTCTTCACAATCGGCCCGCCGATGTTGAAGCCGAACTGGTTCTGATCGTTTTTTGCCTTGTCCTGGTTGGCGCGCTCGGCGAAGAACGACTTCGAATCGAATCGCTCGTTGCGGAGGTATTCGTAGGCGGTGCCGCGAATGGTGTTGGTGCCCGACTTGGTCGTCACGACGACGGCGCCGCCCGGCGCGCGCCCGTACTCGGCGGTGAACGGGCTGGTGACCACCTTGAACTCGTCGATCGCGTCGATCGAGGGACGCGACACCTGCGTCGAGAGCTCCTGCACGTTTGTCGAGATCGAATTGTTGTCGACGCCGTCCAGCAGGAAGTTGTTCTGCAGGGATCGATTACCGTGCACCGAGACGCCGCCGGTGCGGCCGGCGTTGGTGGTGCCAGTCTGCTCGGTGTACCGATCGCCTTGCACGCCAGGAATGGTGAAGAGGAGATCGTCCCAGTTGCGAATGGCGAGCGGCAGGTTGGCCACTTCGTTCTGGCTCACCACGCTGCCCAGCGCGGCGCTCTGCGTCTCGAGCAGTGGCGTCACCCCTTCGACCTTGACGGTCTCGCCGATGCTGCCGACGGGCAAGGCGAAGTCGATGCGGCCACGCTGGCCGGTCTGCAGCTGCACGACCTGCGCGAACGTCTGGAACCCGCTGGCGGACGCCTCCACCAGGTATTCACCCGGTGCGAGGTTGACAATCAAATACGCGCCATCGTCGGTCGCGGTGGCAGTGTGTTCGACGCCGGTGGCGATGCCCGTGACCTTCACGGTCGCTTGAGGTATCACGGCGTTCGACGGGTCCTTGACGACGCCGGTCAAGGTGGCACGGTCGACCTGAGCCCACGCGGGCACGGCGACGAGCGCGGGGAGCACAACGAGGAGAACCCTCACAAGGCAAGCACGTACAGTATGCATATCCGTTCGAGCCTACCCGGCTGAGCCGACAACTCTGCGACGACGATGTGACGATAAGATTGCGTGTAGAATCGCGCGCGGATGAGCCGTGTTGGCAAGCTCCTGCTGCTCGCGCTTCTGTATCTGGTCGTCGCGCACCTCCTTCCAATTCCCGCCAGCGTCACCCCTCAAGGGTGGCGCCTCTTCGCGATCTTCCTGACGGTCATCGTCGGGATGATGCTGCAGCCGCTGCCG
>DAINCF010000054.1:0-20610 GCA_036732565.1 Vicinamibacterales bacterium
CTGCGAGGTGACGCCCCCTCCACCGCCCTCGAAGAGCGTGGCGTCCACCATCGCACGATGAGCGGCGGGTTGATGCTGGCGTGGCGGTATCGGCACCTGCTGCGCAACCTCGTTGCCAAGGATCTCAAGCTGAAATACCGCGGGTCGCTGCTCGGCTTCGCCTGGTCGCTGCTCAACCCGGTGATGATGATCCTCGTCTACACGTTCGCGTTCACGACGGTCATGCAGGTGCCCACGCCGCGCTACGCGTTCTTCGTGCTGTTGGGCCTGCTGGCCTGGAACTTCTTTGCTGGCGCCGTGATGGGCGCGACGGGTGCCATCGCCGACGGCGGGAGCCTGATCAAGAGCGTCCTGTTTCCCCGCGTGGTCCTGCCGATCTCGGGCGTCGTGTTCAACGGCGTACAGTTCCTCCTCAGCCTGACCGTCCTGCTGCCCGTCATGCTGCTCTGGTATCAGGTTCCGCTGGGCCCGCAGATGCTGTTGTTCCCTGTCTTCCTCGGGTTGCAGCTGCTGTTCGTGGCCGGCCTGGCGCTGATGCTCTCGACGGCAACCGTGTGGCTTCGCGACGTTCGCCATCTCCTGGAGGTCGGCTTGAGCGTGGCGTTCTGGGCGACGCCGATCATCTACGAACAATCGCTGGTGCCCGAGGGGTTGCGCTTTGCCATGCTGCTCTCGCCGATGGCGTCGTTCGTGCGCGCCTATCAGGACATCTTCTATTACCTGACACCGCCCGACATCTCGGTGTGGGTGGTGGCCGTCGCCTACGGCGTCGGCGCGTTCGTGTGCGGCGTCAGCGTGTTCGTGTCGTATGAGGGCAGATTTGCCGAGCAGATCTAGCGATCCTGGCCTTCAAGATGTCTGACATCGTCATTCGCGCCGAGCACGTGTCGAAGCGGTTCTATCTGCATCACAACCGCACGGGATCGCTCAAGGAGCGGTTTCTCGGCCTGTTTCATCCCCAACATCGGACGGAGCGGCAGGCGTTCTGGGCGCTGCGCAACGTGTCGCTGCAAGTGGCGGCAGGGGAGTCCATCGGGCTCGTCGGCCGGAATGGGTCGGGCAAGAGCACGCTGCTGAAGCTGATTGCGGGCATCGATCGTCCCACCGAGGGACGGCTGCTCGTGCGTCGGGATGCGCGCATCGGCAGCATGATCGAGCTCGGGGTCGGCTTCCACCCCGAGCTGACGGGTCGCGAGAACGTCTACTTGAACGCCTCGATCTACGGCCTCGATCGCCGTGCCGTCGATCGCATCTTCGACCCCGTGGTCGAGTACGCCGAGATCGGCCCGTTCATGGACGAGCCGATCAAGAACTTCTCGTCGGGGATGGTGGTGCGCCTGGCGTTCGCCATTGCCGTGCACCTCGATGCCGACGTCCTCCTGCTCGACGAGATTTTCGCGGTTGGCGATGCCGAGTTCCAACGCAAGTGCGAGGTCACGATGCGCGCGTTCCTGGGGAGGGGGAAGACCATCCTGTTCGTGTCGCACGCGGCGGACGCCATCCGCCACGTCTGCGACCGCGTGTGCGTGCTCAACAAGGGCGAGTTGGCGTTCGATGGAGGCGTTGACGAGGGTCTCGCCGTCTATGACGAGATTGCTGCCGTCCCGGCGCTCGAAGAGGCAGCGCGAAGACGTTAGGGCCCGCGACGTGACAAGAGCAGGGGTTATACTCTCCCGTTCATGAGATGGCCGAAGACGTTCCCACCGCTGACGTCTGAGCAGGAGGCGATCCGGAACGATTTCATGCAAGTCTGGTTGCGGGAGCTGCACGGTCGATCGCGCTACGACGCCATCAACCGGTTCAACCATCAGTATGCCGTCACCCACAGGCCGGCGCGCTTCACTCGCACCCTCGAGATTGGCGCGGGTCTTGGCGACCACCTCGCATACGAGTGTCTGACGCCTGAGCAGCGCGCGAACTATTACGCCGTCGATCTCCGAGAGAACATCAGCGATGAATTGCGCCGGCGGGTGCCGGACATCCAGGTCGTAACGGCCGACTGCCAAGAACGATTGCCGTTTCCGGATGGCTTCTTCGATCGCGTGCTTGCGGTTCACGTTCTGGAGCACCTGCCGAATCTGCCGGCGGCGATCGCGGAGCTTCGGCGCGTGTGCGCCGATCTCGGATCGCTCGCTGTGGTGATTCCGTGCGAGGGAAGTTTCGCCTACGGTGTCGCGCGTCGGTTGTCAGCGCAGCGAGTCTTCAGGCGCCGGTACCCCGGCCAGGATTATCGGTGGTACATCGAACGCGAGCACGTGAATCGGGCCGCGGAGGTCGTCGAGGAGCTCCAGCGGGCCTTTCGCGTGGAACACCGCCGGTTCTTTCCAATTCCGGTGCCGACCGAATGGTGTAACCTCGTCATCGGTTTGACTCTCTCTCCCCTGTAACGATGAAAATTCTGTCTGTCACCGCGTTGGCCCTGCCCGATGTGAAAGTCGTTCGCTTCGCCCGGTATCCCGACGACCGCGGGTACTTTTCGGTGCCCTTCCTCCGCAGCTACATCTCGCAGCATCCCGAGACGCCGTTCCTGGTCACGCCGTTCGTTCAGGCGAACGAAAGCTATTCGCGGCCCGGCGTCATCCGCGGCCTGCACTTTCAATGGAACCCGAATCTGGGCAAGCTGGTGCGAACCGTGCACGGCCACATGGTGGACATGGTCCTGGACATCCGGCGCACGTCGCCGACGCGCGGCAAGGCGGTGATGTACGACATGCCCTCGACGCCCGACGCCCCCTGGTCCGAGTGGATCTGGGTTCCGCCAGGCTTCGCGCACGGCAACTTCTTCTCCGAGGAGACGCGCATCGAGTACTTCTGCACGGGTGACTACAATCCCGCGTGCGAGGCGGGCATCTCGCCGATGGCCGCGGACATCGACTGGAGCCTGTGCGACCCTGCGCTGAAGGCGCGCTTCGACACGCTCGCCGCCAATGGCGCGGCCATCATGAGCGACAAGGATCGCGCGGGGCTCACACTGTCGGAGTGGCTGGACGATGAGCGATCGGCACACTTTGCGTAATCGGTGGCGCACGTGCTGATCTGAGAGATCGCGGCGATGGCTCCAGGACCTCGAATCGCTGTCGTCATCCCGGCCTTCCGCGAAGAGGCGCGAATCACGGCGACGGTTGCAGGAGTGCCACCCTGGGTCGATCACATCATCGTGGTCGACGATGCCTCGCCCGATGGGACGCTCGCGGCCGCTGAGCGGATCGTGGAGTCGCGATTGGTCGTGATGCGACTGCCAGAGAACCTCGGTGTGGGAGGCGCGACGCTCGCCGGCTTCAAGCGAGCCGCCGCCCTGGGCGCCGACGTGCTGGTGAAGATGGATGCCGATGGCCAGATGGACCCTTCATGGCTGCCGGCGTTGGTTGGGCCGATTCGCGCCGGGCGTGCCGACTACGTCAAAGGCAATCGCTTTCTCCACACCCGCACGCTCCTGCAGATGCCGTGGACTCGGCGCATCGGCAACATCGGGCTGTCGTTCCTCAGCAAGCTGGCGTCGGGCTACTGGCCAATCTTCGACCCGACCAACGGCTACGTGGCCCTCCACGCCGCGATTCTCCCGTTGCTCGACGAATCTCACATCGCACGGCGATTTTTCTTCGAGACCAGCATGCTGATTGAGCTGTCGCTGCACCGGGCGGTGGTGCGCGACGTCTACATGCCGGCGCGCTATGGAGACAAGATCAGCTTGCTCTCCGAGCGCAAGGCGCTCCTCGAGTTTCCGCCGAAGCTGCTGTCCGGGTTCATGCGCCGCGTAATGCTCCAGTACTTCGTGCGCGACTTTTCAGCCGTATCGCTCTTCCTCGTGTTCGGCGCGCTGCTGATGGTGTCAGGCGGCGGCTGGGGCGCGTGGCAGTGGTATCGGTCGGCCGCGGACGGCGTGCCGGCGACGACCGGGACCGTCATGCTTGCCGTGCTGCCGCTCATCGTCGGGATTCAGATGCTGCTTCAGGCGATTGTCCTCGACATCCAGAACGTTCCGCGCGATCCCATTCATCTCGAACACCAGGCCGCCAAAGGGCTCCGCCCGTGATTTCCCCGCGGAGCCCATTGGCTGGCCGCCAGTATCTTCTGGCGCGCTCCGCGCGCGTGGACCGCAATGCGGTCGGATCGCGAGAACACGATTCACCTGATCGGCCGCATCGCGGTCCAATTCGCGCATGACGACGTTTCTCGTCACCGGCGCCACAGGCTTCATTGGCTCGCGCCTTTGCGAGCTTGCCGCCGAGCGCCGTCATACGGTCCGTACCCTCACGCGCCGCGACTGGTCGGCGCGTCCCGACGTGCCGCCCGATCAGCGATTCTTCGGCAGCCTTCCCAACGAGATCCCGATCGAGGCGCTTCGAGGCACGGACGTCGTGGTGCATTGCGCCGCCGTGACCGAGGCCGCGCCGCGCCTGGCCCAGGCCGTCAATGTCGCTGGTACCCTCGAGCTCGCTCGCGCGGCCAGATCCGCGGGCGTGCGGACCTTCATCTTCCTGTCGACGCAATCGGCCAAGCCGCATGCGACGTCCGTCTACGGGCGCACGAAGTTCGATGCCGAGCAGGCGTTACGCACGGTAACGGGCATCGATGCGATCGTGATTCGCGCCGGGCTGGTGTGCGGTCCTGGCAGCCGGGGGCTGTTCCAGCGCATGTGCGCGATGGTCGAGCGCCTGCCCGTCTTGCCGCTGCTTGGTGGGGGAGTCGCCCTCGTGCAGCCGATTGCCGTCGACGATCTGTGCGAGGCGATCTTTCGCTGTGCCTCACGCTCATCCGAGTTCGCTGGGGCCACTCTGCATCTCGGCGATCCGGTGGGGATGCCGCTGCGAGAGTTTCTTCAGCAGATTGCCCACGTGCGCTTGGGCCGATCGAAGATTGCCGTTCCGGTACCTCTGTGGCCGGTTGCGGTTGGCGTGCGCGCGGCGGAGCTCCTGCGCGTGTCGCTGCCGATCAACGCCAACAACGTGAAGGGCCTCGCGGCGGTCGACGCGATGCCGTCCGGGCCTGACCTCGCGCGGCTTGGGCTCACGCTGCGACCGGTCGCGGAGATGATCGCGCCTTCGCCTGAGGGCGCGCGCGAGCTCCCGGCCCTCGAACGCCGGGCGGTTCGCGTCATGCTCGTCGGCGCCGGTCGCATCGGCGTCGTCCACGCGCTGACCCTCTCGCGGCTGCATGGGATCGATCTCGTTGGTGTCGTTGATACGAAGAAGGCCGCGCTCGGCATGCTGCGTGGGATGGGCCTGCGCACGCCAGCCTTTACGTCGTTGGATGACGCCGTTCGTGAGACCCGCCCTGACGCCGCCGTGATTGCGACGCCGGTGTCTTCACATCTGCCGCTGGCGAGAGCGTGCTTGCGCCACGGCTTGCGGGTCTTGGTCGAGAAGCCGCTGGCTATTCGCCAGCCGGAGCTCGCGGCATTTACCGCACTGGCGGCTGAGTTTCCTCAGCTCTCGATCCAGGTGGGCTACGTCATGCCCCGCAACCCGCAGGTCGAGGCGATGCTCGGCCGTCTCCGGGCCGGCGAGTTTGGCGAGGTGCGCAGCTTTCTTGGTCTCACGTTGCATTCTCACGTCCTGACGTTGGAGCCCAATCGCTGGGAGACCAACAAAGCGCTGTCGGGTGGCGGTGTGCTGATCAATTCGGGCGGCCATGTGATCTCGATGGTCCTGGCGGCGTTCGGCGAACCGACGAGCGTCGAAGCGGAGGCGCGGGCCATCGTGTCCAGTGAAGTTGAAGACTCGATGGTGCTGCGCTACACCTACCCGGGCTTCACGGGGACGCACTGCGCGAGCTGGTCCATCCCGGGTTACCAGCGCCAGGAGAATCGTCTTGTCATTCGAGCCGAGCGAGGGGTGCTCGTGCTCACCGCGAGCGTTGCCGTGTTCGTACCCAACGGTGGCGAGCCGGAGGTCTGCCACCAACTCGATTTCGACGTTGGCTTCAATCTCGCGCCGGATTACGCAGGGGCAGGGTTCACGCAGGAGGCCCACGACCTGGTCGAATCGACACGCACTGGGCGTGAGCCTCCGATGGGCGTACGCGCGGCGCAGCGTGTCGAGCAGCTCCTGTTTCGCGCCTACGACGTGGCGAAGACGGTCCACGAATTCAGCGCGCCCGCGGAACAGCCTGCGATCGCGGTCGCCGATGCTCAGGGCTCGCTACAGAACCATGCGTGGGGTCCGGCTGCCGGGGTCCCCGGCGCGGCAGCCGCGCTGGGGTGGCCTTTAGCCGGACCTGGGCCGGCGAAGCCGGCCGAGAGTAATTCTGCAACGCGGTTCGAACGCCTGATCGACTTGCGCGAGCTCGCGCCTGCCACGGTCGGCGAGTTCATGAGCGACTCGAGTGCTTCCAAGTGGGATGGGTTCGTGGTGACGACGGCGCACCTCGCGGACGTGGCACGGGCAAGTGACGGTGGCGCCTCGCTACGCGTGACGGTCCCCGATTTCCTGACGCAGTCGCGATTGCTGATGGGAGGCCGGTTCGGCGAGGTGCTCGGGCGTCTCGGCCCGCGCGGCGTCATGGGAGCCGGATTCGCGGCGGTCCCAGCGGTGGCGCGCGCCCGTGGGGTCACCTTTTGGGCGGCCGCCATCGGCCTCCTCGCCGGCGAGCTGGCGGCGATCCCGCGTGGGTTTGCCGGAACACTCCTGTTGCACGGCTATCTCACCGACATTGCCCTTGCGCTCGGCGAGACCGCGTCTCTCGACCGGATGTTGCGACTGTGCCGTCGCCAACACCCCAGCGCGCGGGTCGGATTTCACACCAACCTTGCGAGTGCCGCGCATGCCGCGCTGCCCTTGATCGACACGGAGGTCGACGACATCTCTGCCCTCACCTCGCCTCGCGGGCTCCGGCTGACCGAGACGATTCGGGCGTTGCAGGCTTATGGCCCTGCCGTTGCCGCCGAGGTCGGTCCCGCGCCGGCATTCGTCCACGCGCTCGCGGCTGAGACTCCGAGCGCCTGGACCCAGGGCGCCGGCGCCATCGTGCTCGGCCCCGTGGCAGACGCCGTGCTCGGCGCCAGACTGCGGAGTGACAAGCAGGCCGCGTGGCAGACAGCGTTCCCTGGGCTGGTGATGCTGGAGGCCGCGCTGTGATTGGCAGTGTCGTTGTGCCCCGCCTCCGGCGGGGCGAGACATCTTGAAGGCCGGCGGAAAATTTGACTCGTATGCAAAGAATCTCGGCCTTCAAGATGTCTAGGCTGCGCGACTGGCTCGTCGAACCGTCAGTGCGCGGCCTGGATCCGAACACGGTGGACTTCACGGCGGCGCATCGGGAGGTGCTGCAGCGGAAGCCCGTGCTGCGCCGGCTCTTCGAGCGGTTCTATCGTGAGTGCCGCGCCCTGGATGAAACCCACTTTGGCGCCGCGCGCGGACGGCGCCTCGAGCTCGGCAGCGGATCGAGTTTCTGCAAGCGCCTCTTTCCCGATCTCATCACCAGCGACCTCAAGCCGCTGCCCTCCGTCGACCTCGTCGCGCGCGCGGAGTCACTGCCGTTTCCCGATCGCGGGCTGCGGGCGATTTACGCCATCAACGTGTTTCACCATCTCGCCGATCCACGCGCGTTCTTCCGCGAATTGCTGCGCGTGCTCGCGTCGGGCGGTGGCGTCGTGCTGATCGAGCCCTACCACGGGCCGCTTGCGCGATTCCTCTTCAAGCGGCTGCATGCGTCCGAAACCTTCGACACCGCCGTGGCCGGGTGGGAGGCGGAGCGACCCGCCGGCGCGATGTCCAACGCCAACCAAGCGCTCTCGTTTGTCGTGTTCGTCCGTGACCGCGCCATCTTCGAGCGCGAGTTCCCCGAGTTGGAGATTGTGCACGCGCGCCCGCACACGCATCTGATGTACTTGTTCAGCGGCGGTCTGAATTTCCGACAGCTCGTGCCGAGTTGGGCTGGTGGTCTGCTCGGCGCGCTCGAATGGCTGCTCACGCCGCTGAACCCGTGGCTGGCGCTTCAGCACACGCTCGTCCTGCGGCGTCGAGCCGAGGGATGGACTGTCCCAGAGACCCTCGGCTAGACTGGGTTGTTGTCCATGACTCCAGCTCACAACTTCTGGCAACGCCGCCGCGTACTCGTCACCGGCGGTCATGGTTTTCTCGGGTCGTACCTCGTCGAGCGGCTGAAAACCGCCGGCTGCGAGTCCATCGCCACGCCGCGCAGTCGCGAGTACGACCTTCGCCACGAACAGGCGGTCACGCGGCTGCTCGAGGATGTCCGCCCCGACGTCATCTTCCATCTCGCGGCCGTGGTCGGCGGAATCGGCGCCAACCGCGAGCAGCCAGGGCGGTTCTTCTACGACAACCTGACCATGGGCGTGCAGCTCATGGAGCAGGCGCGGGTGTTCAACGTCCAGAAGTTCGTGACCGTCGGTACGATTTGCTCGTACCCGAAGTTCACGCCAGTGCCGTTTCGCGAAGAGGACCTCTGGAACGGCTATCCGGAGGAGACGAACGCTCCCTACGGGCTGGCGAAGAAGGCGCTCCTCGTGCAAGGGCAGGCCTACCGGCAGCAGTACGGCTTCAACGCCGTTCATCTCTTGCCGGTGAACCTGTACGGCCCCCGCGACAACTTCGACCCGGCCTCCTCGCATGTCATCCCGGCGCTGATCCGGAAGTTCGAAACCGCCATCGAGCAGCGCGCGGACACGGTCACCGCATGGGGCACCGGGCGCGCCACGCGCGAGTTCCTCTACGTGACCGACGCGGCCGAGGGCATTCTCCTCGCCGGCGAGCGGTATGACGAAGCGGAGCCGGTCAACCTGGGCGCCGGGTTCGAGATCAGCATCAAGGAGCTGGCCGAGCGCATCGCGACGCTCGCTGGGTTCACGGGCACGATTGTCTGGGACGAGACCAAGCCGGACGGACAGCCGCGCCGATGCCTCGATACCACGCGTGCGGAGCGGGCCTTCGGTTTTCGCGCGCGCACGGGCTTCGAGGAAGGTCTGAAACAGACCATCGAGTGGTACCGCCAAGCCCGCGCCACCGAAGCTCTCCGGTGACGCGCCCGGCCATCACGTTGCCATCAGGGCGTGGGCCGGCGCGTCGTGGCAGAACCTGAGATCCTCGAAGAGAAACGCCAGAGCGCGAGAGTCCTCGGCTGCCCAGGTCTGGGACGGCACGACGCTGATGTCGCTCGCGATGGCGACCTCGCACTCGACGTCGCCGAGCACGCCCGTGCCCCGCGATGCCACGAGCTCGGCCGGTACCCGCCAGCACAACGTGAATGGGCCGGCCTCTGGGACGATGCCCGCGCCAAGCGGGCGGCCATGGATCGACGCCCAGAGCGTGAGCGGGCCTCGCACGCTCGCGACCCGCTCGTGGTGCATGCCAATCAGGCACAGAAGCCTTGTGCCCTCGGGTACTGGCAAGAGCTGACGCAGTTCAGGACCCGCCCATCCGTCCGCACCCGGCGCTACCGTTGACGCGTGGCGATACGCACGGACCACCTCGTATGGAGCGCCTTCAGGATGCCCGGACGCCACGTACGCGCCAAGGGGAGGAGCCGCCGGGAACGTGAGGTCTTGGAACACGTAACTCAAGAGCCGAGGGTCCGTGGGCGCACCCAATTGAGCCGCGGGCAGGCTGGGTGCGGAGATGACGATCTCGTCCAGAGCCCGATCGCTCGAATCGTTGCCTGTCGCGGTCTCGAACGGCATCCGCCACGCCACCGTGAACGGTCCGGGCCGCACCACGACGCCCACACCCAGTGGTCGATCGTTCAGGGTGGCGCGCAAGATCAACGGACCCGAGATCGCCGCGACACGCGCACTATGGTCGCCCCTCAGGCACAGATAGGACTCCACGTTCGGCAGCATCCGCCGGAGCCGAAGATCGGGACCCACCCAGCCATCCGCGTACGCTGGAGTCTCCAATCGTGCTGATTTCGTGGAAGGGTCGGGCCCGACGACATCGTTCGCGATCAGGTGTTGACAGACCGACAGCACCTGGCTGATTTGATGCTCGACTCGTCCACTATCGCCGAGCGCCGTACGCTGGAGCCCTTCGTGCAGCGTCTGCAGCAAGTAGGAGAGTGACCCGACGGTCAGCTCCTGTCCGGTATGACGCGCGACGATCTGCCGGATCTCCTCGGCGCGTGGGAAGCCGCCGGCGAAGGTCTTGGCCGACGCATACTCCCGTCCGGCCGCCACGAGCTGGTCGATCATCTGCGCGGGGAACCGCTCTCCGAACCGCATCCAGAGCTCCCAGTCGAACGCGTAGTGCAGCCCCGGGTCGAACGGGCCGACGTCGTGCAGCGCCTGACGCCGGAAGAACGTCGTCGGTTGTAGGATGTAGTCGATGCCGTACACGAGGGCATCGAGATCGAATGGGCGGGTGCACTCGAACTCGCGGATGACCTCGCCGTCTTCATCGACGCGGTTGCCACGCCCGTACACGAGGCCAAGGTCAGGGTTCGCGCGGAATGCCGCCACCGCCGCGGCGAGGGCGCCGGGGTAGTAGAAGTCGTCGGAGTTGACCCAGCACACGATGTCGCCGGTCGCGCGTGCGAAGCCCTTGTTGAGCGCGTCGGTTTGGCCGCGGTCCGGCTCGCTGACCCAATACGCGAGCCGATCGGCGTACCGGCGCAGGATGTCGACGCTTCCGTCGTTCGAGCCACCGTCGATGACGACGTACTCGAGATTCGGGTAGTCCTGATCGAGCACGCTTCGAATCGTCTGCTCCAGGAATCGTGCCTGGTTGAACGACGGTGTGATGACCGAGACCTTTGGATGCGGGGAGAGCAGACGCTCGCGCTCGCCGGGCGGCGCGGCCGCGATCCAGGGACGCTCAACGGTCTGAGTCGCTCCGACGAGCGTGCTCAGATCGGTGATGACCGTCGCACGCTTCTCGCACTCGTTCCGAAACCACAGCGCGCGGTCGATCACTCGATCATGGGCGATCGCCATCGCCTGGTGGATCACCGGCAGCAGCCGGTCGCGCACGCGCTCGTGCACGAACACGAGGTTCCCCCAGTCTCCAGCGCGTGCGGACGTGGCAGGCTCGATGACCTCGAGCTCATCGTGTCGCTTCACGAAGAAGACGTCGTGAAACCCGCGCGGTTCGAGCAGCTCGACGAGGTCGCCCATCCGGTACGGCGAGTGGCCGGCCGCCTGCTGTGGGCTCCAGCAGTACTCGGCGACGGTCACATCGCTGCGGAGATCCCCCAGGCCCTGGAGCACGGCCATATCTCCGCCTTCGGTATCGATCTTGAGCAGGCCAACGGCGCCAGGAATCACGCCTTCGCGCGCCAGGAAGCCCAGCGTGCGGCACGTCACCGGCATCGCGGTGCTCCACCTCACCTCGTCGGTGTCCGCGAACGCGACCAGGGAGTGATGGTAGTCGAGCCGGTGTCCGGCAGCGTCGTGAGCGATCCGCAGCGTCGCGTCGCCGTCGTGCGCGCCGATGGCGAGGTCGCTCACGGTCACGGTGGATACGCCCTCGAACCGGCGACGAAGGTACTCGACGTGTGGCGGGTACGGCTCGAAAGCGAATACGTGCTCGGCCGCGGCCGCGAGGCAGGTGTCTACGAACGAGCCCTTCTCGGCGCCGACATCGACGACGGTCCGGGTGTCCAGGTGCGACAGCAGATTGCGGAGCAGTGTGTAGTCAGTCTCTTGGAAATAAGCCACTCGCGGCTTCCCTCTCACAAGCCCGCGTCGACGCCGCTCAGGTCGATGACATCGACGCGGCGATACTGGAGGATTCGCTCGGCCAGGCCGACCGCGTCCTGGGCGTTGCGCACGCCAAAGCCCGCGGCATCCAGGTTGAGGCTCTCGCCGTGAAAGCCCATGCGCTCCGGTCGCAGCCTGATCTCCGGCCGCGGCGTCACCACGGTCGACGACAAGGTTGACTCGAGCCACGACTGAAGCTCAGGGTCGTCGACGACCGAGGCGCGGATCGCTTCGAGCGCCGCTCCGTTGCTCGACGGCGGGCATGCCGCCAGACAGTGCATCAGGAGACGCCGGCGATCCAGGCACAGCGTTTCGTCGTCGGGGAAGAACCGGTCCTTGGCGAGCTGGAACGCATCGGCGACGGGGACTTCCGGAAAGATCGGAAGGTCCGGAACCGAGCTGTGCCGCTCGATGCGCGCCTGGGCATTCAACTCCCGGTAATCGGCATCGATCGGAGACTGGCCGTACCGAAACAGGTTCGCGACACCCGTGCTTCGTCCCGAAACGCCGGCGATGGACATCGGCGCGTCCACCGACGGGTATCGCCCGACCAGGTGGCCAACGACGAACCCCGAGTACACGTCGGGATACCGGCTGCGAAAGACGCGCCCCCCACGACGCTGAAGATCTTCGACGATACTTCGATGAATGGCCGTGTTGTAGAAGGTGGGGAGCCGCACGTACGCGGTCTCGAAGCTGATGACGGACGCCATCGTCGAGGTCGCGTCGAGCATGTGCAGGCCGCGGCCGAGCGGCAATCGCAGGAAGTCGCCCTGGCCCGGTAGATCGACGTCAGGCCACGTGTAGAACGCCGCTTCCCAGCGCAGCACCGGCTGCTGCAACCGGCTCAAGAGCCGGTCCAGCTCTCGCAGCGCGTGCGGCAGCAACCCATCGTCGTCGCCAATGACCAGGATGAAGTCGCCTTGGGCCTGGGAGACGGCGAACTCCCAGCTGTCGGTCATCGCCAGCGGCCCCGGCGCGCGAAGGTAGCGCACCCGGCTCGCGCCGGCCTCGTCGACCACCTGCTTCGCGGCGGCGGAGACGCCGTTGTCGCAGACGAGGATTTCGTAGTCGTCGATCTCCTGATCGAGGCAGGTGGCGAGTGCGTGCCTGAGGTAGGTCGGCCGCTCTCGAGTGGGGATCACGACGCTGAAACGGGGACGTGTCACTGTGTGGTCGAGGCTCAGTATCTACGGGGCGGTCTCAGCGGGCAGCCGGCGCAGCCAACCGTCGGGCCAATAAGTCGCCACAGGCTCGTGCAGTCCACGGCTTTCGTTGAACGGCCAGCGTGGCGGCGCCAACGTGAAGTCCGATCGGCGGGCGAGGAACTCGCGGACGGCCCCTCGTGGGTTGTTCCACGTCCAATCGGGCTGCCCGAGCGGCGAGTCGGCCAGCCCCTCCATGATACCGTCCGCCACCACCAGATACGATCCCACCGACACGAGATCGGCGTAAGCGTCGAGCTCGGCGGCGACGTGGTCTTTGGAGTGATTGGAATCGAGAAACACCATCACGCGATCATCGGGTCGGACGTTCGCCCGCACCTGCTGGAGGACGGCGGCATCGATCGAGCTGCCGTCGACGAGCGTGATCAAGGACGACAGCGAGTGCTCGGTCAGCGCTCGACGATTGTGCGACCGAATGTCCACGTCGATGCCGATGACCCGTCCAGTTCCGAGCAGTTGGCAGAGGCTCGCGAAGAACACCAGCGATCCGCCGTGCGCGACACCGCACTCGATGATGACGTCCGGGCGGACCTGGCAGATCGCTTCTTGGGCCCGCATCAAGTCTTCAGGCAGCTGAATCGTCGGTCGACCCAGCCAGGTGAACGTATAACTGTTCTTCAACTCCCAGCCGAGCCGCAGCCATGCCCTGGTGAGCGCCTCGAAGGCCTCGGTCGAGTGCAGGTGATGGGTGGCCGATCCGCCTGCATCCGTGACGCGCACTTCGGCCGTTGTGTAATCGATCACCAGTCGCCGTTGCGCCGGAGGCGCGCCACTCATCGACATCACACGTCCTGTGGTTGAGGATTCTGCGCCACACGCGACGCGAGGCTGTCGAGCGCGATCACGCGACCGTGGCAGTCATGCTGTTGCAGCGTGGAGCGGATCTCGGCGAGGTAGTTCGAGTTGACGACGATGACGGTCTCGATTCCCAGATCCTGCAGCGCTCGCGGAGCGACGATTGGCTGGCCCGTGCCGAGCACGTACCGACCTTGCTTGTTCGGGTTCACGTCAACGACCGCGCACACGACGTCGGACGTGGCCCCGAGATGATTGAGCAGCGAGACGCCCTTGGCGCCCGCGCCCCAGACGGCACAGGGTCCTCGAGCGGACCAGGCCGCGAGCCTCTCTCGCCACGACGCTCGCCAGGTGTCCCACGCCGCGCCGAACTGATGGAGGTCTTCGTCCGAGCCCCCCAGCGGCTCGCCCGCCGAAGTGCCCCTGGCGGCCTCGATCCACTGATATTGGTCGGCGAACATCGCACGATGCGTCGTGATCCGCCAGCCGCGTCCGACCAGCAGGTTCGCGAGCACCGGCATCGTGAAATAAGAGCAGTGCTCGTAGAAGATATCCCAGAACGCGCGGTGTTCGACGATCCACTCCAACCGCGGCGTTTCGATCCAGACGGCATCGTAGGAAGCGGTCGTGCGCTGGAGGCTGGCCACGAGCTCGGCCGGCCGAGCCACGTGCTCGATGACATGACGCGCGCAGGCGATCTCGGCGGCGGCGCAGAGATGCGTGGGGTCGTAGTCGGCCTGGATGTACGTCGCCCGTTCATGTCTCCCACTGCGCGCCGGATCGAAGCTGGGATCGAAGCCGACGCCGTCGCCGCCAGTGGCCTCGATCAAACGTTCCAGGAAGGCCCCCTGCCCGCAGCCGATCTCCACCACCGTTTTTTCGGCCAGGTCGTATCGCCGCGCCAGATCTGTGACGATCGTGTCGAGATAGCCCTGAAAGAGGGCTGAGTACTCCTGTGAGCTCTCGTACTCCAGCGAGTAGCACAGGCGGGTAGGGTCGAACAACGCGTTGAACACGAAGCCACACGCACGACACAACGTCAGCGCGATGTCGCCGCGCGGACAGTCGAGTGCCTCAGCCCTCGTCGCCCCCGTGCGATTCTGATGGATGGGCGTCTGCGCGATGCGAAGGACTTCGTCAGTTCTGTGGCTGCGACACAGCCGACATTCGATTGACATGCCCAATCCGCCGCCACCAGTCGATGGTCGAGGAGAGTCCGGTCACGAGATCGTGCCGCGGGCGCCACCCGAGGTCTTCGTGAAGGCGGCCCGGTCTCGCGCACAGCCATTGTGGATCTTCGGCTTTACGCGGAAGCACACCGAGCTGAACGAGCTCGGGACGACCGAGCTGCCGACCGATCTCGCGTGCGAGGTCGGCCACCGTCGTTGGTACCCCAGAAGCCACGTTTATACCGCCCGCGACGTCTGCCGAGGCGATGGTCACCAGCGCGTCGGCCGCATCGTCGACGTACAGAAGGTCTCGCACTTGATCACCGGAGGTCAACGCAAATGAGCGCTCCTCGAGCAGCGCCCGAATCAGGCTCGGGACCAGGCGCGCTGGGGGTTCGCCCGGACCGTAGACGTGAAAGAGTCGCGCGGTCGTCGCCGTCCATCCGTGCTGATCCGCGAGCTTGTGGGCCAGGAGTGACATGGCGTGCTTCGACGCCCCATACAGCGTGTCGGGGCGAATCTCACCGTGGTCGTCCACGCATCCGTCTCGGCCGGCGTACTCCGCGCAGCTCCCGACGACCACGACTCGACGGCAGCCCGTTTGTGTGAGCGCCTGCAAGAGGTTGAGGCTGCCGGCCACGGAGTCGAGATTGTCGAGGGCGTGGCGATAGCGTCCGGGCGGAATGTGCCACGCAAGATGCACGCAGACGTCTGGGTCGCACGCGGCAATTTTCTCGTGAAGGCCGGTTGCTGCCTGGAGGTCGGCCTCGATCAGGACGAGAGCCCTACGAATGTCGGCCAGGCGATCGAGATCGGTCGAGGGACGGACGAGGGCCGCCACGTCCGCGCCGCGTTCCACGAAGCGGCGAGCCACGTGAGAGCCAATGAAACCGCCGGCGCCCGTGATGAGCACTCGCACGTCACACCACCTGCGGCTCGGGAATCGGCACGATGAAGTGGCCGCCGCGACGCCGATACTCCGCCTGCTGCGCGAGCACTTCGTCGGCGAAGTTCCACGTCAGCAGCAGCACATCGTCCGGCATCGTGGTCAACAGGTATTCGGGAGCATAGATTGGGAGGCGCGTGCCCGGCAAATAGCGTCCCTGCTTCAGCGGGCTTCGATCCACGACGAAATCGAGGACCTCGTCGCCGATCCCGAGCGCGTTGAGCAACGTGGCGCCTTTCGCGGCAGCCCCGTAGGCGGCGATGCGGCGCCCCGCCCGTTTGCGCGCGTGCAGGAAGGCGCGAAGCTTGACGATCGCGCGCTCGACGCACTCGGCGAAGCGCTGATAGGTGGCGAGGTCGCGCACACCCCATGCCTCTTCTTCGGCCAGCACCGCCGCCGCCGCCGCGCCTGACGTGCCGCCCGAGGTCGCCGTCACTCTGAGCGAGCCCCCGTGAATGGCCCGGCGTTCGACATCGGCGATCGACAAGCCATGAGACGACAGCAGGGCCGCGAGCGCGCTCAGCGAGTAGTAGAAGACATGCTCGTGGTAGATCGTGTCGAACTCGAGCCGATCCATGAGATCGCGGACGTAGGGCGTCTCGAGCACGAATACGCCGCCAGGCGCCAGCAGCCGTTGGATCCCGGCCACAACGTCGTTGAGATCGGGCATGTGCGCCATGACGTTGTTGGCCACGATCAGATCCGCGCGCATGCCCTGTCGAACGAGATCGTCAGCGACGGCGGCGCTGAAGAACCCCTCCAGCGTCCGGACTCCTCGGGTACGCGCGCCGTCGGCCGCGGCGCCGGCCGGATCGATCCCCAGCACCGGCACACCCGCGCGGTGGACGTGTTGCAGGAGGTAGCCGTCGTTGCTCCCGATCTCGACGACGAGCGAGTGGCTGCCGAGACCCAGACGCCGCACGAGAGTCGCCGCCATCTCCTCGGCGTGGCCGACCATCGTGTCCGAGTACGAGGAGAGATACGGATAGTCGGCGAACAACGCCGACGGCGACGGGCTCTCGGCCAGCTGCACGAGCGTGCAACGAGTGCAGATCGTCAGATCCAGGGGATAGCGTGGCTCTGGCGCATCGAGCCGGGTGCGGTCGCGCAGTCGATTCGCGAGCGGCATCGCGCCAAGGGAGAGCACGAGGCGAAGAGGGCCGTGGCCGCATGCCCGACACACTGCGTTCATGTGGCCACCACGTGGCCCAGGAACTCGCGGTACCACTGGACGGCCCGTGTCAGGCCGTCGGCGTGCCCGAAGCTGGGTTCCCAGCCGAGCTCGGCGCGCGCACGCGAGGCATCGAGGTACTGATTCGCGATCTCGTGCTCGGCTTCCGCACGGACGTCCGGCGCGAGATCCGAGCGCTCGCACGCCGCGAGGATCTTCTCGACCAGCGCCAGGACGGCGATGGGATCGCGGTGGCCGAAGTTGAACGCCTGGCCGGACAGCTCACGTCGAGTGGCGAGCGTCTCGGCGAGCGTCAGGTACGCCGAGACGGCGTCCTCGACATACAGATAGTCGCGAACGAGATGGCCGTCGCTTCGGATCACCGGCCGCTCGCCCGCGAGCGCGGACCGAATCGTGCCCGGCACCAATCGGTTCCAGTTGAGATCGCCGCCGCCGTAGAGGTTGGCGCAGCGGCTGATGACGACCGGTAGACCGTAGGTGAACGCATACGACTGGGCGACGAGATCGGCGCACGACTTGCTCGCGTCGTAGGGGAACCGGCCTTGGAGCGGCGTATCTTCGCGATAGGGGAGCGCTTCGTGCGATCCGTAGGCCTTGTCCGACGAGGCCACGACCACCTGTTGGACTCTCGGGCTCCGACGACACGCCTCCAGCACGCTCCACGTCCCGCGCACATTGGTATCGAAGGTCGACACCGGGTTGCGGCTTGCGATGCCCACCACGGCCTGTGCCGCCAGGTGGAACACGGTCTCCACCTCATATTCCCCGAGCGCCCGCTCGACGAGCGCTTGTTGCCGCACGTCGCCACGGACGATGCGCACCTTGGCGATGCCCCCCCGCCGCACGAGCTCGCACTCGCCGACCCAGTCGCGCATCAGGCAGACGACCGCGGCGCCGCGATCGAGCAGCGCCTGCACGAGCCATCCGCCGAGAAACCCGCTCGCTCCCGTGACCAGCGTCGGGCGATCGCGCCAGAACGATGTCATGTCCAGATCTTCCACGGCGCGCGGCCCGTCATCCACAGCTCTTCCAGGTGCCGCTTGTCCCGGAGCAGGTCCATCGGATGCCAGAAGGATTCATGTCGAAACGCCATCAACTCGCCGTCCGCGGCGAGTCGCTCCAGCGGCTGCCGTTCCCACTGCGTCTCCTCGCCGTCGATGTAGTCGAGGGCCGCCGGCTCGAGGACGAAGAACCCACCGTTGATCCAGCCTTCGGCGACCTGCGTCTTTTCCGAAAAGTCCACGACCCGATCGTGGTCCAGCGTCATGGCGCCGAAGCGTGCCGGTGGACGTACCGCCGTCACCGTCGCCAGGCGCCCATGGGCGCGATGGAACGCCATCAGCGCGCCGAGATCGATGTCCGACAGACCGTCGCCGTAGGTCAGCATGAACGTGTCGCGGCCAAGGCGACTCGAGAGGCGCTTCAGCCGCCCGCCGGTCATCGTGCTCAGGCCGGTCTCCACCAGGTGCACCGCCCAATCCTCGGCGGACGCGTCGTGGCGCTCGACGCGCCGATCGCGCGTGAAGATGCTGAGGCTGCCCTCGAGGCCGAGCGTCTCCACGAAGTACTGCTTGATCGCGTCGCCGCGGTAGCCGAGTGCGACCACGAACTCGCGAGTGCCATAGTGCGAGTAGTGCTTCATGATGTGCCAGAGGATCGGCCGTCCGCCAATCTCCACCATCGGTTTGGGCCTCAGCTCGGTCTCTTCCATGAGCCGACTGCCGACGCCTCCCGCGAGGATGACCGCCTTCATGCTGTTGCGTGCCTGCGCGCCATCGCAGCCCTCATGATCACTGAAACCCGATGAACGACAGAAGCGCCGCGGCCGGGCGGCCACCGCCGTCCAGTGGGCGCTCGTTCGAAAAGTGCAGCGCGATCTCGACAACGCCGGCGGCGCCACCACCGATGGGCGCGCTGATCTCGAAAGCTCCGGGCGCCAGCATCTGGCTGGCGATCGTCTCATGCCCCAGTGCGACGTCCGCCTTCATCGGATGTTGAGCGTCTGGCGCCCCGTGGGCCTGGCCGCGAATCACGAGTCGCGTCGCCTCCGCCGGGCGTGTGAGCCGAAGCGTCGCGCTCTCGCCGACCCATCCGTCTTCGTACAAACCGGAGTACTCCACGCTCGGGTCTCCAAGGCCAGCGGGAAATTCAGCCAGACGATCCGGCGGCCGGAGTGCCAAGTACTCATTCTCCGACAGGGCCGAGATATTGCGGCCGAGCACCACGATCTGGCGCGGATCGAGCGAGACCTTCTGTCCGAAGAGCGTCATGAGGCCAGCACGGTGGTCCGGGTATCGCGTGCCATCAGCGCCAAGATCGAGCGCGATGTAGGAGCGACCGTTGATGACCTGGGGATCGACCGGTGGCGAGAACCTGCGCGCCGAGCCGCGGCCCACGAAGCCCACAGGTACCCGCTGGGTCCCGATGATATCCGCAGGCGGCAGCACGTTCTGCCCATCGGCTTTCAGCGTCGCGGTCACCTCGAGCATCACCCGCACCTGCGGAGAGGGATTGATCACCTCGATCAGCAGATACCGGCCGAGGGCGGCCATCGATTGCTTCGGAAAGAAATAGTCCGGCTCCAGGCCGAAGAGCCCAACGCGGCCGGAGGGGCCATCGCGGCCGAAATCGAGGTAGAAGTGCCGTCCAAGCCTCGACGACACGAACGCCACGTGATTGGAGACGGTGCCGCACGTCAGCGTCCTCAACGCATTTCCCTCGTCGTCAATGGGGCGAAAGCGGTTGAACAGGGTTTGCGACGCGGTCTCGGTCACGAGCCGTTCGCAGCGCGCCGGCTCGCCGTTGGACGCGTGGCGGTCCGTTTGTTGCGCTGAAGAACCGTTCCAGACGTTGTACTCGTTGAAGAGATCGGGTTTCGAGGGATCGAGCATGGCGAAGCGCCGCGCCTCCGCGTCGTTCGGGCGTCTGGCTCTGTCCGGATGCGGCGGTTCCACACTGAGCTCGGAGTTGATCATCCGAAATGGCACGCCACGCGCGTACAACCCGAACAGCTTGGCCAAGGGCATGTCGGGCAGATCGGCGTCGAGGCTCGCCGCCCGCTGCTGACGGACCTCGTTGAGATCGGCGATGAGCTCTTCGTGGTCCCCGATTTCGGCGGTAATCCCGCCGCTCACGGCCAACGCGACGTATGCGCGCTGCGCTGGAAGACCAGCCGCGCCAAGGAGCAGCAGAAACACCGCATGCCACCAGGTGAAGCTCCGCCGTCGAGTGCGGGCAGTCGCCATGACGAGTCGGCGCCCGTGGTAGGGGCTCAGCGCCAGCGTCCCTAACAGGAACGGCTGGGCATACATTGAAAGCTTGAACAAGCCGAAGCCGCTGTCGCGCGCGAACAGCACGGGAACCGCCATGAGCATCACGAACAGGACCACTGCGGTGCCTTCGCCGCGGCGGAGCACGCCGAGCGTCCAGACGCCCGCGACCGGAATCAGCAGTGCCCCCACGACGATGGAGACCGACATCCATGGCTCGGGCGCGAACTGGGCGAGCGGCAACAGTCCCCAGAACGTCGCTAGGCCGGATGGGATCAGGTAGTACGGGAAGATGGCGCTATTCGCGCTGCTCCCGCCACTGCTCGCCTGGCTCAGGAGGTAACCGGCCATACGATCGGCGTAAGG
>DAINCF010000055.1:0-20354 GCA_036732565.1 Vicinamibacterales bacterium
GCCGCCGCGGTCGCCGTGGGCGGCGCTCCCTGTCGCACCATCAGGCGGTTCGTGACGCCATAGCTGAAGCGGGTCACGTTGCCGAACACCTGGTCGTAGATCGCGCCCAGTTGGACGATCTGCAGACGGTTGTCGATCGGCGTCGTTCGCTGGATGGAGAAGTTCGGCTCGATGATGTGCTTCATCCGCGTGCCGGTCTCGCTTGGAGCGAACACTTTACTGAACACTGGGCCGATCAACTCCGCTCGCATGTCCGCGTACCGTCGCGTGAGCGGGACTTCGACTTGCCGGTTGTTCGCGTCCAGGCTCTCCGTGTAATAGGTGTAGCGGTACGCCAGAGACGTGTTCAGTGTCAGATACGGCAGATTGGTCAGCGGCGATCGAATCGACGGCGTGAAATCGACGCGTCCGATGCTGTTGTCGCTCACGATCGTGCCGCCCTGGCCGTCATCCTGGTTGCCGATATACAGCACACGGGCCGCTTCACCGCTGGCGGAGAAATAGAGCGGCAACCGGCCGATCCGGCGACTGGAGAGCGCGCTCTGGATGGACGGTGAGTAGCCGTTGACGACGGAGGACGTCGTGCTGAAGAACTGTTCGGCCCGCTGGTAGTTGCCCGTCAGGCTCACGCCGCCCCACGCGCCGGAGAGGCTGCCGTTGATCAGACGCTGGCTGAGCGACGCGGTATAGGGATTCTGGTTGTACAGCTGCTGGGTCGTGATGTCCGAGAAGTAATCGAGTCGCCCGCGGGCGCGCAACCCATACGGCAGCTGGTGCGCCAGATTCCCTCGCAGCTCGTACGACTCCCTGCCGGGATTTGCGATGTTGTCTGAAATCGTCGACGGATCCGTGTTCAGCCGGTAGAAGCGGATGTCGCCGTTCGACCGCGCGTTGGCGACGTAGCGATACTCGCTGCCGTACCCTTGGCCGCGCGATCCGTACCAATCGTGCATCAGCGTCACATCTTGGCTGCGATCGATGGCCCAGAAGAACGCGTTGCTCAGCGACTGGCCCTGGATCGTCGAGCTGCCGTACGTCGGCATCAAAAAACCCGTCGCGCGCCCATCGTCCTGGATCGGAAAGTACATCCAGGGCAGGTAGAACACCGGCACGTCCTTGACGCGCATGACGGCGTTCCGCAGGATCGCCCAGTCGTTCAGGTTGATGGTGGCCGACTTGCTGACGACTTCCCATCGCGGTGTTGGTTGTACGCATGACGTGAAGCCGCCGCGCGTGATCTTGTAGCGATCCTCGCCGACCTTTTCGATGACCTCGCCGTAGAAATACACGTCCGGCTCGAGGCTTCCGAACATGTTGATGTCTTCTTGGCCGCGTGTGCCCAGGTCCGCGATACCCGAAGCCGTGTAGAAAATGCCGAGCTTGCTCCGCGTGTTGAAGTCGACGCGCTCGGCGGAGAGACGCGACGTCGGCGTGACCAGAAGCACGTTGCCCGACGCCTTCAGTTCACCCGTGCTCGTGTTCCAGACGGCTTCATCAGCGGCAAGCCGCTGGCCGGCATTCGGCCCCTCGCCCTGGACTTCGACCTGGCCAGTGAGCCGAACGGTGTCGGCATCGATGCGTTCGAACGTGAACTGTTTATTGGCCCACCCGCTCACCTGTGCAGCGGCAGGACGGGTGGCAGTGAGGCACAGCGCAATCGTGGCGAGGACGAACGTGGAACGTGACATGCGGTTCGACGTGGCAGGCAGACCGAAGAATAGCACGGTCATTGCTTAGGAGATGTCCGGGCGCGCCCCGCTCTCGATCAACCGCGCACGCAGTGGACCAATGAGGTAAATCGAGCCTGCCGCGACGGCGGCTGGTGCCTCCGCAAGCGCCTGCTGGACGGCGGCTTCCGGATTGGCCTCCTCACGCACCGGCAGATCCGGCGCCACACGTGCGATCGCCGCGGCGAGCAGCGTCGCTTTCATCGCGCGCGGAGACGAAGCCTCCGTCGTGATGATGGACGAGGCAATCGGGACGATCGCGTCGAGCATCCCGTCGACGTCCTTGTCCTGCATGATGCCGAGCACGATCGGGAGCGGCGCGGCTCCGGCCTCCCGCACGTACTCCGCAAGCGCTCGCGCGCCGGCGGGGTTGTGAGCCGCGTCGATCAGCAGACGTCGGGCCCTTTCGTCAGGCCTGCCTCGCCCTAGCGGCCGCGTTGAAGCGGAGCGGGGAATCTCCAGCCACTCCAGCCGCGCCGGCCACCGCGCGCCACCGAGGCCGGCGACGATGTCGTCCGATCCCACGGCGATGCCGGCTTCGTCGCAGCATTCGAGCACTCGAAGCGCGACCAGCGCGTTGGCCGCTTGATGTCGTCCATGCAGGGCGAGGCGCAGGGGTGGATACGCGCGCGTCGGCGTCGAGACTCTGATGGTCGCCACGCCGCGCTCCATCGAGACGTCGACGCCCGCGCCAGTGGCCACGTCGATGAGCGGTGCGTGTTTCTCGTGGCACGAGGCGGCGATCGTTCGGTGCGCCTCGGCCGACACCTCGCCGACGATCATCGGCACGTCCGGCTTGGCGATGCCCGCCTTTTCCATGGCAATCTCGGGCAGCGTTCGACCCAGATGGCGTTCGTGGTCGAAATCGATCGAGGTGATTGCCGTCACGGCTGGAGATAAGACGTTGGTGGCGTCGAAGCGGCCGCCGAGACCGACCTCGATCACGCCGACCTCCACGCTTCCCCGCCGGAACCACTCGAACGCCATCGCCGTCGTGACTTCGAAAAACGTGGGCAGCACTGAGAGAGTGCCGTCGACGCGCAGCTGGTCGATCGCCGCGAATACGTCCGAGGCGAGCTGTTCGAGCTCAGCCGACGTCACCGGCACGCCGTCGATCTCGAAGCGCTCTTCCAACCGATCGAGGTGTGGCGAGGTATAGCGCCCAGTACGATGGCCGGCGTGCCGGATGGCCGTCTCCACCATCGCCGTCACCGAGCCCTTGCCGTTGGTGCCGGCGATGTGCACGGCTCGCCACGAGCGCTCGGGATGCTGCAGCGCGTCGAGCAGCGTGCGGATGTTGTCCAGACCGAGCTTGATGCCGAACTGTTCGAGGGCGAAGAGGCGAGTGAGTGCAGACACGGGAAGAGCGACGACGCGTGAGCAGATTTCTAGTGGAGCGTATCAGCGAAAAGTGAAATCTCCAACACCGTCGCTCGGCGCAGTGTTCGGGCTCGTTCCGTAGGAACGGGCCCCATGGAAATCAATCGCACATCCCACTAAGACGCGCTCGGCGTCGCCTCCACGCGGGCGGTCGCACCCATGAAGCCGAGCGCGCGCGCAATCATGGGCTTGAGCTCGCGACGATCGATGACCAGGTCGAGCATGCCGCGCTCGAGCAGGAACTCGCTGCGCTGAAATCCCTCGGGCAGCTTCTGGCGGATCGTCTGCTCGATGACGCGAGGACCGGCGAAGCCGATCAACGCCTTGGGCTCGGCGATGTTGAGATCCCCGAGCATCGCGAAGCTGGCGGTCACACCGCCGGTGGTCGGGTCGGTCAGGACGGAGAGAAAGGGCAGGCCGGCGCGATCGAGCCGCGCCAGCGCCGCCGACACCTTGGCCATCTGCATCAGCGACAGTGCGCCTTCCATCATGCGCGCGCCGCCGGAGCAGGAGACGATGATCACCGGCAGCTTGCGCTCGAGCGCGGCTTCGATACCGCGCACGATGCGCTCACCCATCACGACGCCCATGCTGCCGCCGATGAATGCGTACTCCATCGCGGCGACGACGGTCTCGATGCCCTCGATCTTGCCGATGCCGACGATGATCGCGTCGGGCTGCCCCGTCGCGCGCCGGCTGGCGGTGAGGCGATCCTTGTAGGGCTTGGTGTCCGTGAACTTCAGTGGGTCGTTGGACTGGAGACCGGCATCGATCTCCACCCACTGCTCATCGTCGAAGAGCGTGCGCAGGCGCTCGGTCGCGTTGAGACGGAAGTGGTGCGCGCACTTCTGACAGACCCCGAGGTTCTTGGTCAGATCCTTCTGATAGATGATCGTGTCGCACTCGGGACACTTGACCCAGAGACCCTCAGGGACTCGGCTGGTCTTCTCCGGCGTCGCGATCGGCTTGCGCGCCTTCTTGAACCACGCCATAAGCCCTCAGCTTACACCGTAGGGGCGGTTGGCGAACCGCCCCTAGGTCGTCCGCGGCACATAGTACCGCGTGCCTTTGCCCATCCCCTTGACCTGCCGCACGAGGTCGTCCAGCGCTTCGTCATTGGCCTCGGGATCGAACTGCGAGGTCTCGATCACGAGTAACGGCGTTGCGGTGTAGTGGAAGAAGAAATGCTGGTAGGCCTCGTTGAGCTCGCGCAGGTACTCCTCGTCCGGCTGCGGCAGCTCGCGCTCGGGATCCGCGGGCTGTGCCTTGATGCGCTCGAGCAGCACCTCGGTGGGCGCTTGAAGGTAGAGCACCAGATCGGGGGACGGCACGTCCCTCGCCAGCAGATCGTACAGACGCTGATAGATGAAGAGCTCGTTGTCGTCGAGGTTCAGAAACGCGAAGATCTTGTCCTTGTCGAGCACGTAGTCGCAGACCAACGTGTGTTCGAAGAGGCTCGCTTGCCGCAGGTTCGAGAGCTGACGATGGCGGCTCAGCAGGTAGAACAACTGGGCTTGCAGCGCCGCGCCCGGACGTTCCTGGTAGAAGTCGGCGAGGAAGGGATTGTCGGCGTCCTCGGTGATTGCGGTACCCTCGAGCCGCGCGGCCAGCCGCCGTGCCAAGCGCGTTTTGCCGACGCCGATAGGGCCCTCGATGGCGATGTACCGGAACGCCACTGCGCCGCGAGTATAGCAGCGAAGCTCGGTCGTCCCGCCGACTGCGCGAGGGGGTTGTTGCTTCGCTGCTATGTTGTTCTGCCCCGCTCCGCGGGGCCTAGACATCTCCTAAGGCGTGTGGGCAATATGCTCGATCTCCACGGCCTCAGCCTTAGGAGATGTCTAGCAGGACGGCATGGTATCGTTCCGCTTGGACGATGAAAATCACTCGACTCGAGCTGCGGTTGTGCCGCATGCCGCTCGTCACTTTCTTCGAGACGAGCTTCGGCCGCTCGTACGATCGGACGTTCCTGCTGGTGCGCCTCGAAGGCGCGGGGCATGAAGGATGGGGCGAGGCGGTCGCCGAGGCCAACCCGTACTACAGCTCCGAGACGACCGAGACGGCGTGGCACATCATCACGGAGTTCCTGGCGCCGCTCGTGTTCGGCACGGAGTTCACAGATCCGCACGAAGTGTTTCCTACGCTTCGGCGAGTCCGCGGCCACAACATGGCCAAGGCCGCCGTGGAAATGGCCGCGTGGGACCTCTTCGCGCGGGTCAACGGCCAACCGTTGAGCGCGCTGCTCGGCGGCACGCGTCGCGCCATTGCGTCGGGCGTCTCGATCGGCATCCAGGACAGCATCGATCAATTGCTGGGCCGCATCGAGCACGAGCTCGCGGCCGGCTACCGTCGGATCAAGATCAAGATCAAACCCGGCTGGGACGTGGACGTCGCGTCGCGTGTGCGGGCACGTTTCCCGGATGTCGCGCTGATGGTGGATGCCAACGCCGCCTACACCGTCGACGATGCCGCGCATCTCGCGCGACTCGACGCGCTCAATCTCATGATGATCGAGCAGCCGCTCGACTATGACGATGTGACGGATCACGCGACGCTGCAGCGCGCGCTGACCACGCCGATCTGTCTCGACGAGTCGATCCACACCGTGCGCATCGCCAAGGACGCCATCGAGGCCGGCGCGTGCAAGATCATCAACATCAAGCCGGGTCGGGTCGGCGGTCACCGTGAATCGATTCGGCTGCACGACCTATGTGCGTCGCACGACATTCCGGTGTGGCACGGCGGCATGCTCGAAACGGGCATCGGACGCGCCCACAACATCCACCTGGCGAGCTTGCCGAACTTCACGCTGCCGGGCGACATCGCGGCGAGCAAACGCTACTACGACACAGACCTGATCGACCCGGCCATCGACGTCCGCTCTGACGGGACCATTCCGGTGCCGGATGGCCCCGGCATCGGCGTGCGTATCGTCCGCGAGCGTGTCGATCGCGTGACCCAACGCCTGGCCGTGCTCGAACCTTCTGCCGTGACCACCGCATGACCTCTTCGTATTCTCGTCGTGTAGTGCTGCTTCTCCTCGGCGGCGCGTTGTCTGGATGCGCCAGCGCACCCGCACCCAGTGCGGAGGCGCCAGCCCAAAGCTCATACGTCGAAAAGGTGCGGGCGATCCTCCGACTCGAGGACGCGCGGATTCTCAGCGATCTTCCGCCGGAGCCGCCGCCCGCGCCGGTTCCCGCGCAGGGCAGCGGCCGTCGGCGCCAGACGCCCGCGATACCGCCGGCCGAGCGTCTCGAGCTGCTCGCGTTGCTGAAGGACACTGAGCCGCGCATCCGGCGGCGTGCGGCGCTCGGCGTCGGCCGGGTGGGCCTGCCCGAAGGCGTGGAGCCGCTGAAGACGTTGCTGGCGAGCGAGACCGTTCCCGAAGTGCGGCACATGGCCGCGTTCGCCCTCGGCCTCATCGGTGACGCCTCTGCCGCCGATGGACTGGTCACCGCGCTCGCGGACGCCGATTCGTTCGTCCAGGGGCGGGCCGCGGAAGCGCTCGGACAGATCGGGCACAAGGAATCGGCCGCGGCCGTCGGCCAGATGATTCGAACCCACATCACCGCTGGAGCGCTGACGGGCATCGATGCGGACGATCAGGGCTACCCGAAGAGCGGGCCCACCGAGGCCGTGCGACTTGGACTCTACGCGCTGGTGCGCCTGAGCGCGTACGATCAACTCGCCGCCGCGGTGCTCGACGCGAACGGTCGGCCGATCAGCCGCTGGTGGCCGATTGCCTACGCCTTGCAGCGCATTCAGGATCCGCGTGCGGCGAGCGCGCTGCTGTCGCTGGTGCCGGGCACGGGTCAGCCGACCACGCGCGCGTTCGCGGTCCGAGGGCTCGGCGTGCTCAAGGAACGCAACGCGGTCGATCAGCTGCTGCCGATGGTGGCCGCGGATCGCGAGCCGCCCGCGGTGCGCGTGCAGGCGATTCGGGCGCTGGCGATGATCGGCGACCCTCGAGCGGCGGCCCCGATCGCCAAACTGCTCACCGCACCAAGCCTGTCGATGAACCTCCGCATCGAGGCGGCGACGGCGCTGGGGCAGTTCCCGACGAGCTCGCGCCTGAACCTCTTGCTGGATCTGATCTCGGATCGCGCACCGGCGATTCGTGCGGCCGCGTTCGCCGCGCTGGCCCGGGCCGATGCCGATCAACTGCTGACGGTGCTGTCCAGTCTCGACCCGGATCCGCACTGGGACGTGCGGGCGGCGCAAGCGACCGCCATCGGCACGCTGCCAGCCGACAAGGCGGCCGTGCTCCTCCAGCCGATGTTGAAGGACAGCGATCAGCGCGTGATCCCCGCGGTCCTCGCGGCGATGGTCGCCGCGAAGGTGCCTTCGGCGGCCGCGACGCTGCTCGAGCGTCTCAAGGCGGACGACTTCGTGGTCCGTCAGGCGGCGGCGAATGGCCTCGCGGTGTTGAAGCCGCAAGGCGCCGCCCAGGCGCTACAGGCCGCGTTTGCCGACGAACGCGACAGCACCTATGTCGCGCGCGCGGCGATGATGGCGGCGCTCGTCGAAATCGACAAGGATGCGGCTCGCGGCCTGCTCGAGCGCGCGCTGGAGGATCGCGAGTGGGCGATTCGCGTGCGCGCGTCGCAGCTGCTGCGCACGCTGGATCCCACATCGAACGCGGCGCCGAAGCGACCGGCCCCGAGCTCGCCTGTCCCGCTTGCGTCGGTCGATGCGCTCATCGAGCCGCCGTTCTCGCCGACGGCCTATCTCGATACGGAGCACGGAGTCGTGCAGGTGCAACTCGCCGTGCTCGATGCGCCTCACACCGTGGCGAGCTTCCTCGAGCTGGCGCGCCGCGGGTTCTTCAACGGCGCCGCGATTCACCGCGTGGTGCCGGACTTCGTCATGCAGGACGGCGATCCGCGCGGCGATGGCGAAGGTGGCCCCGGCTACACGATCCGCGACGAGATCAACGATCGGCCGTATTTCCGGGGCGCTGTCGGCATGGCCCTCGACTGGGAAGATACGGGCGGCAGTCAGTTCTTCATCACGCACTCACCACAACCGCATCTCGACGGGCGCTACACCGTCTTCGGCGAGGTCGTGCAAGGCATGGACATCGTGGATCGGTTGTCGCGGTGGGACGTCATCCGCAGCGTGCGCGTGTGGGACGGCAAGGCCTGGATCGGTCAGTAGAGACAGCCGACAAAGAGAAAGGGGACGGTGTGACCCGTCCCCTTTTCAATCTCCTAGCGGAAGCGCGGTTAGCGCTTCTTCGCCTTCTTGGCCTTCTTGGCCGCTTTCTTCGCCTTCTTTGCCATTCGACTCATCCCCCCCTTCAGGTTGGGTTTGTTGCGGAAGGATTGGCCGCGCCACCGCGGTCACCTCTGCCGCCTGGCACTCGGTCCGCACGGGGCGGCCTCCTTCGCGCCTTGACGCGCGTCGGATACGACGCGCGATCTCGAGAAGAGAAGCTCGAGAAAAAAGGTGGGGCAGTTCAACTTGAAAAACCGCCCCGTTGAAGCGGCCTTACTTCTTCTTCGCCGCCTTCTTGGCCTTCTTGGCCGCCTTCTTCGCCTTCTTCGCCATTCGTTCCTCCTGAAGGGGTTCGACTCCGCCTAATGGCAACCACCGTGCAACTCAGGGCTCGCTGTTTAGCGTTCCCGTAACTTCACAACCGGTGGCCTGAGCCGTCCACCCTCATACCAGATGTAGATTATGGGTGAGAAATTTGCGATGTCAAGCACAAAACATCGCTCAATGTCAAAACTGGCACGCGATCGTGGTGTCGATCGGCAACTTCAAACACGTCATCGCTGTCAACTTCGCGCGATCACTCGCGCGCGCGCTGCGCCGCGCGCAGGGTGACGCTGCGATCGGCGCCGAAGACGTGTGAAGCGTCACGATACAGCGTCTTCGCACGCGCCCGATCGCCGCGGCGAGCGGCGATCACGGCGCTGTCGAAGAGTGCGTTGGCGCGTACGACCGGTGTGAGCCTCGCCGATGCCGCGAGGACGCGATCGAGCTCCTCGGCCGCCAGCTGGTCGCGACCTTGCGCGACGAGAAGCTGCGCGTAACGGTACCGTGTCACCGCGTTCGTGGGGTCCAGGGACAACGCCTGCGTGAACAACGACTCGGCGTTACCCAGATCGTCTCGCTCGAAGGCGCGCCACGCTTCGAGCGCAACGCGAAAGGGCTCGCGCCCGAGCCGCTGACGCATCTTCGTCAGCAAACTCCTGGCGGCGGGCACGGCGTCGCGTGGACGTGCCGGTTGCTCGCTCGCGACCTGCTCCAGAAACGCCGTCGCCCGGTCGGTCTCGTCGAGCGCGTCGAGCAGTTCGGCCGCCTCGAGCCTCGCGAGCGTGCCGGCAAGGTCGGACTCGTTGACGAGCCTCGCGTCCGCGCGCAGCCGCAGATCCTCCCAGGCACGCAGGCTCGCCGTCTCATCGTGAAAGTAGACCTCGAGGATCGTCGCTCGCGCCTGATGGAACAACGGATTGCGCGGGTAGCGGGCGCGCAGGCTGTCGATGAGCGCGAGCGCCTCGTCGAATCGACGTTCGTACCACAGATAGGCGATGTGCAGCTGGTAATCGGCCTCGCCGCGCACGAGCTGACCCTTGCCGCTCGCTGCGATCATCTGTCGAAGCCCGCCCGCGCGATCGCCGCCCGGCAGCATCAGCAGCCAGCGCAGCATCCGCAGCGCCGCCGGTGCCACATCCGCGTAGTAGCGATAGAGCCCGATGCCGAACTGCGCGTCGTGCATGTCGGGATCCAGTGCGAGCGCGCGTTCGAATGCGTCCTTGATGTGCTTGCCGTCTCGCGCCGCGGACAATCGCTCGCCGCGCAGCACGCGCCACTGGGCACGAGCGCCGTAGGCCGCGCCCTGATAGAACCACGCCTCCGCCCGCCCTGGCTCGCGCCGCGTCCACGCTTCAGTGGCGCCGATGGCGAAGTCGACTTGCTTCGAGAACTGCGGGTCGGGGGAGCGATCGTTCGGGTCCAGCGCCGTCTGCCACGCCAGGCCGACGGCCTCCAGCGTGTCGCAGGCTTCGGCAGGAGCCGGTCCACACGCCGTGGCCAACGCGCCCGGCAGGGCGCCGAAGTCGGCGTTCAGGACGAGGTCGTAGGCGCGCGCCATCAGGGGCGCAGCAGTCAACCCGGGAGTGGACGCACCGGGTTGGCCGCTGGACACGCTGACAGCAAGGGCGGCGATTGACAGCGCGAGCGCAGCGCGTGGGACGTGCCCCGTGCGAGGTCGAGGGGTCACACCGCGCTGGTTCGGAGTCGCTGTTTGTCCGCGTGGCGATCGATCGCCAATTGAATCAAGCGATCGACCAGGGCCGCGTACGGCACGCCGCTCGCGTCCCACATCTTCGCGTACATGCTGATGGTCGTGAACCCCGGAATGGTGTTGATCTCGTTGACGTAGAGCGCGCCCGTGTCACGCGACAGCAGGAAGTCGACGCGCGACATCCCCGCGGCATCGATCGCCCGGAAGGCTTCGATCGCCAGCCGCTGCACGTCGCGCACCTGTTCCGGGGCGAGGGCCGCGGGCACGACGGTTTCGGAGCCCTCGTCGAGGTACTTCGCCTCGTAGTCGTAGAACTCGCGTGCCGGTACCACTTCGCCAGGCAGCGACGCTTCGGGCTCGTCGTTTCCGAGTACCGCGCACTCGATCTCGCGCGCGTTGACGACGCCTGCTTCGACGATTACCTTGCGGTCGAATTCGAGCGCCGCCTCGATGGCGGGCGCGAGCGCCGCGGCGGTCTTCACCTTGGTGATGCCGACGCTCGATCCCAGGTTTGCGGGCTTGACGAACATCGGCAAGCCGAGCCGCGCGAGGGCGGCGTCGACGCCGGCGCGCTGCGTCTGCCATTCATGGCGCACGAAGGCATGCCACGCGCACACCGGCAGTCCGCGCGCGGTGAAGATGAGCTTCATCGTCGCTTTGTCCATGCCGACGGCGGAGGCCATCACGCCCGGACCGACGTACGGCACGTTGGCGAGCTCCAGCAGCCCTTGGATGGTGCCGTCCTCGCCGTACGGTCCGTGCAGGACGGGGAAGATCACGTCGAGGCCGAGGCTGGTGACGACCGCCTGCTCGATCTCGTCGTCGGATCGCGCGACCGGCCGGCGATCGACGTTGACGATCGTCTGCTCGCTCGGATACGGCACGAGGAGCGTGTCGCGGCCGGATCGCAGCGATCGCGCCGCCTGCACGCGCGCATGCTCGATGACATCGGCGGCTGAGATCGCCGTGGGCGCGCGATCGGGCAGCGTCCAGCGCCCGTCCTTTTCGATGCGAATCGGCACCGGCTCGTAGCGCGATCGATCGATGTGCTTGAAGATCGACGCCGCCGATGCGACCGAGACCTCGTGCTCTCCCGATCGCCCGCCGTACACGATGCCCAACCGTAACTTCTTCACGACTGCAATGATAACGTTGGTTCCTCACGGAGGTTCCGCACGCGGGTTCCGCGCGGTGGTTCCGGGCGCGGGTTCTGTTCCGCACGAGCGCTCCACACGAGAGTTCCGGACGGAGGCTCGTGGCGCCTAGACCTGTGTGGAACCCTTGTGCGGAACCCCTGTGTGGAACCGAACCGTCGTGACGAACCCGTGTCTGGCACCGAACCCGGTGCGGAACCATCGCCTGGAACCCCCTGAGGAACCTTCGTGCGGAACTTCTCGTTCACGCTGTTGAGCCGCGACCAGGATGCGCGTCGCGGCGAGATTGTGACTCCTCACGGCGTCGTCGAGACGCCCGCCTTCATGCCGGTCGGCACGCAGGGCGCCGTGAAGGCCATGACGCGGCGCGATCTCGAGGATGTCGGCGCCTCGATCATCCTCGGCAACACGTATCACTTGCTGCTGCGTCCGGGCGAAGAGCTGATTGCCCGACGCGGCGGGCTCCACCGCTTCATCGGCTGGCCGCATCCCATTCTGACGGACAGCGGTGGCTACCAGGTCTTCAGCCTGGCGGCCCGACGGAAGATCGAGGAGTCGGGGGTCGAGTTTCGATCGCACCTCGACGGCAGCCTGCACGTGCTGACGCCCGAACGCGCGGTCGACGTGCAGGCCGCACTGGGATCCGACATCGCGATGGTGCTCGACGAGTGCCCGGCGCTGCCGGCCGGCGATCGAGAGATAGAAGAGTCCCTGCACCTGACCGCGCGCTGGGCTCGGCGATGCCGAGATCGTTTCCTGCAGCTCGTCTCCAGTGGTGGTAGGGGCGGTTCGCGAACCGCCCCTGCGGATCTTGGCGCGATCGCGACAAATCAAGGCCAGGCGCAATTCGGCATCGTCCAAGGGGGCACCTCGGCCGCCTTGCGGGCGCGCAGCGCCGGGCTGACGGTCGAGATTGGCTTCGAGGGCTACGCGCTCGGCGGCCTCAGCGTCGGCGAGCCGAACGAAGAGATGTACAAGGTGATCGAAGCGACGGCCCCGCTGCTCCCCGAGGATCGCCCACGCTATCTAATGGGGGTTGGGACGCCACTCGACCTCGTCGAAGCGGTGGCGCGTGGCATCGACATGTTCGACTGCGTGCTGCCGACGCGGAACGCGCGCAACGGCCAGCTGTTCACCAGCCAGGGGCCGCTCAACATCAAGAACGCCCGCTTTGCGGAGGACGAAGGGCCGCCCGATCCGGCCTGCGAGTGCTATACCTGCCGCACGTTCTCGAGGGCCTATCTGCGGCACTTGTTCACCGCCGGCGAAATGACCGGAGGTACCCTTAACACGTTGCATAATCTATACTTTTACCTTGACACCATGAGATTGATCAGAAACGCTATAGCGTTTGGCACGTTCGAAAAGTTCAGACAGGGTTTCCATCGGACTTTTCGCTCCGCCCCGCTGACTCCATGACGTCGCTGGCACCGTTCGCAGCCGGGTTGCCGCTGGCCTTGGCTACGCCGCCCAATCAGGCCGGCAACCCGCTCGTCCAGCTCATTCCGTTCGCGTTGGTGCTCGCGATCTTCTACTTCGTGATTCTGCTGCCCATGCGACGGCGGCAGAAGAAGGTGCAGGAGTTCTTGAGCGCGCTCAAGGTCGGCGATCGGGTGATTACGTCGGGCGGCCTCTACGGCTCCATCGCCAAGCTGGGCGATCAGTCGGTGCAGCTGCAGATTGCGCAGAACGTCCGCGTCGAAGTGTCGCGGGCGGCGATTGTCGGGTACCAGGGGCAGGCGCCGGTGGTCGATGCGCCTCATGGGTAACAGCGCCGCGCGACGCAAGTCGCGCTTGGCCAGATGATATGGCGAAGAACCTGCGTTGGAAGATTCTTGTCATCCTCGGTGTGATCGGGCTTGCGGTCTACGCGTTCTATCCTCCCGACCAGAAGATCCGGCTCGGCCTGGATCTCAAAGGGGGCGTGCACCTGGTCATGCAGGTGAAGACGGACGATGCCCTGCGCCTCGAGACCGAGACGGCGGTGGAGCGGCTGCGCGAGCAACTGCAGACCGCGAAGATTCCGGTCACCAACATCACGGCGACGAGCCTCACGGAATTCCGCGTCGAGGGTGTGCCCTCCGATCAGGATGCGGCGTTTCGCCAGCTCCTGACCGACGTCGAGCTCACCTACAACCGCTCCTCGTCGGCTGGTGGCGTCTACACCTTCACGGTACGGCCGAACATCGCGGTGCAACTGCGCGAGGAGGCGGTCAACCAGGCGCTGCAGACGATCGAGCGGCGCGTCAACGAGCTCGGCGTGGCCGAGCCGATCGTGGCGCGCTACAGCGGCGCCGATCAGATCCTGGTGCAGCTCCCCGGCGTCACCGACGTACAGCGCGCCAAGGAGATCATTCGATCGACGGCGCTGCTCGAGTTGAAGCTGGTGGAGCAGGGGCCGTTTTCCGACGAAGCGCAGGCGCGGCAGGCGTACGGCGGCAATCTCCCGCCGGATCTCCAGATTCTGCCCGGCCAGAGCGAAGTCTCGGCGCCAGGCGAGCGCGCGACGACCGTGTACTGGGTCGTCCGCCGTGTGCCCGCGGTGACGGGACGCGATCTGAGGAATGCCCGGCCCTCCCTCGACGAGAACAACCGCCCGGCGGTCCAGTTCACGTTGAACAACGAGGGCGCGCGCAAGTTCGGCACCTTCACCCAGAACAACATCGGCCGCCAGCTCGCCATCGTGCTCGACAACCGCGTCTATTCCGCGCCGCGGATCGACGGGCGCATCGACAGTGACGGCCGCATCTCGGGCAACTTCACGAATCAGGAAGCGGGCGACCTGGCGCTGGTGCTGCGGTCCGGCGCGCTGCCGGCCTCGTTGGACTATCTGGAAGAGCGCACGGTCGGCGCCTCGCTGGGCGCGGACTCGATCCGCGCCGGCATCACCGCCTCCGTTGGCGGGCTGCTGCTGGTCATGTTATTCATGCTCGTCTACTACCGACTGGCCGGCCTCAACGCCATCACCTCCGTCATCGTCAACCTGATCTTGCTGCTCGGCCTGATGGCGTATCTCGGCGCGACGATGACGCTGCCGGGCATTGCGGGCTTCATCCTGACGATCGGCATCGGCGTCGACTCCAACGTGCTGATCTTCGAGCGCATCAAGGAGGAGCTCGAAACCGCGAAGGGCGTACGGCAAGCCGTTGCCGCGGGTTTCGACCGCGTCTTCTTGACGATCTTGGACACGCACATCGCCTCGCTGATCTCGGCGGCGTTTCTCTTCCAGTTCGGCACCGGACCGATCCGCGGGTTCGCAACCACCCTGACGATCGGCTTGCTGGCCAACGTGTTCACGGCCGTGTTCGTCTCGCGGACGATGTTCGAGCTGATTCTGACCCGCCGTGGGCGCGAAGCGGCGCTGAGCATTTGACATCATGCGCATCCTGACCAACGTCAACATCGATTGGCTTCGCTGGCGGTGGCACGCGCTCGTCCTGTCGTGGCTCATCATCCTGACCGGCGTCGGGCTCATCGCCACGCGCGGCTTGCCGCTGGGCATCGACTTCTCCGGTGGCACGCTGTTCCAGGTGAAGTTCCAGAAGACCGTGGCCGAGCAGCAGGTGATCGACGCGCTCGCCGGTATCGAGGGCGAAAAGGTCGTGCAGCGGTACGGCGACGTGGGCGCGAACGAGCTGCTCGTACGGTTGCCGCAGATCGCCGGCACCGAGGCCACGTTCGACCTCGAAGCCGCCACCACGCGCGTCGTCGACGGGCTCGACAAGGCCGGTCTCGGGCCGGTGGAGGTCGTCAAGCGGGAGTTCGTTGGACCGGTGATTGGTCAGGATCTCCAGCGCAAAGGCATCTACGCCACCATCGCCTCGATGCTGGGCATCATGAGCTACATCGCGCTGCGATTCAGGTTCAGCTTCGGCGTCGGCGCGATGATCGCGAGCCTCCATGACGTCTTGATCACGATGTCGCTGCTCACCATCGTCGGCTACGAGCTGTCGCTGAACGTCGTGGCGGCCATCCTGACACTGGTGGGCTACGGCGTGAACGACCAGATCGTCATCTTCGACCGCGTGCGCGAGAACCTTCGCGCCATGCGCCGCGAACCGCTCGACGTCGTCGTCAACAAGAGCGTCAATCAGACGCTGCCGCGCACCGTGATCACGGCCGGCGCGACGGCCCTGGCGGTGCTGTCGCTGTATCTCTTCGGCGGCGAAGTGCTGCAGGGGTTTGCCTTCGCCCTGCTCGTCGGCATCATCACGAGCACGTATTCAACCGTGTTCATCGCCTCGGCGGTCGCCGTGCTCTTGAGTGGACGGAAAGCCTCGGCCAGCCCTACGCGCGCCTCCAGCAGCAAGCCGACAGCGAAGTCGAGCGGGCGCAAAGCCTCGTAGACGTCTTGCAGGGGGATGCGTTGGATTTGAGTCGAGCGTCTCGGACAAGTCTGCAAGACGTCTCGCCCCGCCGGGGCCAGCCGATACTGCTCCCAGCGAGGCGAAGCCACACCACGCGTGTTTACGGCTCGGCGGCGGAGCCTCGCTAGCGGGCCCGGCACGTGGACCTTCTTGCTGCAGCCCTGCTCGGGACCGTCCAGGGCCTGACCGAGTTCCTGCCGGTGTCGAGCTCCGGACATCTGATCCTGGCCCGTGCGTTCTTCGGGTGGGATCCGGATCGGTTCGGTCTCGCGTTCGATGTGGCGTGTCACGTCGGCACCTTCCTCGCGGTTGTCCTTTACTACTGGCGAGACCTGCTGGCGATGCTTCGCGCCACACCGGCGGCCCTGACCGGCCAGGCCGGTGAGTACCCGCATCTCGTGCGACTCGTCATCGCCGGGACGATTCCCATCATCATCGTGGGACTGTTGTTCGCCGATCGGCTGGAGGGGATTCGCTCGCCGGCGGTGGTGGCGGTCACGCTCGCGGCCGGCGCGGTCGGACTGCTGGTGGCCGATCGCGTCGGCGCCGGCAATCGGAGTGGGGCGGCCATCTCGTACGGCCACGCGTTTCTGATCGGGATCGCTCAGGCGGCCGCGCTCGTTCCCGGCGTGTCGCGTTCGGGCGCCACGCTGACGGTGGCGTTGCTGTTTGGCCTGGCGCGGCCCGCGGCGGCGCGGTTCGTGTTTCTCCTCAGCCTGCCGGCGGTCCTGGCCGCGGCGCTCAAGGAAGGGCTCGAGCTGGCGAAGGTGGGGACCTCAACGACGCCGGTTGCGCTGTTCGCGGTCGGTCTCGTCGTCTCGGCGGTGGTCGGCTATCTGGCGGTCGCGTTCTTCATCCGGTATCTCGAGCGGCATTCATTGACGGTGTTCGCGGTCTATCGGTTCGCGCTCGCGGGCATTACCGCGATTTGGCTGTTTGCCAGGTGAGGTAGGGGCCGCCCTGGGCGGCCCCTACGTACGTTCGTGACGGGTGGGCTTTCGTAGCGGCCGCCCTTTAGGGCGGCCGAGCACGTATGCATTGGCTTCGACGGAGCTTCATCACCGGGTTCTTCGTGATCGTGCCGCTCTTCATCAGCGTCGCGGCGCTGGTGTGGATTTTCGGCGTGGTCGATGGGATTGCGACGCCCGTCTCGACGCGGCTGCTCGGCAGGGATGTGCCCGGTCTCGGCGTGCTGATTACGTTGGGCGTAATTCTGGCGGTGGGCGCCGTCGCCAGCAACGTGCTCGGGAAGCGGGCCTTGCAGCAGATCGAGTCCTGGCTGCTACGCGTGCCGGTGTTCAAGACCATCTACGCGCCGGTCAAGCAGCTCGTCGCGGCGTTCTCCCCGGAGAACGAGGCGGGGTTCAAGAAAGTCGTGCTCGTCGATGACGAGCGTCGTGGCATGATCCTGGGCTTCCTGACCCGCGAGTTCACGCTGGACCGCGGGCGGGGGCCCGAAGCGCTGGTGGCGGTGTACGTCCCGACGAATCACCTGTATCTCGGCGATGTGCTCGTATACCCGCCTGACCGAGTAAGCTACCCCGACATCTCGGTGCAGGACGCCATCCGCATCTTCCTGACTGGCGGCATGGCGCTGCCGGATGAGATCAAGGACACCAGACAGTTTTGATTTGGAACATCGCCCGAGACGACGGACCACGAGGAGACCGATGCTGACGAGACTGTGCGAACCCACGAACTGGCGCGGCGCGAACCATGCGGGGTCCCCAATGCGGCAGCCGCGCTGGGGTGCTCTTATTGCCGCCATCACGATCGCGCTCACGCTGGCGGTTCACCCGATCGCAGCCGCGCAGCCGGCGCCCGGACACACGCCCGGCGGGGAGGTGAACATTCACCTTCCGGATCTCAATCAAGGCGATTTCCTCGGGATGACGGGGCATCAGATTCTGTTGTCCGGCCTGGTCGTGTGCGTACTGGGCTTGCTGTTCGGCTTGTGGACCTACACCGGCGTCAAACGCCTGCCCGTCCATCGATCGATGTCCGACATCTCCGAACTGATCTACGAGACGTGTAAGGCCTATTTGATCCAGCAGGGCAAGTTCCTGTTGATCCTCGAGGTCTTCATCGGCTCGATCATCGTCGCCTACTTCGCGATGATCGGGTTCCCCGCCTCCCGCATCGCAATCATCCTCCTCTTCAGTTTGATCGGCATCGCTGGCAGCTACGGTGTCGCCTGGTACGGCATCCGGATCAACACGCTGGCGAACTCGCGCACGGCGTTCGCGAGCCTGCAGGGGCACGCCTTCCCGGTCTGCGATATCCCGCTCAAATCAGGGATGAGCGTCGGCATGATGCTGATCTCGGTCGAGCTGCTGTTCATGCTCGCGATCCTGCTCTTCATCCCGGGCGAGTACGCGGGTGTCTGCTTCCTCGGCTTTGCCATCGGCGAGTCGCTCGGCGCCGCCGCGCTGCGCATCGCCGGCGGCATCTTCACGAAGATCGCCGACATCGGATCGGACCTGATGAAGGTCGTCTTCAAGATCAAGGAAGACGATGCACGGAACCCGGGTGTGATCGCGGATTGCACCGGTGACAACGCCGGCGATTCCGTGGGGCCGACGGCCGACGGCTTCGAGACCTACGGCGTGACCGGTGTGGCGCTGATCTCGTTCATCATGCTCGCGGTCGGCAGCGTCGACGTGCAGGTGCAGCTGCTGGTGTGGATCTTCATGATGCGCGTGATGATGGTGCTCGCCTCGGCGGGCTCGTACCTGGTGAACAACGCCATCGCGAGCGCGCGCTACGGCACGGTCGAGAAGATGAACTTCGAGGCGCCGCTGACCTCGCTGGTCTGGCTGACGTCGATCGTCTCGGTGGTCCTGACCTATGTGCTGTCGTACCTCCTGATTCCGAGCCTGGGCGGGAGCTCGTCGCTGTGGTGGCAGCTGTCGACGGTGATCACCTGCGGCACGCTGGCCGGCGCGATCATCCCGGAGTTCGTGAAGGTCTTCACGTCGACCAGCTCGGCTCACGTGAAGGAAGTCGTGACCTCGTCGCGCGAGGGCGGCGCGTCGCTCAACATCCTGTCGGGCCTCGTGGCCGGCAACTTCTCGGCGTACTGGCTCGGCCTGACGATCATGGGCCTGATGGCGATTGCCTACGGGGTCTCGACGATGGGCCTCGGCGAGCTGATGAAGGCACCGGCGATCTTCGCGTTTGGTCTCGTGGCGTTCGGATTCCTGGGCATGGGCCCGGTGACGATCGCGGTGGACTCGTACGGTCCGGTGACCGACAACGCCCAGTCGGTCTACGAGCTGTCGCAGATCGAAGAGATTCCGGGGATCGAGCAGGAAATCAGAAAGCAGTTCGGCTTCGCCGTGAACTTCCGCGTCGCCAAGGATCTGCTGGAGGAGAACGACGGCGCGGGCAACACCTTCAAGGCGACGGCCAAGCCCGTCCTCATCGGCACCGCGGTGGTCGGGGCGACGACGATGATCTTCTCGATCATCATGGCGCTCACCCAGGGCCTCACGACGGGGATGGAGAAGCTGTCGATTCTGCACCCGCCGTTCCTGCTCGGGCTGATCACGGGCGGCTCGATGATCTACTGGTTCACCGGCGCCTCGATGCAGGCCGTGACGACGGGCGCGTATCGGGCGGTGGAGTTCATCAAGGCGAACATCCGACTCGAAGGGACGACGAGGGCGTCGGTCGAGGACAGCCGCAAGGTCGTCGAGATCTGCACGCAGTACGCGCAGAAGGGGATGTTCAACATCTTCCTCGCGGTGTTCTTCTCGACGCTCGCGTTTGCGTTCGTCGAGCCGTTCTTCTTCATCGGCTACCTGATTTCGATCGCGCTGTTCGGCTTGTTCCAGGCCATCTTCATGGCCAACGCCGGCGGCGCGTGGGACAACGCGAAGAAGATCGTCGAGACCGAGTTGAAGATGAAGGGCACCGATCTCCACGCGGCGTCCGTCGTCGGTGACACGGTGGGCGATCCGTTCAAAGACACCTCGTCGGTGGCGATGAACCCGGTGATCAAGTTCACCACACTGTTCGGCTTGCTCGCGGTGGAGCTGGGGGTCTTCCTCACGGCTCAGCAGGGAGCGGGGCTGGTCCAGACGTTGGCGGCCGTGTTTCTGGTCGTCGGAATGGTGTTCGTGTGGCGCTCGTTTTACGCGATGCGGATCGAGGCGTAACGGAATGCGTAAGCGAAAAGTGTAAGTCTCACGAAAGTCGACGGCGCACGACTCGTAAACATTTGCAAAAAGCATCGGAAAAGTGTGTTGAAGCCGTTGACGTCGGCGAGGCACGCCTTTAGAATGCCGATTCTGCTTAACTGCGGCGCCCGGGAGACGCGACGGGTAGGGGGGACCCGGGCAGCCTCGCTCCTTGGGAGCACTTTCCTGTAAGCGGTGTCTAAACCAGTAACGAATGGTGTGGACGACTCAACAGTCGGGGCCCCCGGCGCGCGGGGTTTGCGTAGAGCAGTTCGTTGACACCGTTTTTCTACGCC
>DAINCF010000056.1:0-20335 GCA_036732565.1 Vicinamibacterales bacterium
GGGACGTATTTCCTCCGCGTGCTGGCCGCCAACGCGTGCGGGATAAGTGGGGCCTCGAACGAGCTCGCGATTCCGATTCCGTGAGGGTGAAGGTCCGCCTAAAGGCGGACCCCACGCAAGCGGGCCCCCACACAAGCAACAGGGCCCCACGCAAGCAACAGGGCCCTGCGCAAGCAAGGGCGTGGCGCGACTCGACGGCGCGCCACGCTCACCCAGCTACTGCTGCGCGGTTGCGGTCTTGCCTTTGTTCGCGATCGCCTTCTGAATCGCCGCGACCGTCTGCGTCGCGCGGAACTCGACGATCGCCTTGCCGATCTCCAGGTTCTTCGCCTTGTCCTTCAGATCGACGCCGTTGATCATCGTCTTCCCCGCCTTCACGCGCTGCTCGTAACGGATGGAGTTGGGGTCGGTCATGAACATGTTGAGCGAGATGATCGGATCGTCGTGCAGGCTGTCGCCTTTCTCCGACTCCTTGATCTTCCCGGCCGCCGTCATCGCCTTGTTGACGCTGGCGTAGTCGTAGTACTCCGGAATGTGGGCGACGACGGGGCTGCCGTTCCACTGGGCGGTCAGCTTCTCGGCCACGGCCTTCTGTCCGGCCTGGTTGCCGCCGCTGTCGCCGATGAAGATCACGTTCCCGAACCCGTGCGCCTTCAGGCTCGACGCGACGTCGGTGAGCACGGCCTGGAACGTCTCCTCACGCATGGTCAGGGTGCCCATCGTGGTCATGTGACCGGTCTTCGGCTCGATGCCCCCCTCGGGCACGAGCGAGATGATCGGCGCGCAGAGCGCGTTGCCCAGCTTGCGCGCGATCGCGTCGCAGTTGGCGCGCAGCACGTACTGGTGCTTCCCGAGGGCGAGCCACGGTCCATTCGGCTCGATGCCGCCGGTGGAGACGATGACGGTGGTCTTCCCCGCCTTCATCGCGTCGCGTACATCCATCCAGGTCATCTCTTCCAGCCACACCGTGCCGGCGGCAGGAAGGGGATTCGGCGTCTCGAGACAGTTGTATGGGTTGTCGCGGCAGTCACCGCCGCCCCGCGAGTTCGGGTCGGGAGCACGGCGCTGTCCCTGCTGCGCGGCGGCCAGGGTGCCGGCCAGCATGCACGCGGCGCCGAGAACAAAAAGAGCTCTCTTCATATGTGGACTCCTCCGCGGCGGTGAGCCTCGCCGACGGCCACCTATTGTGTGCGATCTCGGCGTCGAGGTGGAGGGTTTCTCAACGCTCCCAGACCTCGAGCTCGTGGACGGACCAGGGGTGTGACGCCGACCGGCCGACCTGCCGCATCAGCAGCTGCTCGGTGTCGTTTTCATCGAACGCGAGATCGATCGCGCGATCCACCGGCCGCCGCACCAGCGCAAGCGCGAGCGGCACAATCGGGCTCCCATCGAACAGCGTCCGGCTGTCCCCATCGGCGCTCAGGGAGACGATCTGGAGGCGTCGCGGATAGTCGCCGAGCGCGGCACCGTCCAGCGTCAGGCGAAGATGGGAGACATCGACGGGCGCGTCGAAATGCAGGCTCAGCCATTCCGTCCCCACCTGGGACGGGCCGCTCTGCCATCTCGAATCCGGATCGCGGTCGAGCACGTGCTCGACGCGATGCGCCTGGTCGGACGCAAACACCTGGAACCGCGACGACGCTACGGCCTGGGTGTCCGGCTGACGGTCCACGAACGGGACTTCAGGCGGTCGCAGCTCGAAGAGGCGAATGGCACCGAAGACCCGCTCGCCCAATACGTGGTCAGCCTCGCTGCGCAGCCCTGCGACGAGCCGCCGCAGATACGCCTGATCGCGGAAGTCGCGCTCGTGCACCATCAGATAGCGCACCTCCAACGCTTGCGCGAGCTGCAGGGCATCGCCGACGTGCTCGGGATCCAGGAACGGCGAGGCCTCGCCCTCGAGCAGCTCCACGAGTGGCGGCTTGAAGCCCGAGCTGCCGTTGACGATGGGACGACCGTGCAGCAGCGTCGCGTACTGATATACGAGGGTCTGGGTCACGCCACCGGATGGTGGCCTGCGAAAGTGATCGGGCACGATGGGCAGTACGAGCACCGCACCAGGAGGCTCGCCGTCCAGCCAATCGAACGCCTGCCGATCGGCCGGCGTCACCGTAGGGAAATTCACCAGACGTGGCGGCGCGACGGCTCCCTCGGCCACCGCGGCAGCACAGACTGCGGCAATCGCGATCCGCCGCACACCTCTCGAACGACCAGCCAGCGACGCGGACAGGCCGATCGCGGCGAGGATGCCGAGACCGAGGAGGACGATCGCCCCGAAGCGTGCCGGCGCGCGCAGCCCGTCCACACCAGGGATCGCCCGCATCACCCACGCGTACGGGCCAGCGTCGGCGAACGGCTCGGCGCCGATGTGTGGAACCGGCCCCAGCGACAACAGAAACGCGACGACGACCGTGAGCGCGTAGGCGCCAACCCATGTTCGCGGCCCAGGCGTCGCGCGCGGACTCTCGGGCCGACGCCGAAGCCGCCCGATCAACCGCGGCACGTTGAGCGACGCCAGCCCGACGAGCGTCAGGCCCGGGAACAGGGCGCGATCGGCCACCGTCTCCGGAGGCAACCATCGCGCGAGCGGAGATTCGTGCCACACGCTCGCGTACGAGCGAATCGCCGCGCTGTAGAGGACGTTTTCGTCGACCGTCCGCTCGAGCGTCAGGTCGCGCTGCACATCGCGGTAGAGTCCCGCAATCGGCCATATCGCGGCGGCCACGATCGTCACGGCCACCGTCAGCTCCATCACCGTTCGCAGACGCGGTCGGGACAGCCACACGCCATAGGTCATGACCAGCAGCGACGGGATGGCAAAGAAGACGAACAAGTAGATGTTGCTGAGCCCCAGCATCAAATAGGCGATCACGAAGACGGCGAGCCGCGCGCGCGATCGCGTGTCGAAGTAGTCGTGAAGACCCGCGAGACCGATGGCCATCCACCCGCAGAACAGCATCTGCAGCCGCGTCGACTGACTGGTCGTCAAGTAGGGTGAGCTGGCAAAGGCCAGCGCGATCACGAACGCGACGTCGGCGCGCACCAGGCGCTTGGCGAGCAGGTACATGCCGAACGCCGCCAGCGCGTACGCGGTGATGAACGCCACGTTGTAAGCGAGCACGGCGTTCCCGCTCAGCCAGTACACCGGCGCGACGAGCGCCGCGATGCCCAGCAGGTGCTCGGAGTACGCGAGCGTGTCTTCGTAGGGATGAAAGATCGGCGCGTCCCAGACGCCGGCGAAGCCGTCGGCCAATCGCTCCGCGCCCCAACCGACGATCCACGCATTGAGCAGCGGATCACCGAGATTCCCCGACAAGCATCGATCGGCGCACGTCGCCAACGGCCACGTGATCAGCAACGCGATGGCAACGAAGCTCAGTGCGACCAGCAGGGACGTGGCTCGGATCCGCATTCACGATTCTGATGCGAATGACGGCGCCGTACCAAGCACAGCCGCCGCCGTTTGGAAGCCGAGGCTGGTCACCCGACCGCGGCTCTGAGCCGCATCTACAGGAAACCGTCGAAGTACTCGCATCGACGACATTTGTCGCCGCGAAGTTCGACACCGCGTCTTTGAGCTCGTGGGCGGCGGCGCGGGTGAACCACTGGCCCCCCGGACGACTAGGAACCCACTTGCTCGAGGACGAGCTCAGCGCCGCCCTGGCCGGTCAGCGCCACGGCTCCTACGAGGCCGAACAGACGCAGGTTCAGGACATCGCCCGCGGCGAGTGGAAGGATGGCGCTCCGGCACAACGACGAAACGGCCAGCGGCGGCACATAGGCCGTCTGCGGAGCCAGAGTCCCGTTCACGAACACGCCCGAGCTCTGGAGCACGGTCGTGGTCGGCCGGATGCAATAGCTCACGTTGTAGTCGCCCGCGGTGGTGACCGTGACCGCGTCGTTGGCGCCGTTGACAGTCGGGCCGTTCAGGAGCTGACTGCTCGGCAGCGGCACGTTCGTGCCTGTCGGGATGACTGCGACGACCGTGCCTGTGTCATTCGACAACGACCCGTAGGAAACGAGTCCCCCGGGCAGCCCCTGTGGGCCGATGGGGCCAGCTGGGCCCGTCAGACCAGTCGGACCCTGTGCGCCTGCGGGACCTGCCGGGCCAGCAGGACCTGCCGGGCCGGTGCCGCCGACTTGCTGGATCGTCGTCGTCACGAATTCGTTGAGGATGGAGTTCAGATTCCGCCGCACGAGAATGCCCGCGATGCGCAGGCCCGTTCCGCCAGCGAACGGAACGCTCGCGGCGGCGGCTCCGATCGTCGAGCTCGGGGCACCGATAAACATCCCGCCACCGATGCTGACGACGCCCCGCGTGATGTCGAACGGGACCGTCTGCGTGTAGCGCGTGGGCGCTCCGCCGGGAAGGGCAAAGACGAGATCGAGAGTGGCGCTACCGACCGCGCCATCCGTGCAAACCGTGGGTCGGACGAACGTGACCAAACCGCCCACCTGAGCGGCGCCCTCGGGCAGCATCACCGTGGCGCTCAGGTCGTAGAAGCCGTCGACGGTACATACCACTGCCTGGGCTTCCGATGAACGTGCGGCTACCGCCATGGTGGCCATCGCCAAAAGGCCGACTGCAAGCGTCTTTCTCATGCGATGCGTTCTCCCTGAGCACGCCGGCGGGAAATCGCCGAGCTGGCTCGACCCTGTTATCGACCCCATGCGGAACAGAAGGATTGGTAGGGTTTCACCATTCTTTACGCTCTGGCTGGGAAACGAGAGCGACGGCCCCGGCGTCGAGCAGGCCATGACGACCTCCGGCGGTCCGCTCATCGAAGCTGCAAGAGGCGGAAACCAGGTCGCACGTGGTATCCGCTCTCGGCGAGGCACAGCGCAGGCCGGTCGTTGGTACGCTCGATGGGGAGCGATCGATCGAGTGGCAGACCGCGCCCGCGTCACTCGTCGGCTTTGGTACCCAGAACGGCTTAACGGAGAAAGTGCTGACTATCGCGGTCAGAGAAGGTCCCTGCCACGAGAGATGGCTGCGTGTCGCGCGTTGGTCGAGGCGCTCGTGCCCGCGCGTCGGTAACTCACGGCGGTGAGTACGGCGATTGGCCGGTCAGGAGGCGTACTTCGACGGTTTGCTATAGGTGTGAGCCAAGGCCGCGGTCAGGTGACCGACCTCGGCTTCCAACCGCTGCCACACGGCCGGTGCGGCGCCCATCGCCTTCTGGCTGGCAATGGTCTCCAACGCGCGCGTCGCATCGACGACACTGGTCGCCGCGAAATTCGACGCCGCGCCTTTGAGCTCGTGCGCGGCGGCCTGAAGTCGCGCGGCATCGCCCGCCTGGATCGCCGATTCGATGGCATGCAACTGCCGCGGGCAGTCGTCCACGAACATGCGCGCCAGCTCGGCGAACAGCTGCTCATCCCCATCGAGCCGCTCCAGCGCGATGTCGTAGTCGAACGCCTGTGACGGGGTCTTCGCCTCCACCGCCACCGCTGCAATCGTGTTCTGCTGCTCGACGACCTCGAACAGCTGAATGCGATCGATGGGCTTCGAGAGATAGCCGTCCATCCCGGCCTCGAGACACTTCTCGCGATCGCCTTTCAAGGCATGCGCGGTCATGGCGATGATCCGCTGATGCCCGCCGGTCTGGCGCTCACGCTCCCGAATCGCGGCGGTGGCCTCGAAGCCGCCCATCTCCGGCATCTGCAGATCCATCAGCACGAGGTCGAAATTCTGTCGCGCCAGCGCCGCGAGCGCCTCACGTCCGTTGTTGGCGACCTCGACGTGATGCCCGCGCTTCGACAGCAAGCGCACGGCGACCCGCTGATTCACCAGATTGTCCTCGGCCAGAAGGATCTGCAGGCTGTTGTGCGACGGCGGCACAACGGTGACCGAGACGACCGGCGCGTGCGCGGCTCCGGGTCGGTCCTGCATCACGCGGGCGATGGCTTCGATGAGATCGGTCTGCCGAATCGGCTTGATCAGATACGCGGCGATCCCCAGCTCGCGACAACGTGCCGTGTCGCCGTACTCGCCGGACGACGTCAGCATCATGATCGTCGCGTCGGCCAGCTCGACGTGGCGCGCCATCTCCTCCGCGACGCTGAAACCATCGAGCTCGGGCATGTTCGCGTCCAGCAACACCAGCCCATAGGGCCTGCCGGCGGCGCTCGCGGCCACGAGCTCGTCGATCGCGGCGCGACCATTCGCCACGGCCGTCGGCCGCATCCGCCACCGCGTCAGCGTCTCGACGAAGATGCGGCGATTCACCAGGTTGTCGTCGACCACGAGCACGGGCACCTCGGGTAGGTCGGGCCGCGGGCGCGCCATCGGCGTCTCAGCGGGATCGACCTCGATGGTCACGTGAAACGTGCTCCCCATGTTCGGCGTGCTCTCGACCCAAATCCTGCCGTTCATCAGCTGGGCGAGACGCGCCGAGATCGTCAGCCCCAGCCCCGTGCCACCGAATCGCCGCGTCGTCGATCCATCGGCCTGACTGAAGGCCTCGAAGATGGTCGCGTGCTTCTCCGGCGCAATGCCGATGCCGGTGTCGGTGACGCTGAAGTGCAGCCCTTCGCGACCCGGCGTCGAAGCCTCAGTCGCGTCCAGCTCCACGAGGATGTGACCGGTGGGCGTAAACTTCAGCGCGTTGCCGACGAGGTTGCTGATGATCTGGCGAATGCGTACTTGATCGCCCGAGACGGAGTCGGCCACTCGATCCCCGATGCGGTAGATCAACTCCAGATCCTTCTGATCGGCAGCCACCGCGAAGGGTTTCAGCGTCTGACTCATCAGATCGCTGATCGAGAACGGCACCGACTCGAGCTCGAGCTTGCCGGACTCGACCTTCGAGAAGTCCAGGATGTCGTTGAGGATGGCGAGCAGCGACTCCGCCGAGCCCTTGACCGTGTCGAGGTACTCGCGCTGCTCGGCGTTCAGCGGCGTATCGAGCGCGAGCTCGGTCATGCCGATGATGCCGTTCATCGGCGTGCGGATCTCGTGGCTCATGTTGGCCAGGAACTCGCTCTTGGCGCGGCTGCCGGCCATCGCACGATCGCGCGACGCCACCAGCTCGTGATTGGCGTTGACGAGCTCCTGGGTGCGCGCATGCACCATTTCCTCCAGGTGCTCCTGCTGATCGAGCAGCTGTCGGTCGCGCGTCTGGATCTGCGACAGCATGTCGTTGAAGCTGATGATCAGCTCTCCAACTTCATCGTTGCCGACCGGGGTCGCGCGCACGTCGTAGCGGCCACCGCGCTGAATCGCTCGGGCCGTCTCCGTCAACTTCAGAATCGGCCCCGAGATCACGCCCTGCAGGCGATGTGACAGCGCGTAGACCAGGACCAGTCCGCTGAAGAAGGCGACGACGGCGATGGTCGCCAGCCGCACTTGCTGGTTGCTCAGAGCGTCGAGATTGTCTTCGGCGTAGATCGTGGCGATGAGGTCCGGTCCGTATCGGACCGGCTCGGTCAAGACGAGCTTGCCATCGAAGAACGCGTGCCAGGGCTCGCCCGCCTCGAGCGTGCCCGGCGGTATGAGCAGCGTTTCGAGACGTTTCGCTTCCGGCTCGCGCTCGAAACGGGCGAAGATCTTGCCATCGGGTAAAACGATCGCCGCCGCGGTGAGAGTCGGGTCGGCGGCAAAGCCGCGCAGAATCTCGGCAGCGGTGCGCGGATCTTGAAAGACCAGGGCCGCCGTGCTGTTGCTCGCGACCACGGCCGCCATCCGCTGCACGGTGCTCGCGATCTCGGCCCGCGCCGCCGACAGGGTATACGCGTAGAGGCCCGCCGAGCCTGCCGCCAGCACGATGCCGCTCGTCAGCATGTTGATGGCGACGAGCTTCTTCGCCAGGGACAGGTTGCGGAACCAATTGGGCAGACGAGAAGACATGGTCAGTCCTTAACGATGCGCGCCAGGGTCAGGAGCTTGGCACTGAGCCGTACGCCCCCGCGCTCGGCGGCACTGCGGTTGACCGCAAAGCGCATGCGTCCATCCTCGAGGAACAGGCCGATCATGCCGCCCGCCACGGCAAACGCCTGCTCGTCGCCGACGGTCAGCACGCCGGCGCCGTCGAGCAGCTCGGCCAGCTCTACGACTTTGTTCCGATCGATCTTGCCAACGTACAGTAACGCACACGTACTCAGCGGGCTGTCGAGCGTCACGTGACTGGCCGACAGCGGATGCTGCTCGATCGTCTGACCTTCGACCGTTCGCTCCAACAGTGGAGACACCTCCCGGTCGGCCGAACACAGCACCAGCGGCGAAGTACGTCCCCGCACAGTGGGCGGCCACTCCGTGAACTTGGCGAAATTCAACAAGAACGCCGCCTTGAGCGCGGACTCCGACACGTTCTGTGCGTCTCCGAGCTGGGGAAGACCAACGAGCGCCGTCAGTAACCACACCCGCCCGAGGCGACATCCGGATCGAGCTCGCCTTAGTACCGCCACGTCACCTTCCCGGCCACGCGTCGTGGATCGAGCGTGACCGTCGTCGCGTTTTCCAGTCCACCGAACTCAGCGTGAACATCGTCGGTCAGGTTCTGACCGGTCATGACCAGTGACACCCGCGGTGTCACCCGCCACTCGGCGCGCGCGTCGACGCGCGTGTACCCAGGCACGCCGAACGATTCCAACGCTCCCACGCGCGAGGCGCCGAGGTCCGCGTCGAAGCGGCCGATGGTGAGCGCGGGTCGGATCTGCCATTGATGTGCGGGCGCGTTGCCGTCGAACAGCGGCGCCTTCTCGTCGAGGCTCGTCGCCGCCGGATGCGGCGTCAGATGGAAGAAGGCGTAGTTGGCGTCGACGAACCACCACTGCGCGGGCGACCATCGTCCGGCGATCTCGACGCCCTGCGAATCCGAGGTCATCAGGTTGGTGAACTGTCTCGCCATGACCAGCGCGGGGCGGCCGTTCAAGATCTCGACGTGCGGTGGAATGGGCTCCTGTGTCTGAGTCCCGTCGTGATGGCTGTAGAAGGTCGACACATCCACCGACAACCGCGCCCGTTCGATTCGGAATCCGCCTTCGACGCTCGTCAGCGTTTCGGTGCGGTAGGCGGGATTCCCCAGCAATTGAATGACGATCGGCAGCCCCATGGGGCCCGGGAACGACGTGATGTTCACGTGCAGACCGCGGTCGGCACGGGCCGGCGTTCGCCGCGCGCGCGAGGCGGCTGCCCAGAGGTGCTCCCGTTGGCCGAGCGCCCACAACGCTCGAGCGGTCGGCTGCACGCCCCAACCCGAAAAGGTCTCGTGTTCGACCTTGCCACCTAGCGTGAGACGCAGGCGTTCGTCCGCAAGCCGAACCTCGTCTTGCGCGAACGCGTTGAAGATGCTGAGGTCGCTTTGCGCCGGTGTGATCGAGACGGCAAACGAGCCATCGAAGGTGTCGTCGGTCCGGCGATACCCGAGACCGCCAACGATCTCGTGGCGCCCGGCGACCCGCCGTTGGAACTTCGCGTCGACATCGGCCGTCGTCCAGAAATAATGGAACGCCGTTTCGCGTCGGTCGACGTGCTCGACGAACCCTTGCAACTCCAGCGTGCCCCCCGCGACAGCGTGGCGAGTCCACTTTCCGAGCGCATGACCACCGGTTTGCACGGTAGTTTGGCTGTAGGTGGGCCACCCGCCTGCCGGTGGCGTCGGTCCGTCGACGAGCGCGGCAAACGAGTTCCCGTCCACCTGTTGCACCCCGGTATCCAGCGTGAGCTCGTTGCCGTCACCCTTCCAGTCCAGGCGAACGCCGGAATTGAGCGCCCGCCACCGATCGGGAGCGTCCACCGACGCGTCGAGCATCGAGTGCCCGCGTTGTTGCCAGTCGGCGTGGACGCGGTACGCCGTGCGTCCAAACGCCCCGCCGTAGCGGATCGCCGTGCTCCCCTCTTCTTGCGTGCCGATGCTGGCGCGAACCAGCGCGCCCTCGGTCTCGCGGCTCGTCTTGGTGATGATGTTCACGACGCCGTCGACCGCGTTGGCACCCCAGACGGCGCCGCCGGGGCCACGCACGACCTCGATGCGCTCGATGTCCTCCACCATCACGTTGACGCTGTCCCAGTACACACCCGAGAACTGCCGGTTGTAGAGGGTGCGGCCGTCGATCAGCACCAGCAGCTTGTCCGACCAGCGCTTGTTGAAGCCGCGGATCGAGACCGCCCATTTGCTGGCGTCGATGTGCGCGACTTGCACGCCCGGCGCGAGACGAAGCAGTTCCGGGACGGAGGTCAGTCCACTCCGCCGGATGGCATCCTGAGTGATGACGTACACGGCCGACGGCACCTCCGCCACGCGCTGCTCCTTGCGCGCCGCCGACGTGACGTTGATGTTCATCAGATCCTCGAGCGATGCCGTCAGCAGATTCGGCGGCCCTGGCTGCTGCGCCGCCAGCGTCGTCGATGCCGCCAGAGCGAGCGCGAGGGTGGCCAACGGGCAACGTCGAATGAGACGCATGCTCAGAACCTCCAGAGGAGGCGACCGTTGATCTGGCGCGGAATCAGCATCGCGGTGGTGGCGAGCTCGAGGCCGGCGAACTCCGCGTGGGGGTCGCCGAGCAAGTTCTGCCCGGTGAACACGAGCGACCAGCGGCCGGTCACCTTCCACTCGGCGCGGACGTCAGCCCGGGTGTAGGCCGGGACCTCCAGCGTCCTGATGCGGCTGACACGCAACAGCATCGCGGACACGTCGACTTTCGGTCCCAGCGTCACCGCCGGACGCAGCGACCATTGATGGCCAGGAGAGTTGCCGTCGCCCAGGGCCGCCTCCTGGTCGGCGCTCGTCGGGTCCAGATGCGGCGTGAAATGGAAGTACGTGTAGGTGCCAGCCACGTGCCACCACGTCGCGGACGCCCAACGAGCAGCGACTTCGACGCCCCGCGAATCGGCGTCGAGCAGGTTGTCGAAGCGGGTCCCCACCATCACGCTCGGCTGGCCGTAGGTGAGCTCGACTTGCGGCGGCAGCGGCTCCAGCGTGGGCAATCTGTCGTGATGATTCGCGAACGTGGCGATGTCGACCGTGAACGGACGGCGATCGAACCGATACCCACCCTCGACGCTGACGGTCTCCTCGGACTGGTATTCCGGATTGCCTAGGATGCTGATAACGACTGGCAATCCACTCTCACCGGGGAACGACGTGAAGTTCACGCGAGCCGCGCGATTGACCACCGAGGGCGTACGCAGCGCGCGCGAGGCCGCCGCCCACACGCGCTGACGATCGCTGATCGACCACAGCACGCGGCCCGTCGGCTGCAGGCCCCAGTCGGACAACGTTTCGTGCTCGAGCTTGACCCCTCCCGTCAGACGAAGCCGGTCGCCGACCAACCGGACTTCGTCCTGGACGAAGAGATTGAAGACGCGCAACACCGGAATCTCCGGCGTGAACGCAAGGGCAAACGTCCGATCGGTACCCTCGTGCGTCTCGCGAAAACCGACACCGCTGACGATGTCGTGCCGGCCCTGGCGCACGTGGAACTTCAGATCCGCATCGTAGGTGGACCCTTCGTAGTGTTGGTATTCCTCGTTGCGGCGGGCGTTTTCGAAGAATCCCTGCGCCTCGACGGTTCGACCGGTGCCAATGTCGCGCGTCCACCGAGCCATCGTGCTCCCACGGATGGCGTCGGTGTCGCTGCCCCGCAGTGGCCACCCCTCCGGAGGCGCGATCAGACCCGCGGGGAAGGAGAATCGGAAGTTGCTGTCGCTCCTGACGAAGTCGGCCTGCGCGGTGATGCGATCCTTCCCGCCTTGCCAGTCCACGCGCGTGCCGATGTTGAACGACGTCCAATCGTCTTCGCCGGCTGTAGATTCGTCCAGCATCGTGTGCGGGTGTTGCGTCGAGTCGAGATACACGCGATAGGAGGTCGACCCGCGCGCGCCGCCGTATCGGGCAGCGACGCTGCGATGGTCGTTGGCGCCGACGGTGGCGCGCAGCGCCGGCCCCTGCGTGTCCACGCTGGACTTGGTGATGATGTTGATGACGCCGTTGACCGCATTGGCGCCCCACACGGCCCCGCCGGGCCCGCGAATCACTTCGATGCGCTCGATGTCCTCCGGCATCACGCGCACGGTGTCCCAATGGACGCCTGAGAACTGGCGCGTGTAGACGCTACGACCGTCGACGAGGACGAGCAGCTTGTCCGAAAACCGGTGGTTGTTGCCGCGAATGGAAACGGCCCACTTGCTGGAGTCGATCCGCGCGACTTCGACGCCAGGGGCCAGGCGGAGCAGCTCGGGCACGTGCGTCAGCCCGCTCCGTCGAATCTCCTCTTGAGTGATCACGTACACCGCGGCGGGAATGTCGCCCGCTCGCTGCTCCCTGCGGCTGACGGACGTCACCTCGACGTTCATCAAGTCTTCGAGCGAGATCTTCGAGAGATCGGGATCCGTGCTCTGGGCGTCGGCGGTCGCCGCAAACACCAGCAAGGCGGCAATGACGACGATGGTCGGCATGCTCAGCACTAGAGTGACGGAGCACGATTCATGCCGGCTCAACCGTGGCACTGAGTGCATGTGGTAACCCACCTATGCACGATTCGTCATGTCAATTCCGGGCGGTCGGTTACGCATCTGACGAGATCTGTCATGCCGTCGAGCGCACGACTTCGTCGATAGTGGTTTCACCGAGGAACGCCTTCGCCAGGGCATCCTCGAACATCGTCTTCATTCCGTGACGAACGGCCGTGGCCGTAATCGTCGACGCATCGCGGCTGCCTGCGATGACGAGCGCCCGGATCTCTTCGTTGATGTGGAGCAGCTCGAACAGGCCGACGCGCCCGCGATAGCCGGTGCCGTTGCAGCGGGTGCATCCCTTTCCGCGGAACAGACGCACGCGCGCGAGCGGATCGCCGGACGTCGACAGAATGCCGTTGCGCTGCAGCACCGGGACCGCCGCGGCGAACGCGGCCGTCGCTTGCACGGCCTTGAACGCCGGCGCGTCGAGGCTGACGCTCTCGCGGCACGCGAGGCAGATCTTCCGTGCCAGCCGCTGGGCGATGACGAGCTCCAGCGTCGACACCAGCAGGAACGGCTCGATGCCCATGTCGACGAGCCTGGGGACGGCGCTGGCGGCGTCGTTGGTGTGCAAGGTGGACAGCAACAACCGGCCGACGAGCGCGCATCGGACCGCGATGTCCGCGGTTTCGCGATCGCGAATCTCGCCGACCATGATGACATCGGGATCCTGGCGCAGCAGCGATCGCAACCCGCCGGCGAAGTCCATGCCGGCGGCGGGGTTCACGGCAATCTGCGAGATGCGTGGCACCGCGCGCTCGACGGGATCTTCAATCGTGGAGATGTTCAGTCGCCCCTGACGTTCGACGCTGATCCGCGTGAGCGTGGCGTAGAGGGTGGTCGTCTTGCCCGAGCCGGTGGGCCCCGTGACGAGAATCATGCCGAACGGACGCAAGATGCTCTTGAGCATCACCTTGTAGTCGTCGGCCGCCAACCCAAGCGCTTCGAGATCGATCTGCGCGGGCTCCTTGGACAACACGCGCAGCACCAGCTTTTCCCCCCAATGCGTCGGCGCGGACGAGGCTCGGAGGTCGATGTCGGCGCCGCCGACCGTGAGGCCGAACCGACCGTCCTGGGGCGCGCGCTTGTCGTCGACGCGCATGCCCGACAGGACCTTGATCCGCGCCACCAGGGTCGGAAAGGTCTCCGGCAGCACGCTGAACACATCGTGCAGCACGCCATCCACACGATAGCGAATCAGGCCTTCCCACTCGTGCGGCTCGATGTGGATGTCGGACGCGCCGGAGACGATCGCGTACTCCAGCACGTGGTTGACAAGATCCACCGCGCCCAGCTCCTTGCCGGAGACCTGCCCCACGGGCACGGCGACACCACTGGAAATGTGCTGCAGCGCTTCGCGCAGCCAGACGTCGTACAGCAAGTGCGCCCGCCGAATGGCACGCACCGGCGCCAGCCATGCCACGATCGGCATCATCGTCAGCCGCCGCAGATCGGTGAGGAGCGTCTGGTCGCGCGGGTTGGCCATCGCGATGCTGAGCGTGCCTCCCTCCTGATCGAACGCGGCGACCAGTCGCGCCTTGGCGAAATCTTCACGGACCAGACGCAGCACCGGGGGCTTGACGTCCGACATGCGGAGCTCGGTGAAGCCGACGTTCCACATCTCGGCGAGTTGCTCGAGGAGGAAGGTGGGTGGAACCCGCGCGCGCTCGGCCAGCGCCCGGTCGAGTGGAATCCGCAACCGTTTCGCGCCGGCCGCGACATCGTCGAAGACCGGGCCGGGAAGCAGATCCAGCCGTCCCACGAGAAGATCGCGGAGCTCGGCCTCGGAAACGGCCAGGTCGCTCATGCCTGTCGATGACCCTCCAGCGCAGAGGCGGCCTTGGCCGCTAGCTGGTCTCCACGCAGGTCGGCCTTGATCCAGTAGTCGATGGCGCCGGCCTTGAGCGCTTCGTCGACGTCCGCCGGTTGCGCAAGATTGCTCAACATGACAACGGGGATGGCGCCCGTGGCCGGGTCCGCTTTCAAGCGCGCGAGCACTTCGAACCCCTGAAGCTTGGGCATGATCACGTCCAGCAAAATCAGGTCGGGACACTCCCGCCGAGCCAGCTCCAGGGCCTCCTCGCCGTCCGCGGCGGTCACGACCTCAAAACCGCGTCTACGGAGGGCGGCCGATGAGGCTTTGCTCAACAACCGATCGTCTTCAGCCAGCAGAATCTTCATTCCCGAGCTCATCGTCTCTGTCTCCATCACGCGAGCCAGCATAGACCACCTATCGGCACGGGCGACCTTGACCATAAGGTGCGCTCACGAGCCGGCCGATAAGCGTGAAATAGACCATGACAGGCACGTACAGCTCCCCGCTCGTGGCGCTCTCGGTCGTCATCGCGATGTGCGCGTCCTACGTGGCCCTCGACTTGGCGGGGCGCACCACAGCGGCCCAGGGACGCAGCCGGCTCATGTGGCTGATCGGCGGCGCCAGCAGCATGGGGCTCGGCGTCTGGTCGATGCACTACATCGGCATGCTCGCGTTTGAGCTGCCGGTGCCCGTGCTGTACGACCTCCCGATGGTACTGCTATCGCTGGTCGCCGCGATCTTCGCCTCGGCTGTGGCCCTCTTCGTGGTCAGCCGCACCAGCCTTGGCATCATCGCCGCAGTCGTCGGGAGCCTCGTGATGGGCAGCGGCATCGCGGCGATGCACTACGTAGGGATGTACGCGATGCGGCTCGAGGCGATGTGCATGTGGAACATGCCCGTCGTCTGGCTGTCGGTGGCCATTGCCATCGTGGTATCGATGGTCGCCTTGTGGATCGCGTTCTTCCTCAGAGGTGAAACCCGCGAGGTCTCGCCGCTGAAGCTCGCGGCCGCGGTCGTCATGGGCTTCGCCATCGCGGGCATGCACTACACCGGCATGGCGGCCGCCAACTTCATGCCGGGACCGATGCACGGCGACACGACCTACGCGGTCAGCATCTCATCGCTGGGCATTGCCGGCATCTCGCTGGTCACCTTCATGGGGCTGGCGCTGGCCATGGTGACATCGACGGTCGATCGCAAGATGTCGAAGCAGGCGATGGAGCTGCGGGCGAGCGAGGAGCGCTATCGCATGCTCTTCACGCGCAGCCTGGCCGGCGTCTACCAGAGCACCGTGGCCGGCGCCCTGCTGGATTGCAACGACGCCTTGGCCCATATCCTCGGCTACGAGACGCGCGAGGCTTGCTTGACACATTCCGCGGTCGATCACTACCTGACGGCCGAGGATCGCCGCGCGTTCGTCCAACGGTTGTTGACCGATCGGCGTTTGACGAATTTCGAGGCGCGGCTGAAGCGACAGGATGGCCAGCCGGTGTGGGTGCTCCTCAACGCCACCCTGCTCGAAGGGAAGAGCGGCGGACCGGAAATCATCGAAGGGACGCTGATCGACATCACCCAGCGCAAGGAAGCCGAGTACGCGTTGAAGCGGGCGATGGACACCGCCGAGGCCGCGACCCGCGCCAAGAGCGAGTTCCTGGCGAACATGAGCCACGAGATCCGCACCCCGATGAACGGCATCATCGGCATGACGGAGCTGGCGCTCACGACGGACCTGAGCCCCGAGCAGCGCGAGTACGTGGAGATGATCGAGGTCTCCGCCGAGTCGCTGATGGGACTGCTCAACGACATCCTCGACTTCTCGAAGATCGAGGCGCGCAAGCTCACGCTCGATACCCTGGACTTCGATCTCGGCCGGATGCTGGACGACACCATGCGTCTGCTCGCGCCGCGCGCGCACCAAAAGGGTCTGGAGCTAGCCTACAGCGTCTCGGCGAGCGTGCCCACGGCACTGGCGAGCGATCCTGCGCGTTTGCGCCAGATCCTCGTCAACCTCGTGAGCAACGCGGTGAAGTTCACCGAGGCCGGCGAAGTGGTGGTGCATGTCGCGTGCGAGCGCGACCGGGGCAGTCATGTCGATCTCCACTTCGTGGTACGCGACACCGGCATCGGCATCCCGCCCGAGAAGCTGGAAACCATCTTCGAGGCCTTCACGCAAGCAGATGCGTCGACGACGCGCCGCTTTGGCGGCACCGGGCTCGGGCTCGCGATTGCCACGCAGCTGGTCGGGCTGATGGGCGGACGCATCTGGGCCGAAAGCCAGCCTGGACGCGGCAGCACATTCCATTTCACGCTGCCTCTCGAGCGACGGCCGCAGGCGCCAATCGAAGCCATGCCGCGTGAGCTGGAAGAGCTCATCGGCATGCCCGTACTGGTGGTCGACGACAACGCGACCAACCGGTGGATCCTCCGGGACATGCTGACCAACTGGGGGCTCAAGCCCACTGTCGTCGAGAACGGGCCGGATGCGCTCGCGGAGATGCGTCTGGCCGAGCAGCATGACACCCCGTTCCGGCTGATTTTGTTGGACTACCAGATGCCCGGCATGGACGGGCTCGAGCTCGCCAAAGCGATCAGGCGCGTGCCGCAATTCGAATGCCCGTTGATCATGATGCTGTCGTCGGTGGGCCGCGGCGGCGATTCGCTGCGATCGGCCGAGGCCGGCGTCAACGTCGCGCTCACCAAGCCCGTGCGTCAATCGGTGCTCAAGGAGACCATCCTCAAGGCGCTGGCCGGCGCGAATGTCGACGCCCCACCGCTCGCCGAGACGCGGGCGGCGTACAAGGCATCGAACGGCGCCCCCCGGCCGCTGCGCATCCTGCTGGCGGAAGACAACGTGGTCAACCAGCGACTCGCCGTCGCCACGCTTCAGAAGCACGGACACGAGATCGTTACGGTGACGACGGGTCGACAGGCGGTCGACGCCGTTGCCCAACGCCCCTTCGATGTCGTGCTGATGGACGTGCAGATGCCCGACATGGATGGGCTCGAAGCCACCGGCATCATTCGCGCCGCCGAGATCGGCAGCAATCGTCACGTGCCCATCATCGGCCTCACGGCGCACGCCATGAAAGGCGATCGCGACACATGTCTGGCCGCTGGGATGGATAGTTACCTGTCGAAACCCGTACGGGGAGGTGACCTGATGGCCAAGATCGACGAGCTGACGGGCCCCGGCGCTGAGCCTCCGCCACCGTCACCGCCACCGCCACCGCCACGGCCGCCGGCGTTCGATGCCGCCGAAGCGCTGGAGCGCGTCGACGGCGATCGCGAGCTGCTCGCCGAGCTCGTGCAGATCTTCCGCGAGGAGACGCCGCGGATGTTGACCGAGCTGCGGACCTTTGTCGCGTCGGGCGATGCGAAGGGGGTGCAACACACCGCGCACACGCTGCGTGGGTCGGTCAGCAGCTTCGGTGCCCGCGCGGCCGCCGATGCCGCCCTGGCGTTGGAGACGATGGCACGCAACGGCACGCTGGTCGGCGCCGAGAGCCAGCTCACCGAGCTCGAACAACGGATCGCCGATCTCGAGCGTGGGTTGCTGCAGTTCAGCGAGGACAGTCCCGCGTGAGGATTCTGATTGCCGACGACGATCGCATCTCACGTCGCCTGCTGGAGCGGACGCTCCAGGGCCTGGGACACGAGGTGGTGGCCGTCGCCGATGGGTCGGCGGCCCTCGCGACACTGTTGCAGCCCGGTGGTCCGACGATCGCCATCCTCGACTGGGAGATGCCGGGCGTCGACGGGCTGGGCGTCTGCCGGCAGATACGGCTTCGTCATCCACCGTACGTCTACGTCATCATGCTGACCGGACGCGGTCATCGGGATGACATGGAGGCCGCGATCGAAGCCGAGGTCGACGACTTCTTGACCAAGCCCTTCGACTCGCTCGAGCTGCGCGCGAGACTGCGGTCGGGCGAACGCGTGTTGATCCTGCAGGCCGATTACCTCGATGCGCAGGAGAAGCTCCGGGAGCAGGCGACGCATGACGGACTGACCGGTCTGTGGAATCGCGGCATGGTGCTCGAGCGCCTCACGATCGAGCTTGAACGGGGCAGTCGTGATCGGCAACCGGTCTCGATCGCGATGGCCGACATCGATCACTTCAAGAGCATCAACGACAGCCACGGCCACGCCGCCGGGGATGCGGTGCTGCGCGAAGCCGCGCAGCGCATGCGCTCGGTTCTGCGGGCCTACGACGGCCTGGCGCGCTACGGCGGCGAGGAGTTCTTGATGTTGCTGCCCGGCTGCGATACCGAGAGCGCGCTGGAGATTGCGGAGCGCGCGCGCCTCGCCGTGGCATCGGAGCCCGCACACACGGAGGCCGCGGCACTGGCGGTGACCATCAGCGTGGGGATTGCCTCCACGGTTGCCGCCGATGTCGATCCCGCCACCCTGATCGCCGCCGCCGACGAAGCGCTCTACCGCGCGAAGGCGAAGGGTCGCAACCGCGTGGAGTGCTGGCAGCCGCAGCGCGCGGAATCACGGTAGCGCCCGATTCGCCCGCAGGACGCGCTGCAGCGGCTCCAGGCGTGGTGGCCGCGGGCCCCGGCGGTTCGCGGTTGGATCCAGCACGACGTACTCGAGCTCTTGTCCGGCCGTCACGCTGCGCAGCAACAGCCCACCCCGGCTCATATCGCCACGTCCGATGAACGCCACGGGATAGTGCAGCCGCGTCCCCAGGATCTCGGTGAGGACGTCGACGTACTTGCCGGTTGCCACGCTGCCGAGCAGCACCACACGCGCCACCGGCGTTAACCGGTCGGCCAGCGTGCGAACCGCGTCTTCGAGCGGCGCGCGGTAGCGCGGATCCTCGGCGCTCACGTCGACGGTCGCGAACTCTTCGAGCAGCGCGGCGCTCACCGGCATCTCCGGTGAGAGCAGGCCCCGCGTCGGCGTGATGATGAAGGTCGTCTGGGGGAGCCGATCCGACGACCGGCCAAACGCGCGCGCGTACCCGATCTTGCCGCGAAAGTAGAGACCGCTCAGAAACGTGAAGGCATCGCCCAGCGTGAGCGTGCCGTTGCGCATCTGAACCGCCAACGGGATCTCGGAGCCTGGACGGAGCAGGATCTTGGCGCGTCGCCCGGCGCAGTACGCCGGCGACAACAGGAACACTTGGGACATCAGCGCTGTCCCTGATGATCGCAGACTTTGCGGCTCAGGTCGACAGCCACGCCGAGAACCTGAGAACCTTAGAACCTTAGAACCTTAGAACCCTGAACCTAGAACCCTAGAACCCTAGAACCATAGAACCCGAGCACCACGATGTTCTTGTTCTTGCTTGCCGGGATTGCAGCCGTCGCCCTCGCGCACACCGCGCCGTTCCCGTTCCTGATCGATCGCCTGGCGCCGGCGCACGCCGTGTGGCACATGCCACGGGACCGGACATCACCAACCGTCTACCTCACCTATGACGATGGCCCGAATCCGACGGCGACACCCGACCTCCTGGATGCGCTCTACGAGACCAGAACGCGTGCGACGTTCTTCGTGATCGATCGGTACGTGACCGAGGCGACGGCGCCGATCGTCCGCCGCATGTTCACCGAAGGGCACGGTGTGGCGCTGCACTCGGACACGCGGGCGATGGCGGTCATGGCGCCGGACGATCTCGCGGCGGTGCTGCAGCACAACGCGAAGCGCATCAGGGAGCTTACCGGCCATTGGCCCTGCCGGCTGTTTCGCCCGCACGCCGGATGGCGCAGCGGCGCCATGTACGAGGCCCTGGTGCAGATCGACCACCGGCTCGTGGGTTGGAGCTGGGGCCTGTGGGACTTCAACTGGTACCGTCGACGCGAGTCGGCGGCACTGGCGCAACGCTTGGCCCGCCGTGCCGCGCCTGGGGACATCGTCGTAATGCATGACGGCCATCATGAGAACCCACGGGCCGATCGACGGTACGCGATCGAGGCGACGCGCCTGCTCGTCAACGACCTCCGCGCCCGAGGCTATCAATTCGACGCGCTCTGCAAGCCGTAGTCACCACGATGGCAGGCCTGAAGGCCTGCGCTATGTACCCATACGCGATGCCCTCGTCGAGCTCCACC
>DAINCF010000057.1:0-20333 GCA_036732565.1 Vicinamibacterales bacterium
GCCGTTGGTGCGCGGCTGGCGCCGTCAGGCAGGCCTGAAGGCCTGCGCTACGTACCCAATTTCGCAACGCGCGCTTGGATTAGTGGTCTGAAGGCAAGTCGACGCGATAGGTTTCCTTCAAACCGACGACGCAGAGCCACGACAGGAAGGTCACCACGCCGAGGTACAGACTGATCGTCCACGATTTACCGGTCAGGCCGTACAGCGTCGTGGCAATCACCGGCGAGATGGCGCCGCCGAGAATCGTTCCCAGCGTGACGCTGAGCGACGCGCCGCTGTAGCGGACAGCGGTCGGGAACAGCTCCGAGAACATCGCGGGCGAGGGGCCGATGTACGCGCCCTGCAGGAACAGCATGCCGGCCACGGCAATCCAGACGATGGGCACGGACCTCGTGTCGACGAGCGGGAAGAAGATGAGCGCCCAGAGCGCGGACACGCCCATCCCAAAGCTCAGAAACCGCTGCCGCCCCAGGCGATCGGACCAGGTGCCGGACAGCAACACCGAGGCCGCGAAGACGAACGACGCGGACACGATGATCGCCAGAATCGTCCGCAGCGGGAGCCCAAGTTCGCGAGTGGCGTACGACACGAAGAACACGATCGTGACGTGCCCGAGCGCGCTGCTCCCCAAGTAGCTGCCGGCCGCGAGCAGCACGGGACGCAAGTGATTGCGCATGACGTCGAGCACGGGGGTCTGCCGTTCGGCGTGACGCCGCTGGACGTCCGCAAAGATCGGGCTTTCTTTAATGCCGAGACGCACGAAGAGGCCAACCGCCACCAGCACCGCGCTGGCCAGGAACGGAATGCGCCAGGCCCAGACGGCAAACTGCTCTGGCGAGAACACCGCTGAAGCGATCAGGAACACGAGGTTCGACAGAATCAAGCCCAAGGGAAGTCCCAGCGCCACGAAGCTCCCGAACAACCCTCGTCGCCCCCGCGGCGCGTGCTCGACGGACATCAGCACCGCGCCGCCCCACTCGCCACCGAGGGCGAACCCCTGGATGAACCGCAACGCGATGAGCAGCAGCGGCGCCCAGACGCCAATCTGCGCGTAGGTGGGCAGCAGGCCGATGCTGAACGTGGCACCGCCCATCAGCATCAGCGACCACACCAGCATCGACTTGCGCCCGAGCCGGTCCCCGTAATGGCCCATGACGATGCCACCAAGCGGGCGGGCGATGAAGCCGATGGCGAAGGTCGCGAATGCCGCCATGCGGCCGGCGAGCTCACTGACCTGGGGGAAGAACTGCGGCGCGAACACAATCGCGGCCGCCGTCCCGTAGATGAAGAAGTCGTACCACTCGATGGTGGTGCCGATGGCCGAGGCGAGCGCGACGCGACGCGCTTCGGTGACGTCCGATTGCGTGGAATGGGAAATGGTTGAGTCCAGCATGCAGTAGAGCTAGTGAGGTCTCGGCGCGAGAGAGCAAACAGGCACCGTATCGCGGAACCAAGCGCGAGCGGAAGGACCAGATTCAGCAGGTGGAAGGGAGCCAGACGCCCGTGACCGACCCGCGATCAGGATCGACGCGCGGTCTTGCGCTTGGCTCGTGGAGGAGGCACGAGCGCACCACGCACCACGATCGGATAGGCCGACCAATCTGCCGAAAGCGCGCCAGGCGCCTCGTGCGCCAACTGCAGAAGGCCGCGGTACGACGCGTACGCAAACACCGCGTGGGCGTTGGCCTCCGGCGGTGGCAGCCCGAGACTGCGGTAGCAGGACTCCAGATACGCGATGCGCGTCGTCGCAACCCGGTTCAGGACGCGGCGGACGACCGGGTCCTCGGCGGCCTCAGCCAGCGCCGCATACAAGGACCTCGAGCGCGGAAGCCGCGACGCGGCATCCACTATCAGCTCGACGCGGCGTCGCGGATCCGCGACGGCATCCAGTCCCTTGATGTTCTCCACCGTCGCGCCGTGCTCCCAGCGCTCGAGTGCGGCGCCCAGCAGATCGGCGCGTCCCCGAAAGTGCCAATAGAAGCTGCCCTTGGTCACGCCCAGCCTCGACGCCAGCGCATCGACGGTCAGCGCCTTCAGGCCCTTCTCGGCAATGAGCTGAAGCGCCGCTTCGGCCCAGTCCGCGGCCGTCAGCGTCGGCTCGCCCAGTCGCTTCGCACCAGTCCCCTTTCGCGCCATCCGAGCGATTGTCTCCATACTGCGCAGTATTGACAACCGTTGCTTCCGTACTTTAAGGTATGGAAAGCATGGCGCCACCGATGCCGGCCGAACTGCAGGCTTTGGAAGACGGTCTGGACGCCGCCGAGCGCGACGCGCGCGCGTTGGTGTCGGGACTGACCGAGGAGGTGGGCGGTTGGCGCGGGCAACCGGGCTCGTGGAGCGTCGCGCAGTGTCTCGATCATCTCGCGACCGCGAACCGCGTCTACATCGCGGCGATGCAGGACCCGGCCGCTCGTGCCCGCGAGACGCGGCGGCTCCGGCGCGGTCCGGCCACGCCTGGAGTGATCGGCCGGTGGTTCATCACGAGCCTCGAACCGCCGGTGAAACCTCGCCGTCACCTCAAGGCGCCCACGAAGATCCAGCCGCGCGCGGAGCCGACGCTGGGGGATGCGTTCGCGCGCTTCCTCGAGTCACAGGACGTGGTCCGTGCGTTTCTGCGTGCCTACGCGGACATCGACCTGGCGCGCGTGCGGTTTCCGAATCCCTTCGTGCGCGGTGTGCGGTTCAGCCTCGCCACAGGCCTGCATGTCATCCCCGCCCACGAGCGACGCCATCTGTGGCAGGCCTGGCGCGTGCGCAAAGCCGCCGAGGGGAGGGATGGCACGCTATCGGCCCGTGGACTGCAAGAACCGGCGCGCGGCCTGTAGCTCGGGTCGATCGGGGTCGGCGGTCTTCCACATGTCAATCAGGCGTGTGTAGTGCGCTTTGGCGGTGGCTGGGTCCCCCATCGCCTCGGCGGCCCGTGCGATACCGGCGATCGCCTTGGGCCGGCCAGGTGTCCGTCGCAGCGTCTCCTCGAAATGCGTGCGCGCCTCAGCGGGCCTGCCCATGTCCAGCAGCATCGCTCCATAGAGCTCGTGCGCGGGAACGATCGGATACGGCGGCTGCGACAGGCTGTCGATTGAATCCTCGATCGCGATGGCCGCCTCCATCTCTCTCACCGCACCCGCGGTGTCGCCAGACGCGTGCGCGGCCGCCGACGCCGCTTCTCTCGCCTGCATCGTCAGAATCTGCTGCACGAACGGATGCTGGCCGGGAACGCGCGCGCGCTCCATCATCTCGGCCGCTTTCGCCTTTGCCGTGGCGGCGTCCTTCCGCTTGCTCGCAGCCATCGCCTCCAGATGCAGCTTCATCACCACGAAATCGCTCGACGGCGCAACGAGCGGCAAGGTCGGCACGTCGCTCCACGACCCCGACTCGACGATGAAGCGGGCCAGCGTGTCGAAGTATCCGTAGAGCACGCGATCGGGCAACGCGAAGATCGTCCGCCCACGCACGTGGCGGGCCTGCGTGTCTTGCGAGTCCGGAGCGGTCTGGCGGTTCGTGATCGCGGCGTACTGTGCCGCGAACAAATCGACGGCCTTCTTCGCGTCCTTGTAGCGGCCGAGCTGGAGGTAGTTGTACGAGAGGTAGTTGAGTGAATGAAAGTCGCGCAACGTGCCCGGCTCTCCCGCCTCCTTCACATCGTCGTCCGATATCTGCCAGGCGTTCTCGTTGGTCGTCGCCGCTTCGTCCCAATACCCCAGACGCGTGAAGATGTGCGAGGGCATGTGATACGCGTGCGGCACCGCGGCGGCTGTCTTGGCGTAGGCACGCGCCGCGGCCAGACCGGCCTCGGCATGAATGGGGTCGTCGTAAGCGTGAATGAGGTAGTGCAGCACTCCCGGATGCTGCTGGTCGCGAGCGTAGACCGATTCGAAGAGGGCGATCGCACGGCCCTGCATCTCGAACCCCTTCGCGCCTTCCCTGATCGCGCCGATGATCGAAAGGCCATAGAACAACTTGGTCTCGTCGTCGGGATACTTCGCGTGCGTGGCGGCCATCTGCTCGCGGTAGGCCTCGTCCCGGGCCTGCTTCGTTCCCGCGCCGGCATCCTTGTACAGCGCGGCGGCCGCCAGCACGTACATGTGCTCGCGATCGTTCCGCGACCGGGCCTCGAGGCCCTTTTGCACGTACGCCCACGCCGCCGCCGTGTCCTCCCGCGACGGAGCATCCCAGAGCGGGTGGTTGTAGGTCATGGCCGCGCCCCAATAGGCCATGGCACATGCGGGATCCGCTTCCACGATCTCTTGAAACCGTGTGAGGGCCCGCGCGTACCAGAAGTTATGGAGAAGCGCCAAGGCGCGGTCGAACCTGGCTTGCACGGCTGGAGCGCAGGACGTCTCCATGTGCGCGGTCCCGACACCCTCGGAGCCGTGGCCGTGTTGGGCAAGCAGATCGGCGGCGCCGAGCGACACGACCAGCAGCGCGGACAGGTATCGACCACGATGGTAGGAGGCCTTGCCGACCCCGACGGACCTCCCGGGAAGAGTCCGGTTCTCGCCCAACGGTCGGCGTGATTATATGGCCTGGCCTTAGTAATCCCCCTCACGAACGTACGGCTGCAGCCACAGCGTGGCTTGGAGGATCATCGATTTCCACCACGCGTCGTACATCCGATTGACGACCTCCTCTGAGTGACCCTTCTTCGATAGAAACGGTTTCAGCGGCACGACGATCGAGGCGCAGAATGCCACCAAATCGCGAGCGCGAATGTGCCCGAGCGTGTGCCCGTTATCGGTCTTGTTCTTTTTCGTGCGGTGGTGGCGCAGGCCGATTTCATACTGGTAGTCCAGCCACTTCTGGTCGTACTGCGCGCGAGCCGTATCGATGACCCACTGACCGAATCGTTTGGCCACCGCCTTCGCGTAATCGGTGTCGACCTGATGGGTATGCGGATCTTCGTCGTAGGCGCGCAGATGTGGGTGGTCGAAGATAATCCCGCGCCAAGTCTTCAAGAGATCGTCCACCTGGTCGGCGAGCACCGCTTCGGACAGCCGGAGATAGACGATATCTTCCTCGGAGAACAGCGCCGACTTCTTCAGCTCCTCCCACTCTTGAAGCGTCATCGGCGACCGCGGCACTTCAGGTGTGCCGAGGTCATATCCGGGAATCGGCGTGCCTTGCCGCGCGGCCTCAGCTGTGTGACTCATCGTTCCATCTCCTACGGAATCTTCAGGATGTCCTTGTGACGCGTGCCATCGTGCGAATGACGCAACTCGAGCGTCGCCGGTGGCGGCGTCGCGACCTCACGCTGCGCGAGCGCTCCAACCGCCCCTTTCGCCGGAGTGATGCCGCCGTCCACCAGCCACAACGCACCCGTCACATAGCTGGCACGCTCCGATGCCAAGAACACGTAGACGTTTGCGACCTCCTCTGGTGTGCCGCGACGGCCGAACGGCGCGGCCGAGAGCAACGCCTTTTCGACCTCTGCGTCGACCGCGCCAGTTTCCTTGTGCGTCCACGCTGTGTCGATCGGACCAGGCGCCACGCAGTTCGCGCGCACGCCGTATTGCGCCTGCTCCACCGCAACGCCGGCCGTAAACGCGTGCAGGAATGCTTTCGTTCCGCCGTACGCGGTATTGCGGGGCTGCCCGTTGACGCCACCTTCCGATCCCGCGCAGATGATGTTGCCTCGGGTCTTGCGCAAGTGCGGTAGCGCCAGCTTGGTCATCAGGAAGGCCGACCGCACGTTGCAGCGGATTTGCTCGTCGAACTTGTCGGTCGGCATGTCATCCGTTTCCGCGTTCACGAGTAAAACGCCGGCGTTGTTGATCAAAACGTCCAGTCGGCCATACTGCTCGAGTGCCGCATCGATGCACGCCTGAGCCTGTGTTTCGTCCGACACGTCGCCAACATGAGGAATCGCCTGCCCTCCTTCCTCGAGAATCGTGGTGGCCACGTCGGCAACGGGATCGTCTGGAAGGCCGTTGACGATGACCTTTGCCCCTTCGCGCGCGAACGCGAGACAAATGGCCTCGCCGATGCCGGTGCCACCGCCGGTAACGATGGTGACTTTGTCCTGCAGTTGACCTGTCATTGAGAACCTCCTGACCTCACTCGGCCTATTGACGAGGCCGACGCCGAGCCGGTGAGCGTCACGAGGTCAGGGATGCCAAGCACGTACCAGGCGGGGCCGAGCTCTTCCACTGCGAGCAGTTGGAACGGGACCGTAGACGTTCATCCCAGCGTCACAACGCGTATCGACACGGGTGCTATGATGACGGCCCTCGCAACTTGACATCACGAAGGATAGAGGCAGATGGCGAACCCTTTCGTACACATTGAGCTCAGCACCACCGACACCGAGAAGGCCAAGACCTTTTACGGCCAGCTGTTCTCTTGGAAGATGGAGGACATGCCAATGGAACCCGGCATGACCTACACGATGATCCAGCCTGGCGAGGGCCCCGGTGGCGGCCTCATGAAGCAGATAGTCCCGAATGCGCCCTCGGCATGGTTGTCGTACGTCAACGTCGACGACGTGAAGGCGGCGACGGCGAAGGCCGCATCTCTGGGCGCGAGCGTGATGAGGGATGTCACCGAAGTCCCGGGGATGGGGTGGTTCAGCATCATCATCGACCCGACCGGCGCGGCGCTCGGCCTCTGGCAAGCTAAGTGAGCTCGGTCTCGCTCGCCAGCCGATAGCCTTCGTCCTGCCAGCCAGTGATGCCGCCGATCATCTTCTTCACTGGCCGCCCGAGTCTCGCTAGACGAATGGCGGCGCGATCGGCGCCGTTGCAGTGCGGGCCCGAGCAGTACACGACGAACGTCGTCTCCACCGGGTAGTCCGCGAGGTTCCGCTCGGTGATGCGGCCGTGCGGCAGGCTGACGGCGCCGGGCACGTGTCCGACGGAGAAGAGCTCCGGACTGCGCACATCCAACACGACGAAGTCAGGATGGCCCGCGGACAGGGCGGCGTTGACATCCGAGCAGTCCGTCTCGAACTGCAAGAGCGCTTCGAAGTGCGCCAATGCCCGCTCGGACGATGCGGCGGGAATGTCTGTCACGGGTCTCGCTTCAGTGGGCAGCGTCGGCATCAGGGACCTCCATCACGACGATTCTCGTCGGTGATACCGGTCGGCGGCTAGAGGCAGGAACGACAATATCCGTCGATATCCTGCCACCAGCCCTCCGTTCGCGCGCCCAGAGACTCCGCTCACGACAAATCGTTCGAGCCCCGGCGAGGTCAGCGCTACCGTCACGCCGAGGACGACCATGATCACTCGACGACTTGTGCTGGCGCTGTGGATGGCGGTCATGTGTCCCTACGCGATCAACGCGGCGGGCACGCGCGCGCGGCTGATCGAGATCCGCGATCTCGCCTACGACGCGAATTACCGAAACGATCAGACGAGTCTGCGCGCGGCCATCACCGCCATGCAGCCGCTGACGAAAGGCGCGGATGTGAGCGCCGACGCACACTACTATCTCTCCTGGTCCTACTGGGCACTGGCGGCGTCGCAATTCCAGGCGAAGGACGCGTCCGGCGCGCTGGAATCGGGCAAGCTGGCCGCCGAGCACGCCCGGGCGGGACTGGCGCTCCGCGGCACGGATGCCGAGCTTCACACCGCCCTGGCCAACGGGCTCATCGTCGTCGGTCTCCTGGATCGGGCGCAGTTCAAGGAGATCTTCGCGGAGGTGATGACGGTTCGCGCGAAGGCGTTGGAGCTCGACCCGGCCAACCCGCGGACGGTCATCATGGATGCGGGCATCATGTTCAACACGCCGGACGAATCCGGCGCCAACATGCAACGCGGCCTGGCTCGATGGCAGGAAGCCTTGAAGCTGTTCGAGACCGAGTCGAACGTGAAGATGGTCGATGCCCTGGCGCCGCGCTGGGGACACGCGCTGGCGTACGGGTGGATGGCGACGCTCTACCTGCGGTTGACGCCGCCGCAGAAAGAGCGCGCGCAAAAGGCGGCCGACACGGCGCTCGAGATGCGGCCCGACTTCTGGTGGGTACGCGATCAAGTGCTGCCGCAGCTACGGGAATGAGCGAACCGGGACGAGCGTCGATCGCGGCGTTGTTGTCGAGGTCGCAGCCGGCCCGCGCCGCGATGCTCGTCGGGTTGCTGTTGATCCCGACGCTGATCATTTCACTGCAGCTCTACGCCGGCTACCGTCTGAACGGCATGAAGGTCGCCTTTGCCGGCGTCTTCTTGTTGCAGTTCGTTCATTGGGAGTGGTGGGCGGTCGTTGGTCCTCTCGTGTGGCGGCTCGAGCGCCGATGGCCGTTGACTGGTGCACATCGTGCGCGCTCGTTGCGTCGACATGCCGCGACCGCGCCTCTGGTCGCCGCTGCCGTGCTGACGCTGAACCTCGCCGCGTTTCACACCCTGCTTCGCGTTCCAGGGGTATCCGACTGGTTCAGGGGCATGGATCAAGAGCTCTGGGCAACGATCACGTTCTTCTTCGCCGCCTACTTCCACGTCGAGCTCCTCATCTACGCCGGCATCATCGCCGTCGCCTATGCCGTGCGCACCACGGCGCTGCTGCGGCGTACGGAGGAGGACGCGTTGCGTCTCGAGGCCGAGCTGACCGGAGCCAAACTGGCCACGCTGCGCACACAATTGCAGCCGCATTTCCTGTTCAACACGCTGCACACGATCGGCTCGCTCGTGCTGCAGCGGAAGAACCCCCAGGCGGTGGAGCTCCTGGCCGAGCTCGGCGAGCTGCTTCGCGGCACACTGGCGCACCGCGATACGGATCTGGCGCCACTCGGGGACGAGATCGCATCGCTTCAGCGCTACCTGAGAATCGAGGAGGCGCGCTTCGGCGACCGGTTGCGCGTGGAGTGGAACATCGACCCGGCGGCCCACGACGCGCTGATTCCGCCGTTCTTGCTGCAACCGCTGATCGAAAACGCCTTCCGGCATGGCATCTCGCAGCGCGCCGACGAGTCGCTGTTGAACATCGGCGCACGCATCGACAATGCATCGCTCCGCATCGTCATCTACAACGACGGCCCGGCCCTCGCGCCATCGTTCTCGTTGGACGCGAGCACGGGCTACGGTCTCCAGAACGTGCGCGAGCGGTTGCAAACCCGGAGTCCCGCCGGCCGAATCGAGCTGGTGAACGACGGGGCCGGCGTCCGCGCCACGCTCGTGCTGCCGCTCTGGGAAGCGAGCACTGTGAGGTCGGCGTCATGACGCTGCGGGTTGCGATCGTCGACGATGAGGCACCGGCACGTGCGGCGATCCGGATCCTGCTCGGACGCCGCGACGACGTCGACGTCGTGGCGGAGTGCCGCAACGGCAGCGAAGCGATCGAAGTGCTGCGATGGGTGACCGTCGACCTGCTGCTGCTGGATGTCCAGATGCCAGGGCTGGACGGCTTTGGCGTGATCCACGCGCTCGGTCCAGAGAAGGTGCCGCCGACGGTGTTCGTGACGGCGCACGATGCATATGCATTGCGCGCGTTCGAAGTCGAGGCGTTGGACTACGTCCTCAAACCGTTCGACGAGGGCCGGTTCCTCGCCGCTTTCGATCGCGCGCGCAAGCGCATCGCCGAACGCCGTACTGCACAGTGGGCGCGGCGGCTGCTTGCGGCCACACCGGGGCGCGCGGGGACTCCGCCAGCGTGTCTGCCGAGGCTTCCGGTACCCGTCGGCAACCGGATGATCTTCGTCGGCTTCGACGACATCGACTGGATTCAGGCCGCCGATCAGTACGTGATCGTGCACGCTGGCCCAAAGGAGTATCTCTTGCGCGAATCGCTGCAGCGGCTGGCCGATCGGCTGCCGCGCGAGCGCTTCGCGCAGATCCATCGTTCGCATCTGGTCAACGTCGCGAAGGTGCGGGAAGTGGCGCGGCTCGGCAACGGCGATGCGGAGGTTACACTCGCTGACGGCCAACAACTGCGTATGAGCAGGCGCTATCGCCGCGGACTGAGCGGCGAGTTGCGCTCCAGGAGCTGACGTGGCTGCCAAGACGATGAAAACGCTGGACGTGGCAACCGCCAAACAGTGGCGGGCTTGGCTTGCCAAGCACCACGACTCCGAGTCGGAGGTGTGGTTGATCTTTCACAAGCGCCACACCGGACGCGAATCGATCGAGTACGGAGACGCGCTCGACGAAGCGCTGTGCTACGGCTGGGTGGACAGCTTGATCAAGCGACTCGACGAGGATCGCTACGCGCGCAAGTTCACACCGCGGAAGCCCGACAGTTTGTGGTCACCGATCAATCGCAAGCGCTATGCCGCGCTTCAGGCGGCTGGGCGTGTGGCGCCGCCTGGGGTCCAGCGCCCACCTGGTCGAGACAGCTACGAGGCGCGAGGGCCGGTTCCGACAGAGGTTCCAGCCTACGTTCAGAATGCGTTGAAGAAACACGCGAAGGCATGGGCGTACTTCAAGAGCCTTGCGCCTTCGCATCGGCGGAATTTCCTCCTATGGATTCATACCGCGAAGCGAGAAGAGACGAGAGCCAAACGGTTGCGGGAAGCGATCCGCTTGCTCGCGTCCGGGCAGACGCTCGGCCTGAAGTGACGTGGAGCTGGCCCAATCCGCTCGTGCTAAGTTACGAGCCCATGTCCGAAGTGCCTTGGCTGCTCGAGATGATCGATCGTGCCTACAATCGCCGCTCGTGGCACGGGACCAACCTCCGTGGATCCATTCGCGGCCTCGCGGTCACGGACGTCGTGTGGCGTCCCGCGCGCGATCGGCACAACATCTGGGAGCTCGTCGTGCACGCCGCCTATTGGAAGTACGCGGCGTGGCGTCGCTTGGCCGGTGAACGCCGCGGGTCGTTTGCGCTCGAGGGTTCCAACTGGTTCGAACGTTCCGACGCGAAGGATGCGCGCGCGTGGAAAGAGGACGTCGCATTGCTGGATCGCACGCATCGCACGCTCCGCGCCACCATCGCCGATCTATCGGCGGCAGATCTCCAACGGTCGCTGCCCGGCGGCAGTGGCGCGGTGACGAGGTTCGAGCTGGTCGCCGGTATCGCCGCGCACGACCTCTATCACGCGGGACAGATTCAGTTGATCAAGCGACTGCGCCCCGCATGATGTAATGAGAGGCGGCTACCTCATCGTGGCGGGACGATCCGGCGGTTCGCGCGGCTATCTCGTCGCGGTCTCGACGCGCCGTGCCGGTGTTTCCTCGCGGGTGCGGCCGTACAAGCCTGGCGGAACGCCGCCCGCGAGCCGGCACAACAGCGTCAATTGGCCGCGATGATGGACGGCGTGCATCAAGAGCTTGCGCCACAGCAGATTGCGAACGCTCCACAACTCCCCGTCGGCGTAGCGAATCTCCCGATCGAGATCGGCACCGTCGAGTTGGTGGATCCGCGCGAGGGCATCCTCGTGTACGCGCCGAAATCCCGGCGCAAGCGCGTCGATCGTCCTCGGCCGTTCGATGTGGGGCGGCTTGGCGGTGAACACGAAGCTGCCTTGCGCGATTCCCATCGAGGTGTAGGCATCGATCTCGGCCAGGTGCCACGCGAGCTCGCCAACCGAGCGGCCGCCGGTGTCGGGACGGAAATCGTATTGGTCCTCTGGCAGCGCTCGCATCAGGGCAAGCGTGCCGTCGGTTTCGAGCTCCCATTGCGTCAAGAATTCTTGGATGTCGTTTTTCATCGTGTCCTCTCCCTTCTCGTATACGCGGCTCGCGTGAACCGAGGTACGTCCGGCGCCGCCGTATCCTACGAGTGATGGGCCGCGTAACACGGATATGAGCGACGAGCAGCCTTCGAATCCCGCGGGTCGGTTCGACGCGCGCTATTTCGCATTCCTGGAGACCGTCAACCATCTTCGGCCCAGCCTCCATCGCTACTGTGCCCGTATGACCGGCTCGGTGATGGACGGCGAGGATGTGGTGCAGGAGGGGCTGTTCCAGGCCTATCGCAAGCTCGACACGTTCGAAGACGGTCGCCCGCTCGGGCCCTGGCTGTTCAAGATCGCCCACAACCGCTGCCTCGACTTCCTCCGCCGGCGCGGCGTTCGCGATCGCGCGGAGCACGCCGTCGAGGCGCCGACGTCGGTCGGGCCTGTCGATCCGCAGGGTCAGGACGTCGCGCGGGCAGTCGAGCATCTGGTTCTCCACCTCCCACCCAAGGAGCGCGCGTGCGTGCTCTTGAAGGATGTGTTGGACTACTCGCTGGAAGAGATCGCGGAGCTCGTCGACTCTACCGTAGGCGGCGTGAAGTCGGCGTTGAACCGGGGCCGGGCGAAGTTGGCGGCGGCCGATGAGATGCCAGCACGACCGCGATCGATGAGTGAAGAATCGTCGCGGCTGCTGCAGCTCTACGTCGATCGATTCAACCAACGGGACTGGGATGCGCTGCGCGAGCTGATTGTCTCGGACGCTCGTCTCGTCGTCTGCGATCGCTTCGCGGGACGCATCGAGGACTCGCCGTACTTCGCACGATACGCACGCCTGAAGGCATCGTGGCGGCTCGTGACCGCGGCGATCGACGGCGAGCCCGCCATCGTGTGCTTGGAGGACGTCTCAGGCACATCGACGCCCACGGCGATCGTCCGCCTCGGCATGACCGACGGACGCATCACCAGCATCAGCGACTACACGCACTGCCCGTGGATGCTTGCCGAAGCACGCACGATCACCATCGCAGGCGAGCGTCTGCAAGCGTCGTAGCTTCGAAGACGTACCTCGCGGCACACGCGGGCCGTATTAGCAGTACAACCTGGAGGTGTTGCCATGAAGATGCTGATACTCGTGTCGACGGCATTCCTCGCCGTGGGCGCCGCCCATGCCCAAGCCACTCGCTATCCTCCCCTCAGTGAGTACCTGATGCCCCGAGATGCGGAGATCGCGTTGGCCCGCAGCGCCGGTCCCTCCTTCATCTCGGAGCGCGCGACGATCAAAGTCCTCACGACGGGCGGATTCGAAGTGGCTCAGAAAGGAGACAACGGCGCGGTCTGCATGGTGATGCGTGGGTTCTCCGCGCCCACTTACACGCCGGCGCCATTTCGCGATCTCGTCTACGACCCCAAGGTTCACGCGCCGATCTGTTTCACCGCACCGGCCGCGAAGACCGCGATGCCGTACTACGAGCTCAGAACGAAGCTCGCGATGGAGGGAAAGAATCCGGATCAGATCGCCGAGACGCTGAAAGCCGCGTATGCCAAAGGTGATCTTCCAAAGCGCGACACCGTGACGTTCGCCTACATGTGGTCCTCGCACCAACACCTCGGCTCCGGCATCGGCACCTGGCGCCCGCACGTCATGGTGTTCGCACCAAACTACGACAACGCCATGGTCGGCGGCGCCGAGTTCGGCAGCCCCTTCCCGCAGCTCAGCGACGATGCGGGGACGCCGTTTTCGGTGGTGGTCATTCCCGTAGACCCGGCGTTATTCGTAGAGACCGGAGCAAAGTGACGTTGGCGAAACGATGCTGACGAAGTCATGTGGGGTCGTCGACGAGCAGAGAACCGGTCCAGCAGTCAGCATCTGCTACCCAGCGGGTGCTCTTCTGCCGCGAACCCTCTGGAGCAGCCGCCCACGCGTGAGTACGCAGACTGTGCTGGAGACGCATCGCGTGCGTGCCGCCCGACGCGGCGAGGTCCCTACCGAGACGCGTCGGCACGCCGTGGGGATATCGACGGCGGAAGCGCAGTCTGCCGGCTGCGGAAGCGGGTTCGCGGCACGAGAGCACACGCTGGTGATCAACGAAGGGCTGAGCCGACGGTTCAGATCGATGGGCGCTTGATGCGGCGCGGCAGGCGTACGGGCTTGGCAGTCGCGGCGCGGGTGCCGTCGTTGCGCTCTTGCGCCTGGTAGGCGCTCGATCGCAGCAGGTGCTCGTTCATCGCTTGCCGTGCCTGCTCGACGTCGCGCGCGCGGATGGCCTGGTAGATCTTCCGATGCATGTCGGCGGCGTCGCGGAGGTTTCGATCGGTGGCGCGCTGCGCGGTCTCGCGGCGCTGCTCGTAGAAGAGCCGAGACACCATGTCGACGAGCGAGGCGATCATCGGATTGCCAGACGCCGACGCAACACTGCGGTGGAAGTCGATGTCGTGCACGAGGAACACCTGCGCGTCGCTCAGCGACGCGAACAGGCTCGCGACCTCCTCCGCCATCGTCGCCAACTGATCCGCCGTCGCCCGCTCCGCGGCAAGCCCCGCCGCCGACACCTCGAGGACGCGACGGGTCTCGTACATCTCTTCCGGCGTGATGCCGTGCAGGGCCGCCAGGAATGTCAGCGGCTCGCTGGCGAGCGTCGGTGGGCCTTCGGGGATGTAGGTGCCCGATCCGTGCCGCGCCCGCACGACGCCCATGGCCGCCAGAGCGCGGAGCCCGGCACGCACGGTCGGCCGGCTGACGCCGACGTGGGTGGCGAGGTCGCGCTCGGCCGGGAGCCGATCGCCTTGCTTCAACTCGCCGCGCTCGATGAGGCCCCGCACATGAGCCACCACCTGGCCGGTGCCATCGTCGGAATCGAGGATCTCCTCACGACTGAGGGCAGGCGCGACACGGCGTTTCGCGCTCAGCGACGCTCGACTCATGGCTGAATTATAGACTCGGTATCCGGGACGCCCTTGCCAGTGGTCAAGCCAATTCTCAATAATTGGCAGATGCTGTCAAACACGCTGTACCGAGTCCCTCGCGCACCGGGCCTGCAAGTGCTCCAACGTCGCGGCGAGGGCGGCGCGCACGAGCTCACGAGCTGGCGCCTGTGCCTCGAGCCCGGCCAGACCGCGCGTTTCGCGGTCGAAGGCGAAGAGGCCGTCGGCATCCTCCAGCAAGGCCGGGGGGCGTTCGCGGTCGGCGACGAGCAGTGGCCGGTCGAGCGATCGAGCGTGTTCGCCGAACGGGCGTCGGCCGTGTACCTGCCGTTCGGGCAGACGCTGAACGTGACGGCGGAGACGCCGCTGGAGATGGTCATCGTCTCGACACCGACCTCGTCTGCCGGCAAGGCAGCCGTGATCACCCCGAAAGACGTCGCGGTGAACGCGCGCGGCCGGGCCAACTTCGCGCGCGAGGTGCATGACATCTTCGTTCGCGACCCGCACGTCCAGCGCCTGATGGTGGGCGAGACGTTCAATCCGCCGGGCAACTGGAGCAGCTACCCGCCGCACAAGCACGACGGGCGGAATGGCGAGCCCGTGCTCGAAGAGGTCTACCACTTCCGCCTCGACCCGCCGCAGGGCTTCGGCTCCCAGATCCTCTACACGAACGACGGCGAATCAGTGGTGCATCAGGTGCTCGACGGTGATGCCGTGCTGCTGCCGTACGGCTACCATCCGGTTTCGGCGCCGCCGGGCTATCGGTTGTATTACCTGTGGGCGATGGCAGGCGCCGAGCGGCGTCTGGCGCTCTACGAGGACCCGGCACATCGCTGGATTCACGACGCGCCCGTCGTGTAATCGACTCCTCCGCGCAACCCGCTGATCACAGCAGCAGTGACTCCACGCGGTGGGCGTGGACACGTTGTTCGCACGCCGACCACGCAAAGACCGTGAAGCGACCGTCCTGCGACGCCACCAGCGCGACGCTGTCACGCTGATCCTGGACGAACTGCGCCGCGGACAGATGTCGCGTGCCACCCAGCTCACTCGGATGCACGACCACCGGGGCGCTGCCCTCGATCGGCTCGGTGAGAATGATCTCTTGAACCCGCGAGCGCCCGTCGAGGCTGGCGATCTTCGCGCCGAAGGCCAGCAGCTCGAAGTCGTCGGCGACCACGGTGGCGCCATCGACCGCGGTCAGACCGGCGATCCCATCCACAGCCCGATCGAAGCTGTCTTGCCAACGGCGCTCGAGCCGTTCGCTTTCGTCTCGACGCAGCAGGTCCGCCAGCTCCGAAAACGGCGGTGACACGGCGTAGGGCACGGGATGCACGATGGACTCGCGCCATGCGTCGCTTCCCGCGGGGACCATCAGCAGCGAGCCGCCGCGGTGATGGGCGCGCATCGACGCGGCGAGCTCGACGAGCGGGTTGACGCCTTCATGCCAGGCGTTCGATTGAAACCCCAGCAACGAGCTGAGCAAAGGCGGGCAGTCAGGCTGGCTGGCCGCGGCTTCATCCACCACCTTGATCAAGTCGCCTTGAAGTACGAGCACGTTGACGAACTTGCCGCCCTCGGTGCGACGGTGCTTGACGACCAGGAGTCCTGGCTCGACCACCTCGATTACGAAGCAGGAGGTCGGGATGTGGCGCGTCGTCCCCCACACCGCCAAGTGTCCCTGCTCGTGCCACACGCCGAGATGGATGCCGGGGCGCTCGACCGCCGGACCGAGACGCGCAAGCGCGACCGGCTCCACGGCCAGCGGGCGCGCGAACAGGAGCGGAAACACCGTGTCGTTGGGCCGAAGGAACGCGAGCGAGATCTTCGGGACGTATCCTTCTTCGCGGCGAAGACTGGCCCAGAACGCAGCGTCGATCAGACGCTCGATGGATGCGACGTCGGGAGGAATCGGTGGTGACGACTCGCCGCCTGCGGCCTCTTCGGTGTGCAGGCGGAGAAAGTACTGGTGCAAGGTCGCGGCGACGGCTCGAGCGGCGGGATAGGCAGGCGCTGCGCTCACGTTGACAATCTTAGAGCGTGTTGCGAATTCGTACGTAGCGCAGGCCTTTAGGCCTGCCTGTGCGACGCGAAACCGGCGGTCGAAACGCCTTCTGGCAGGCCTGAAGGCCTGCGCTACGTACAGCTAGGTCTGCAGCTTCACAGGCTCCAGGCGCGGCGCCAGGATGTGGATCATGCCGAGCGCGATGAGATACGTCACGCCGGCAAGCACGAACACCGGCACGTAGCTGCCGGTCGTCTCGAGCAGGTACGCCGTGAGCTTCGCAATCAGCATCCCGCCGACCGCGCCGGCCATCCCGCCGAAACCCACCACCGATGCGACCGCCTGCTTCGGAAACATGTCCGACGTCAGCGTGTACAGGTTGGCCGACCATCCCTGATGCGCGGCGGCCGCCAAGCTCACCAACGCCACGGCGGCCCACAGGCTCGTGACCTGTGCTGCAAACACCATCGGCACGACGGAGAGCGCGCACACGAGCATCGCGGTCTTGCGCGCCGCGTTGGTCGACCACCCACGTTTCATCAGCATCGAGGACAACCATCCACCGCCGATGCTGCCGACGTCCGCCACGAGGTAGATCGCGATGATCGGCGGCCCCATGCTCTGCAAGTCGACGCCGTGATTTCTGTTCAGGAAGTCGGGAATCCAGAACAGATAGAGCCACCAGATCGGATCGGTCATGAACTTGCCGACCGCGAAGACCCACGCTTGCCGCAGGGGAATCAGCTTCGCCAGCGGGATGCGCACCGCCGGCTCGGCCGGGTCGCTGCGGATCAGCGCGAGCTCCTCCGGCTTCACGCGCGAATGACGGTCGGGCGAATCGTAAAAGAGCCACCAGGCCGCCAACCAGAGAAACCCGAGCGCGCCCGTCACGATGAAGGCCCAGTACCACCCGAACGACAGGGTGATCCACGGCACGACGAGCGGCGTGACCAGCGCACCGATGTTCGTCCCCGAGTTGAAGATGCCCGTGGCCAGCGCGCGCTCGCGCTTCGGGAACCATTCGGCCACCGTCTTGATCGCCGCCGGGAAGTACGCGGACTCGCCCAGCCCGAGGGCCGCGCGCGCGGCGATGAAGCCGGCCACGGACGCCGAGTAGGTCAGGCCAATCAGGCCAAGCGCGGCCGCCACGGCTGGGCCGAACCACATCACCTCAGCGTGCGAGATGGCCGCAATGCTCCACACCACGATCGCAATCGCGAAGCCGATCCGGACGCCGATGGCATCGATGAAGCGGCCGGCGATGAGGAAGCCGATCGCGTAGGCGAGTTGGAACGCGAACACGATGTCGCCGTAATCGAGCTCGGACCAGCCGAATTGCTGCTGCAGCGTCGGCTTGAGGATGCCGATGACCTGGCGGTCGATGTAGTTGATCGTCGCGGCCAGGAACAACATGCCGCAGACGATCCATCGCAGCCCCACCACCCGCAACGCCATCGTCGATACGAACTGCAACATGAAGTGCCTCTTCTAGCAGAATGCCCACGCGCCGAGCGGTCGGGCTGTTTCGTAGGAACAGCCCCGAGACGGCGATTTAGGAGGGCGGGGCATTTGAATACCTTTGGTCAGACGCACCATTAGATCGTAGGGTTGCGGCGATGGATCGCGAACTCGCGGTGGCCGAGGCGCTCGGCCGCGACCAGGCGACCAGAGCAGACGTCGACGAGCTCGGCGAACAATCGATCCGCGGCGGTGTCGAGCGTTTCGCGATCGTCCAGGACGCCGCTGACGTCGACGTCGATGTTGTCGGCCATCTGCCGTGCCGTGCGCGCGTTCCCCGTGATCTTCATGACCGGTGCGATGGGATTGCCGGTCGGCGTGCCCAACCCGGTCGTGAAAATGACGGCCTGCGCCCCGCCGCCGACCATGCCCGTCACCGATTCCACATCCAGACCGGGAGTGTCCATCACGCTGAGTCCCTTGCGGCCGATGCGGCCGGCGTAGGGCACGACGTCCTCGAGCCGCGACCGCTCGCCGCCCTTGTGGGTCGCGCCGAGCGACTTCTCCTCAATCGTGGTGAGCCCGCCGCGGATGTTGCCGGGCGAGGGCTGCGTGCCCCGAATATCGAGGCCGAGCGCCATCGTCTCGCGCTCGACGCGGTCGATCAAGCGCAAAAGACGACCACCGATTTCCGGCGATGACGCGCGCGCGGCCAGGATGTGCTCGGCGCCCATGATCTCGGCGACCTCTCCCAGCACGGCGGCCCCGCCGAGATCGATCAGCCGGTCGGCGACGCGGCCCAACGCGGGGTTCGAGGCCAGGCCGGAGGTGTAGTCCGAGCCGCCGCATTTGAGCGAGAGCACGAGCGTGTCGATATCGCACGCCTGTCGCTCGACGCGCGCGAGCTCGTCGGCCATCCGCACGGCGATGGTCGTACCCGCCTCGATGGTCCGCGGCGTCCCGCCTTCACTCTGAATCGCAACGATCGCAGACGGTTTGCCGGCACGCTTGGCGGTCGAGGCCAGCTGCTGGGCCACGACTTGCTCGCACCCCAGCGCGACGACGAGCACGGCGCCCACATTGGGGTGCTCGCAATACGCCGCGAGCGTCTCGTGGGTGACGCGCAGGTCTGGTCCCAGCTGTCCGCACCCCGCCTGATGCGGAAGCGCGACGATCGCCTCCGGCCGCGCCGCCGCGATGCGCTCGCAGACGACCGAGGAGCAGATGACGGTGGGCACAACGAGGACGTAGTTGCGCACGCCGACGCGGCCGTCTGGACGCGGGTAGCCGCGAAAGGTCGGACTGGTCACCGGCGTCCCTTCTGGGTGGTCACTGCCGATTCCTCAGTGGCCTCGTCTGGCGGCTCGGCCAGGCGCGCGGCTCCAGCCGCGACACCGGCGGCGTGCAGATCGCCGCGTCCGCGGGTGCTCGCGACGTTGTGTGTGTGCACGTGCGCGCCCAGCGAGATGTCCATGGTCGCGATGCCGATGGCGCTGCCGTACTTGATGACGCCTTCGCCAACGCCGATCGCCGCGATCGCCATCTTGTGTCCCGCCGGCACGGCCTCTCGCGCCGCGATCTCGCAGCCGTTGGCCAGCACGCGATCGCCCGGCGCAATCGGATCCTGCGTCGTCCCGACGTTGTCGCGGCGGCTGATCACGATGAGGCGCGTCACTGATTCACTCCACTCGCGAGGAAGCCGCCGTCGACGGCAAGCACTTGCCCGGTGACGAAGCTCGAGGCATCGCTCGCGAGATAGATCGCGGCCCCGACGAGCTCGTCGAGCTGGCCGAACCGGCGCATCGGCGTGCGCATCAGGAATTCCTGTCCGCGTGGACCCTCGAGGATGGCGCTGTTGAGATCGGTGCGAAAGACGCCGGGCGCGATCGCGTTGACGCGTACGCCCTTCGGCGCCCACTCGATGGCGAGCGCGCGAGTGAGACCCGCCAGCCCGGACTTGCTGGCGGTGTAGGCGGCAACTTCCATCAGCCCAAGAAACGACGCGAGCGAGGCAATGGTGACCACGCATCCGCTGCCGCGCGCGACCATCGGCGCCCCCAGCACCTGGCACGCGTGAAGCGCGCCCGTCAGGTTGACGTCGAGGATGGACTGCCAATCGTCTTCAGCCATCGCCAACGTACTCACCCGCTTGGTGATACCGGCGGCATAGACCAGGACATCGATGGCGCCGAAGGCCTCGAGGCACGCGTCGCGGAGACGTTCGAGCGACGCGACGTCGGCCACGTCCGAGGTGACGCGAAGCGTTCGCCGGCCGCGGGCTTCGATGTCGGCGGCAACGCTGTTCACGTGCGGCTCTCGCCGCGCCGTCGCCACCACGTGTGCCCCCGCATCCGCCAATCCGAGCGCGAGCGTCCGGCCGATACCGCTCGTGCCGCCAACCACCAC
>DAINCF010000058.1:0-20210 GCA_036732565.1 Vicinamibacterales bacterium
GTACGACTTCGAGAATCCGGGCGGCGAACCGCCGCCGGCGTGGTGGGTCGGTGCGCCGGGCAAAGTCTTCCAGCGGACGGTGGAAGGCGTCGGCAACGTCCTGATGCGGCCGCGTGACGACACCGTGGGCCGTCGCGCGAAGGCCATGCTGGGGCCGCCGTCGTGGGAAAACTACACGGTCGAAGCCGACGTGCGTGGCCGCGATCAGCGTCGTCAGCGCGGCGATGCCGGGCTGATCAACCAGCGCTATGTGCTGATGCTGTTCGGCAACGGGCAGAAGGTCGAGTTGCATCCGTGGCAGGCGGCGGACGAGATGACCGTCCGCGCGCCGTACAAGTGGGCGGTCGATACCTGGTATCGGATGAAGCTGCGCGTCGACAACCGCCCTGATGGGACGACGCAAGTGCGCGGCAAGGTGTGGCCGGCGGCGGAAGCCGAGCCTGCGGCGTGGACGGTCGAGAAGATCGATACCATTCCGCACCGCCATGGCAGCCCCGGTCTCTACGGCGACGGTATTTCGGACCTCTACTTCGACAACGTCAAGGTGTACAAGAACCAGTGATGCCTATGACTCTTCGCATTCTTCTCTGCCTCCTTGCGCTGCCGGCGGTGCTCTCTGCAGATTGGCCCATGTGGGGTGGGGCGCCGGCGCGCAACATGGTGTCGCCCATGAAGGGCCTGCCGACGACGTGGGACGTCAAGGCCGGCAAGAACGTCAAGTGGGTCGCCGAGCTCGGATCGCAGTCGTACGGCAATCCGGTGGTCGCCGGCGGCGTCGTGCTGGTTGGCACGAACAACGAAGCCGTGCGCGATGCCAAGCAGGGGGGCGATCGCGGCGTCCTGATGGCGTTCCGCGAGTCGGACGGCACGTTCATGTGGCAGGCGACGCACGAGAAGCTGGCCTCGGGTCGGGCCAACGATTGGCCGTTCCAAGGCATCGCCTCGTCGCCGCTGGTCATCGACAACGTTGCCTACTACGTCTCCAATCGCGCGGAAGTCATGGCGGTCGACATCCAGGGCTTTCACGACGATGAGAACGACGGGCCGTTCAAGGACGAGAAGCTGACCAGCAAGGCCGATCCCGACATCATCTGGAAGTTCGACATGATGGAAGAGATCGGCGTGTTCCCGCACAACCTCGCGAACTCGTCACCGGTGGCCCACGAGAACCTGATCTTCCTGAGCACATCGAACGGCCAGGACGAGAGCCACGTCAACATTCCTTCGCCGCGCGCGCCGTCGATCATCGCGCTCGATCGGACGACCGGGAAGCTGGTGTGGGAGGACAACTCGGTCGAGGATCGCATCCTGCACGGGCAGTGGTCTACGCCAACCGTCGGCACCGTCGGGGGTGTCGTGCAGGTCGTGCACGGTCAAGGCGATGGCTGGGTCCGCGGCTACGAGGCGAAGACCGGGAAGAAACTCTGGGAGTTCGATACCAACCCCAAAGACGCGGTCTGGCCGAAGACGCGCAACGAGTTGATCAGCACGCCGGTCATCTTCGAGAACGTTGTCTACATCGCCAACGGACAGGATCCCGAGCACGGTGAAGGCGTCGGCCATGCCTATGCGATCGACCCCACGAAGACCGGCGACATCACCGAGAGCGGCCGCCTCTGGCACTTCGACAAGATCCGCCGCTCGATCTCGACCGCGGCGATCAAGGACGGCCTGATCTACCTGTCGGACTTCAGCGGCTTCCTGCATTGCCTGGATCTGAAGACCGGCAAGCCGCTGTGGACGCACGACATGTTCGCGGCCATCTGGAGCTCGCCGATGATCGTCGACGACAAGGTCTACTTGGGCGACGAGGACGGTGACGTCACGGTGCTCCAGCACGGTCGCGAGCTCAAGGTGGTGTCCGAGCAGAACATGGGCAGCTCGGTCTATTCGACGGTCGTGCCCGCCAACGGCACGCTGTTCGTCATGAATCGCAATCAGCTCTACGCGCTGGCCGAGGGCGCGAGTTACAAGAAGCCCAGTGCGCAGTGATCGCAGGCGGGTCTGAAGACCCGCTACCGCGCATCATGAACCGGCGCACATTCCTCTCGGGGGTCGGCGCTGCGCTGCTTGCGCCGCGTGTCGTGGGGGCCCAAGCGCGCGCGGGCGCTCCGGCCGACGCGTGGCCGCAGTTTCGCGGCTCGCCCAGCCTCTCCGGCGTGTCGCTCGCGCAGGTCCCGACCACGCTCAAGCGCCTGTGGGCGTGGGAAGGCGCGGAGACGCTCGACTCGTCGCCGGCCGTTCTCGACGGCACGGTCTACATCGGCATCGGCGAGGGTGAGCTCATCGCGCTCGCGCTCAGCGATGGTGCGCTCAAGTGGCGATACAAGGCGGGCGAGGCCATCGGCGAGTCGTCACCGGCTGTCGGCGGTGGACGCGTGTACATCGGCGATCTCCAAGGCGTCTTCCACGCCGTCAACGTCGCGGACGGTAAGGTGGCGTGGACCGTCAAGACCAAGTCCGAGATCAAATCATCACCGGTCATCGTCAACGACGTCGTGTTGATCGGATCGTACGACGGCAGCCTCTACGGGCTCGGCGCCGCCGATGGCAAGCAGCGCTGGGTGCTCGCCACCGAGAACTACGTGCACGGGACCCCGTCGATCGTCGACGGTGTCGCCTACTTCGCCGGGTGCGATGAGATCATGCACGCGGTGCGGGTGAGCGACGGACGCCAGATCTTCACGACCTCGGCCACCGCGTACACCGGCGCCTCGTGCGCCGTGATGGGCGGCGTGGCGTACTTCGGCACGTTCGACAATCAAGTGCTGGCGCTCGATCTCCAGAAGCGCGCGGTGAAGTGGAGCTACGAGCACCCGGATCGCAAGTTTCCGTTCTATTCGTCGCCGGCGGTGGTCGATGGCCAGGTTGTCCTCGGCGGTCGCGACCGGATGGTCCACGCGCTCGACGCCGCGACCGGCAAGGCGCGCTGGACCCATATGACGCGCGCGCGCATCGACTCGTCGCCGGCGATCGCCGGCGATCGCGTCTACATCGGCTCCAGCGATGGCCGCTTCTACGTCCTCGATCTGAAAACCGGGTCCGTGCTCTGGGAGTACGAGGATGGTGGCGCAATCACCTCGTCGCCGGCGGTGGTGTCAGGCAGGGTCGTCGTGGGATCGGGCGACGGGCGGGTGATCTGTTTCGGCGGGTAAGGCAGGTAGGGCGGGTTAGCCAGGTAGGTGAACCAATCCCTAACCTGCCCGACCAGCCCCACCAGACCGACCAGCCTTACCGATAGACCACGGTGACGACCGGGTTGTTGATCTTGATGCCCTTGACGTCCTTCAGATACGGCTTGACCTCGCTGATCGACGCGCCCGGCTTGACCTTCGACTGAATCTGTTTCAGCTTGGCCTCGTCCTGCAGCAGCTGCGCGAAGTCCATTTCGAGCAGCGTGATCTTCGAGCCGCTGACGTAATCGGCATCGGTCTTGACGATCGTGCCCAGCACTTCCAGGTCGATGTTGACCTTGAAGCCGTCGAACATCGACTTCATCATCGCCAGCATCTGCGGGTTCGACATGTCGGGGCCGCCGCTCTCGGGGCCCGGCGCCGCTTTGCTCGCGTCGCCCGGCTTGTCGGGGAACGTGATGGTCAGCGTCGAGACGCCCGCCGCTTTCGCCAGCTTGAACTGCACGGCATCCTCCTCCGGCTTCGCCGCGGGGCTGGCACTGAAGCCCGTGGTGCTGCCGGTCATCTGGGGATCCTGATCGACGCGCACCTTGGTGATGTCCTCGAACGAGTAGAGGGCCTTGACGCCCTCGAAGCCGTTCGGCCCCTTGATCGGCTCGCCGGAGACGTAGGTGACACCACCCATGCGCTCGGCCGCGCGCTTGAGGTCGGCTTCGTTGACGGCAGGCCCCGCGGGCTTGGCCCCCTGCTGCTCGAGCCCTTGCATCATCGGCCGGAGCGCCTGCATGTTCATGAGCATCGTCTGCTCGATCGTACCGCTGCCGTCGGGTTTGATCTTCAAGAGCGTCGCGCTGTTGATGCAACCGGTGACGAGCGCGGCGAGACACGCGAGGCCGACGAGACGAACAAACTGCATGCTTCCTCCCTTGGGACCATCCATCATACCTATACTATCGAGGCTGCGCTTCAGCTGCCGAAAAGAGCCCCGATGGTCAGGCTCCGTCTTCGTGGCAGCGTCGTTTTTCCCGCCTCCGGCGGGCTAAAGGGTTAGACGTGACGAGAGAAGGATCGGGCCGGGTCGCCCTGGTGACGGGCGCGTCGGCCGGAATCGGCCGGGCCTTCGCCGAGGTGCTGGCCGAGGAAGGGTTCGATCTCGTGCTCACCGCGCGGCGGGCGGAACGGCTACACACGCTGGCACACGACCTCTCGGCCCGACATCACATCGCGACCCACGTCATCGTCGACGACCTGGCCGATCCCGCAACGCCGGGGCGGCTGGCCGCGGAGCTGTCCGCGCGGGCCGTGCACGTCGACGTCCTGGTCAACAACGCCGGCTACGGGGTCCCTGGCGGCTATCGGTCGACGCAGTGGCAGCAGCAGCACGAGCTGCTGCAGGTGCTGGTGGTCGCCGTGTCTGAGCTGACGCACCGATTGCTGCCCGGGATGATCGAGCGGCGATGGGGACGTGTGATCAACATGGCATCGCTGGCGGGCCTGCTGCCGGGCGTGGCGGGGCACACGCTCTACGCCGCGTCCAAGGCCTTCGTGGTTCGGTTCTCGGAGGCGCTCGCGCAAGAGGTCCGCAAAGACGGCGTTCACGTGACGGCTCTCTGCCCTGGATTCACGCTCAGTGAATTCCACGACATCACTGGCACCCGCGCCCGGGTCAATCGGTTTCCGCGCTTCATGTGGCTCGACGCCCCAACCGTCGCGCGACAAGGCTACGACGCCGTCATGCGCGGCGACATCGTCTACGTCAACGGCGGCATCAACCGGGCGCTGACGCGCGCGGCGCGCTGGGCGCCGCGCCTCACGACCGCGCTGATGCAACGGAACGCCGGCAAATTCCGTAAGGTCTGAAAACAAGGCTCGGGTCTCGGTCTCGCGACTTTGGGGCCTGGAGGACGTAGGGCGGCTCGCGAACCGCCCCTACACGCGACGGCTTGGAGGCATCGTGTCCGACTTCCGCTACGCGGTTCGGTGGCTGATGGCGAGCCCGAGCTTTACGCTCGTGGCGTTGCTGTCGCTCGGCTTCGGGATCGGCTTCAATACCGCCATCTATTCAGTCGTGGATGCACTGCTGCTGCGCCCGCTGGCCGTGACGGAGCCCGGACGGCTCGTCGACATCTACACGTCGGGCAGCGACTTGGACACGTTCGCGACCAGCTCGGTGCCCGACCTCAACGACTATCGCGCTCGGAGCGATACGTTCGAAGACATCGTGGCCTACTCGCCGATGTTCGGCGCCGTCGCGCAGGGCGATCGCGCGCGGCTTACGCTCGGCGAGGTTGTGACCGGCAACTACTTCGGCGTCTTCGGCGTGCCCATGGCGCTCGGCCGCGGCCTGCTGCCCGACGACGATCGTCCGGACGCGCCGCGCGCGGCGGTGATCTCGGAGCGCTACTGGCGGCAGGAATTCGGCCGCGATTCCGCCGTCCTTTCGCGCTCGCTGCGGGTGCGCGGAGAAACCTACGCGATCGTCGGCGTCGCCGACGCGGCGTTCAGCGGCATGGTGCCGATGCTCGCGCCGGAGCTCTGGATTCCACTCACCTTCGTCGATGACGTCGAGCCGGCAGGCATCCAGGACTCCGTGCCGTCGCCGGAGGGGACGAACCGGCTGGATCGGCGAGGGCAGCGATGGTTGTTCGCGAAGGCGCGCCTCAATCCCGGCGTGACGGTCGACGCGGCGCGAGCGAACCTGGAGGTGCTCGCCGCGCAGCTCCGGGACGCGCATCCCGCCACGAACAAGGATCGCCGGGTCACCGTGCGGCCGGCCGCCGACACGCGTCTGCACCCCGAGGGCGACGGGATGCTGCGATGGATTCTCACCGGGACGATGGCGGCCGTCGGTTTGCTTCTGCTGATTGCGTGCGCGAATGTCGCCGGCATGCTGCTCGCGCGGTCCGCGGCGCGTCAGCGGGAAATCGGCATCCGCCTCGCGATCGGTGCCAGCCGATGGCGGATCGTGCGTCAACTGCTGGCGGAAAGCCTGGTGCTCGGGGCCGGCGGGCTGGCGATCGGCGTCGCCCTGGCGTTCTGGCTCACGCGGGCGCTGGCGGCGATCGATCTGCCGATTCCGATCCCGATCGTGCTCGACTTGCGCCTCGACTGGCGGGTCCTGACGTTCGCCGCGATCGCGGCCGGCCTGACCGCCCTGGCTGCGGGTCTCGCGCCTGCCGCCCGGGCCGCGCGGCTCGATCTGGTGTCCGATCTGAAGGGCGGCACCCCGACCGCACGCGTGGCCGGCCGCCGATGGACGCTCCGGGACGGCCTGGTGGTGGCGCAGATTGCCGTGACGGTCTTGCTGCTGGTGTCCGCAGGACTCATGCTGCGCAGCCTGAACGCCTCACAGCGGGCCAACGTCGGCTTCCGTACCTCTGGCCTGGCAATGGTGTCGATCGAGACCGGCATGCTGCGCTACGACGATGCGAGAAGCCGTCGCTTCTTCGACGAGGTCGTGGCACGGCTCCGCGGGCGTCCGGATGTCGACGCCGTCGCGCTCGCGTCGCGCGTGCCGTTCGCCGTCAACTACAATTCGACGAACATCGCCATACCGGGGCTCCAGACGGCCCTGGATCAAATGGGTCCGTCGATCAGCAGCGGCAGGGTTTCGCCGGACTACTTCACCACGCTTGGCATCGGCGTCTTGCACGGCCGGGCGTTCGTCGAGTCGGACGCGCCGGAGACCCCGCGTGTCGCCATCGTCAACGACGCGTTCGCGCGCAAGTACTGGCCTGGAGAGAGCGCGATCGGGAGAGAGGTCTTCGAGAACACGCTGGGCGGCGGCCGTAACTTCCAGATCGTCGGCGTCGTCGCGGATCACAAGCTGCACACGGTCGGTGAGGCGACGACCCCGGCTATCTACTTCGCGTCGACGCAGCGACCGAACGCTTCGTTCAACGTCATCATGGCGCGCACCAAGGGCGACGAGACGGCGCTGCTGGCCGCGATGCGTCAGACCGTGCTCGCGCTCGAGCCATCGGCCATCTTCATCGACGATCAGACGATGCGCGATCAGATCTCGACGACGCTGTTTCCGATCCGCGCCACCGCCGTGCTCGTGGGCACCTTCGGCGTGGCCGGCCTCGTCCTGGCGGCGATTGGGCTCTACGGCGTGATTGCGTTCTCGGTTGCCCGCCGCTCGCGCGAGATCGGCATCCGGATGGCGCTTGGCGCGCGGCCACGAACCGTGCTGGGCATGGTCATGCGCCAGGGCCTCGGCCTGGCTGTCGTCGGCCTGGTCACGGGGCTGCTGCTTGCCGTCGCGGCCACCACGCTCCTTCGGGGCGCGCTCTATGGCACGGGCGCCACGGATCCCATCGCCTGGGCAGGCGCCACCGCTTTGCTGCTCCTCGTGACCGCCGCCGCCAACCTCATCCCCGCCCGGCGAGCGATGCACGTGGACCCGGTCGGTGTCATGAGGACCGAGTAGCGAGAAGGTTCCTCACGAGGGTTCCGACGAAAGTTCCCGCGGAGGTTCCTCGCAGAGGTTCGGTTCCGGACAGAGGTGCCGACGGGTTCCTCACGCGGGCTTGGTTCGCATGAGGTTCCCGTGCTGGTTCCACGCGCGAGGTTTCGCGATCCCGCGTGGGAACCGAACGGCCGCGTGAACCCGCGCGAGGAACCCTCGTTTGGAACCGAACCCTTTAAAGGAACCTCGGAACCCTCGTGGGAACCTCGGCGGAACGGAAGTAAACTGGGCTCCACAAGCGAAGGAGCGAACGCATATGCGCAGGTTTTGTAAGACATGGCTGGCGGCAGGTCTCGTGGCGGCCGCGACGATGACGGTAGCGGCGCAACAGATGATGCCGACGCCCGACCGCCGAACGGGGGAGGGCGAAGGACCGTTCGACCGGCTCGTGATTCGCGGGGTCACCATGATCGACGGCACGGGCGCGCCGCCGCGCGGGCCGATGGACATCGTCGTCGAGCAAGGCCTCATCAAGGAAGTCGCCAGCGTCGGGTTCCCGAAAGTAGCGATCGGCGATCGCCGGCCAGCCAAGGGCACGAAAGAGATCGATGGCACCGGCATGTATCTCATGCCCGGCTTCGTCGATCTGCACGTCCACTGCGGTGGCGGGCAGGCGAACAATCCGGAGTACGTCTACAAGCTCTGGCTCGCGCATGGCGTGACGACGGTACGCGGCGTGCCGTGTGGATCGATGGACTGGGATCTGCAGCAGCGGGAGCTGTCGGCGAAGAACCAGATCGTCGCCCCGCGCATCTACTCGTATCACCGGCCGTTCAGCGGTGAAGGCTGGGATCGCAGCAAGCCGCAGACGGCGGAGACCGCGCGCGAATGGGTACGCTTCGCCGCCAAGAAGGGCATCGACGGTCTGAAGCTCGGCGCCTTTGACCCGGAGATCATGGAAGCGCTGCTCGACGAGGCCAAGAAGAACGGGCTCGGCTCGACGGCGCACCTGGATCAGATGGGCGTGGCGCGGATGACGGCGCGCGACGCGTCGCGCCTCGGCCTCGGCGCCATGACGCACTACTACGGTCTGTTCGAGTCGCTCTACAAGGACCAGAGCATTCAAACCTATCCCGTCACTCAGAACTACAACGACGAGTACCACCGCTTCGGGCAGGTCGCGCGCAACTGGGACAAGGTCCACGAGCGAGGCAGCGAGCCGTGGAACGCGCTGATCAAGGAATGGGTCGATCGCAAGTTCGTCATCGATCCGACGATGACGATCTACTCGGCCGGGCGCGACGTCATGCGCATGCGCAACGCCGACTGGCACGAGAATTACACGCTGCAGTCGTTGTGGGAGTTCTATCAGCCGAACCGCATCGCGCACGGCGCCTACTGGTTCGACTGGACCACCGACGACGAGATCGCGTGGAAGAAGTTCTACCAGGTCTGGATGTCGTTCTTGAACGACTACAAGAACGCCGGTGGCCGCGTGACGACCGGGTCGGACTCCGGGTTCATCTATCAGACCTACGGCTTCGGCTACATCCTGGAGCTCGAGATGCTGCAGGAGGCGGGCTTCCATCCGCTGGAGGTGATCCGCTCGGCGACGCTGCACGGCGCGCAAGCGCTGGCCGAGCCGAAGGGCAAGGCGATCGACTTCGGCATCATCCGGCCGGGGCTGAAGGCCGACTTCGTGCTCACGAAAGAGAACCCGCTCCAGAACTTCAAGACGCTGTACGTGACGGGCGCGGTGCGCTTGAACGATCAGCTCAACAAGCCTGAACGGGTCGGCGGCGTCGACTTCGTCGTCAAGGACGGCATCGTCTACGACGCGAAGAAGCTCGCGGCGGACGCGGCGGCGATCGTCGCGAAGTCGAAACAGACGAAGCGCACGACCACCAGCCAGTAAGTAGAGATGCGGCGCGCATTGCGATGGCTCGTCGGGCTGCTGGTGGTGCTGGTGGTGATCATCGGCGCCGGCCTCGCGTACTTCTTTTCGACCTATCCGGCGGTCGCGGCGGCCGAGCACGTTCAGGTCGCCTCGACGCCGGAGCGAGTCGCGCGCGGCAAGTACCTCTTCGACCACGTGGCGATCTGCGTCGATTGCCACTCCACGCGCGATTTCACGAAGTACGCCGGGCCGATCATCGACGGGACGCACGGAAAGGGCGGGGAAGCGTTCACCAACGAGATCATGGGCACGCCGGGTGACTTCTACGCGCGCAACATCACCCCGGCTGGCATCAGTGACTGGACCGACGGCGAGATCCTGCGCGCGATCACCGTCGGCGTGAACAAGCGCGGCGACGCGCTGTTCCCGTTGATGCCGTATCCCAACTACCGGCAGATGGATCGCGAGGACGTGGAGGCGATGATCGCCTACCTGCGTACGCTGCAGCCGATCACCAACCACGTGCCGGATCGATCGCTGCAGTTCCCGATGCACCTGATCATCCGGACGATTCCGCAGTCGGCGGCGTTCGTACCGCGGCCCTCACCGAGCGATCGCGTGGCCTATGGCGGCTATCTCGCGCGCACGGCCAGTTGTGCCGAATGTCACACCTTGCAAGATCAGGGCACGCCCCGTCCAGGCATGGCCTTCGCGGGCGGCATGGAGTTCCGCTGGCCCTGGGGCGGCGCGGTGAGGAGCGCGAACGTCACGCCCGATGCCGACACGGGCATCGGCACGTGGACGGAGCAGCAGTTCGTGGACAAATTCAAGGCATGGGACAACGCCCCGGCCCCGGCGCTGTCCGACGCCGAGCAGAAAGAGAACACCGTCATGCCCTGGCGTCAGTACGCCGGCATGACGCGCGATGACCTGGGCGCCATCTACGCCTTCTTGCGCAGCCAAGCACCAGTTGTCCACCGCGTCGAGAAGTTCAGCGCGGGCGTTGCCACGCCACGCTAGAAGGCCGGACAAGGCTGGACCGTAAGCATTCGGTAAGCGACGCAACTTTGGCGTCCGGCCCGCGTAGTTCACAGCATGAAGTGGCTGCTCGGGCTGGTGGTGTTTGTGCTGACGCTCGTGGGCGGCGGCCTCGTATATTTGTTGTCGACCTATCCGGCGGTCCCGGCGGCGGACCGCGTGCAAGTCGCCTCGACGCCGGAGTCCATCGCGCGCGGCAAGTATCTCTTCGATCACGTCGCGATCTGCGTCGATTGCCACTCGGCGCGTGACTTCACGCACTTCGCCGGACCGGTCGTCCGCGGCACCGATGGCAAGGGCGGCGAAGCGTTCACGCGCGAGATGGGCCTGCCGGGAACTTTCTACGCCCGCAATATCACGCCGGCGGCGCTTGGTGAGTGGACCGACGGCGAAATCGTCCGCGCCTTGACCGCCGGCGTCAACCAGCGGGGTGAGGCGCTCTTCCCGCTGATGCCATATCTCAACTACGGCGCGCTGGACCGCGAGGACATCGACGCGATCGTCGCCTACATGCGGACGCTGACGCCAATCGCCAATCACGTGCCCACACGGTCACTGGATTTCCCGATGCACCTCGTGATCCGCACGATTCCACGGCCGGCGACCTTCTCCCCGCGGCCGGCCCCGAGTGACCGCGTGGAGTACGGTGCGTATTTGACGCGGATGGCGTCATGCGCGGATTGCCACACGCCCGCCGTTCAGGGACAGCCCAAGCCAGGGATGGACTTCGCCGGTGGCACCGACTTCAAGACGTCCTGGGGCACCATCATCCGCCCGGCCAACATCACGCCGGATGCCGACACTGGCATCGGCACCTGGACCGAGGCGCAGTTCATCGAAAAATTCAAAGCCTTCGAGACTGCGCCGGATCCGGTGCTCACCGAGTCGGAGCGAATGGACAATACCTTCATGCCGTGGCGAGAGTACGCCGGCATGACGCGGGACGATCTCGGCGCCATCTACGCGTTTCTCCGGACGCAAAGGCCGGTCGTGAATCGTGTGCAGAGGTAGGGGCTGGGTAACTGGGTGCCTGCGTGCCTGGGTGCTGAGTGCTTCCGCACATCGCAGAATGCGCGATCGATTTGGCCCTTCGGGTTGCATTTCTTGACGCGTTTCCGAACGTGAAGGCGTAAAGCGCCTCACCGGCCGCACTGGGCGCCATGGCCCCCGCCTTGCTCCAGAGACGTCTATATGGCCGGAGCCAAGCGTCTCGAGGAGTTAGCGGCGTGGCGACTTGCCGACGATCTCAAACGCCGTGTCTACGATCTATGTCGTCGTCCCGCCGTTGTCCGCGACTATCGGTTTCGCGAACAGCTGAGGGACTCTGCCGCGTCGGCAACACGCAACATCGCCGAGGGCTTCGGCCGGTTTCGTCATGGCGACTTTGCAAAGTTCGCGCGGATTGGCAAGGCGTCGGAATTGGAGGTCCTCAATCACCTCCGCGACGCCGTCGACCGCGGCTATCTCTCAGAGCCCGAACTGCGTGACTACGAGCGCGCGGTGAGGCGAGCGCTGAGCGCTGTGAACGGACTCATCCAATATCTCGAGTCCACACCAGACCCGAAATGAGTACCCCCGAGCACCCAGCACCCAGCGCCCAAGCACCCAGCACCTAGGCACCCAGCACCTAGGCACCCAGCACCTAGGCACCCAGGCACCCAGGCACCCAGGCACCTTATACTTCCAATGTGTTCGACTACCTCTCCGGTGTTTACAACATTACGCCAACGCCGTTTCAGCCTGACGGGCAGTTGGATGTGCCGAGCTTGCGGCGGTTGACGTCGTTTACCAAAGCGCGCGGCGTCGATGGGATGACCATTCTCGGTGTCCTTGGTGAAGCGGACAAGTTGACCGAGGGCGAGCGGGATCGGGTGATCGAGGAGACGATGGCCGCGGCTGGCGATCTGCCGATTTGCGTCGGCACTACACACGCTGGCACCGACGGATGCATCGCGTTCAGTCGACGCGCGCAGGCGCTGGGGGCGCGCGCGGTGATGGTGGCGCCGCCGAAGCTGGCGCGGACCAACGATGCGGCGCTCGAGCGGCACTATCTCGCCGTCGCCGACGCCATCGACATTCCGGTCGTGGTGCAGGACTTTCCGCCCGCGGTCGGCGGCATCACGATGAGCGTCGAGCTCATCGCCTCGCTTGGCGCGAAGTCCGAGCGCTGTCGGTTTCTCAAGCTCGAAGACGAGCCGTCGCCGATGAAGGTCAGCCAGGTGCGCGCCGCCAACCCTGACGTGCGCATCTTCGGCGGCCTGGGCGGCATGATGTTTCTCGAGGAGCTGCGGCACGGCGCGGTCGGGACGATGACGGGCTTCGCGTTTCCCGAGATCCTCGTCGACATCTACCGGCGATTCACCGACGGCGACATCGACGGTGCGACCGACGTGTTCTATCGCTTCATGCCACTGATTCGCTTCGAGAATCAGCCGCGGATCAACCTGGCGCTGCGCAAGCACATCTATCACCGACGCGGCGCCATCGACTCGCCGCGTGTCCGCGCACCGTTCACGCCGGTGGATGCCGACACGCTCGCCGATCTCGACGATCTGTTGAGACGACTTGCACTCGCTCCCGCTGCGGCGACCACGTAGGGGCGGCTCTGCGGCGACGACGTAGGGGCCGCTCGCGAGCCGCCCTACAGCTCACGGCCCAGAGGCGGCACGTTGCAATCGGATACAATTCGACGCATCCCGATTTTTCGAGGAGCGCCAGGGGATGAAACGGCTTATTACAGGACTGCTCGTCGGTACGGCTCTGGTTGGCGGCGTTGGCGCTGCGGGTGTGGGCTACGTGACGACCGCCTATCCGAACGTCCCGCCGCCAGGACCCGCGTCGGTGCCGATGACGCCCGCCCGCATCGAGCGCGGGAAATACCTGTTCGAGAACGTCGCGGCCTGCGCCACGTGCCACTCCACTCGTGATTGGTCGCAGTACGCGGGGCCGGTCGTCGCCGGCACCGAAGGGCGCGGCGGCGATCCCTTCACGCCCGAGATGATTCCGGGGCTGCCCGGCCGATTCTATGCGCCCAACGTCACGCCTGCGTCGGTCGGCGACTGGACCGATGGCGAGCTGATTCGCGCGATTACGAGCGGTGTGAATCCGCGCGGCGATTCGCTCTTCCCGTTGATGCCGTATCCGCACTTCGGCGAAGTGGATCGCGAGGACATCGAGGCGATCGTCGCCTACATGCGCACGATGGCGCCGGTCGAAAGCGAAGTGCCGCGGCGGTCGCTCAGCTTCCCCTCGCGCCTCATGGTGCGTACGCTGCCGCAACGCGCGCGTTTCCAGACCCGTCCGGATCGCGGCGACAAAGTCGCCTACGGCGGATACCTCGTGCGCATGGCCGGCTGCGGTGAGTGTCATACGCGGACGGATCAGTATCGTCAGCCAGAGGGAGGACTGCTCTTCGCCGGAGGCGTGGAGTTCCATCTGCCCGCCGGTGGCGTCGTGAGGAGCCCCAACATCACCCCCGACGCCGACACCGGCATCGGCACCTGGAGCGAGACCGCATTCGTCTCACGCTTCAAAGTGTGGGAACATGCTCCGGCGCGTGTGCTGCCCGAGCGTGAGCGCTCGCGCAATACGCTGATGTACTGGCGATCGTACGGCCGCATGACGCGTGAGGATTTGTCGGCCATCTACGCGTATCTCCGCGCCCAGAAACCGGTGATCAATCGCGTCGTCAAGCGCGATCGGATCTAGTGGAGCCCATCGACAGGATTGCTACCCACTACCGGTAGATCCCATGAGTTTCGCCGCGCGGCGCGGCCAGGACACTGACGGCATGCATTTCGGACTTCAGGGAAAACGAGCGATCGTGATGGCCGCGAGCCGCGGTCTGGGCTACGCGTCGGCATTGGGGCTGGCCCGCGAAGGGTGCCATCTTGTCATCTGCAGCCGCGACCAGGAGCGCATCGAATCGGCCGCGGATCGCATCCGGCAGGAGACCGGCGCACGCGTCCAGGCGCTGGTGGCCGACGTGAAGAACGGCGACGACGCGGCGCGCCTCGTGGACGCGGTGGTCGAGCACTATGGCGGGCTGGAGATCGTCGTGCACAATGCCGGCGGACCGCCGGCGGGTGAATTCCGCGCCATGTCCGAAGCGCAGTGGCAGCACGCGTTCGAGCAGAACCTCCTCAGCTTCGTGCGCATCGTCAACGCGGCCGTCCCCGAGATGAAGAAGGCCGGCTACGGCCGCCTCCTGACCATCGCGTCCTCCTCGATCAAGCAGCCGATCCCGAACCTCGTGCTGTCCAACGCCATGCGCGCCGGTGTCTGGGGGCTGGCCAAGACGCTGTCGCGCGAGCTGGCACCGGACAAGATCCTCGTCAACGTCGTCGCGCCCGGCCGCGTGCAGACCGAGCGCGTCGACGAGCTCGATCGCGCGAACGCCACGAAGTCCGGTCAGTCGCTCGACGACGTCAAGCGCCACTCCGTTGCCACTATTCCTCTTGGACGGCTGGGGAGGCCCGACGAGCTGGCCAACCTCGTGGTCTTTCTCGCGTCCGAAGCCGCCAGCTACATCACTGGCCAAGCGATCATGGTCGACGGCGCCGCAGGCAACGCACTGTAATCACCGAACCCAGCCACTCATTGGCATACGGGTAGGGGCGGTTCGCGAACCGCCCCTACATTGTCACCGGAGTCGCTACCGGTATTCCTCTCGGACCGGGGCGAAGACGTCGAGGACCCGGCAGTCAGTGACTGCGTGGCCGGAGTGCGGCGTGTCCGGCGGAATGATGTAGCTGTTGCCACCGGTCAGACGATGCGCCTTGCCGTCCACGACCAGCTCGAGCTCTCCGGAGAGAACGTTGACCACTTGCTCGTGTGGATGCTGATGCAGCGGGAAGCTCGCGCCCGCATCGATGTCCACCCACGACTGTGAGGTTCGCGCCGAGTGGACGACGCGCGCACGGAAGCCGGGAAAAATCTCTTGGACGGTGAGATCGGCAAGCGTAACCAGCATATTTGTCTTGTATAGCACTGTTTGGCGCCCTACCGGAGACGCCACGCTTCCCCTGGGGGACGGTGTCGGGGACAATGGAGTCGTGCTCGCGAGACAACGGCTGCGACTGCGGTACGCGATGCTTGCCGGCGTAGTGGCGCTCTCGCTCGCCGGCTCGACCGCGATCGGTGACGCACAAGGCTCGAGCGAGCCGCCCGGCACGCCGGAACGTCCAGCCTTCCCGCAGTGGGTCGCTGCCTTCCGCGAGGAGGCGATCTCGCGCGGTCTCAAGGCGGCGACGGTCGATGCGGCACTAGCCGGGCTGGAGCCGCTCGACATCGTCGTCACGCGCGATCGCTCACAGGCGGAGACCGTGCTCTCGATCGAGCGCTACGTCCAGCGCCGGCTGACGCGCACGTTCGTCCGGACCGCGCATCAGCGCGCGACCGAGCATCGTGCGCTGTTGCGCCGCGTGGCGGATCGCTATCACGTTCAGTCGCGCTTCATCGTGGCGATCTGGGGCATCGAGTCGAACTTCGGACGGTTCAGCGGCGTTCGGCCGATCGTGCAGGCACTGGCGACGCTCGCGTGGGAAGGCCGCCGCGAAGCGTTGTTTCGCAGCGAGCTCTTCGCGGCGCTCGAGATCCTCGATCGCGGATACATCGAGCCGCCCGCGCTGAAAGGCTCGTGGGCGGGGGCGATGGGGCAGACGCAGTTCATGCCCTCGAGCTATCTGAAATATGCGGCCGACTTCGACGAAGATGGACAGCGCGACATCTGGCGATCGACCGGAGATGTGTTCGCGTCGATTGCGAACTACCTGGCGGAGCACGGCTGGCAGGACCAAGAGACGTGGGGCCGGGAGGTGCAGTTGCCGGCCGGTGGATGGCGGACCATGATCGAGAAGGTGGGCACGCGCACGACCGGCTGTCGCGCGCACCGGGAGATGACGATCGCGCAGCCGATGAGTCGATGGCGCGAGCTGGGCGTGCACGCGGTGTCGGGCGGTGCGCTGCCGCGCGTGGAGCGCTCGGCGTCCCTCGTCTCCGCCGGGCGGCGGACGTATATGGTCTACGGCAATTACGAGGCGCTGCTCGAATACAACTGCGCGCACGCCTACGCGCTGACGGTGGCGCTGCTCGCCGACCGCATCGGGAACTAGTCATGAGCGACAGACCTGCGCGATGGGTCGTCTGGCTGTGTTGGCTCACGGCCGCCGCGGCGATGGGCGGCGCGGTCTACTTCGGCGGCACGGGACGCACGCCGCTGGCGATGATCGGCACGGTGCTCTTCATCACCTTCGGCGGGCTCGGATTCGAACTCGCGCGACGCCGCTCCGTCTAATTCATTAGGTTCTGCTACAGAACCCGGAGAACCTGATGGCTCAATCGAATCCCGGCACGGCAGCCGTGCTCAGCTTGGTCATTCCGGGCGTCGGCCAGATCTACAACGGCGACTTCCTGCGCGGCATCTTCTGGCTGATCATCACGCCCGGGTTCTGGATCGGTACGGCCGGCTTGTTCGGCTGGCCGTTTCACCTGATCTCGGCCTACACGGCCCACCTCCGCGCGACCAAGCGCCATCGCGGCGAAATCGTATAAAGCCCGACCGCCCCAAACCTCAGGTCCCAAGGCCCCAAGCCGTGGGACGGTGTAAGCTTTCTCCATGAATGCAGAGTTGCTGAAAGGGCTGAACACGCATCTGGAGCTCGAGTTCCGCGCCTCGCACGAATACCTGGCGATGTCGATCTGGCTGGCCGAGCACGATCTGCCGGGATTCGCGAAGTGGATGCGCCAGCAGTCGTCGGACGAGATCATGCATGCGCAGCGCATCATCGACCACCTCGTCGAGCGTGATCAGAAGGTCGTGCTACCGGCGATCGAAGCGCCGCCGAGCAGCTGGAAGTCGGCCGAGGCGCTCTGCGAGCACGTGCTGAAGAACGAGCAGGAGGTGACCGCTTCCATCAACTCCCTCTACGCGATGGCCGAGAAGGCGCAGGACCGGCCGTCGACCGTCATGCTGCAGTGGTTCGTCAACGAGCAGATGGAGGAGGAAGCCGCCGCCCGTGCGGTGCTGGGTCGCATCCGTCTCGCCGGCAACACCGGCATCGGCCTGCTGATGATCGATCAAGAGCTCGCCTCGGGCCGCGTTCCTGGCGTCGTCAACCAGAACACGACTGCTGATGCCTGAGCGTCCTGTGCTCCCACGGGCCGCTCGCCCTAGGTTCCTGTGCGTCCTGTGCGTGGGCGCACGAAGTGTCCCGGTGCCTGACCGGTCATCTTTCCATCCTTGAGCACCCACACGCCGTTCACGAGCACGTGCGGGATGCCCTCGGCGAAGCGGCCGGGCTCGTCCCACGTGGCCTGATCGACGACGGCGCTGGCGTCGAAGACGGTGATGTCGGCGGCGGTGCCCGCGACGATCCGGCCGCGGTCGCTCAGGCCAACGCTCTGCGCCGGCAGCCGCGTCATCTTCTTCACCGCGTCTTCCAGCGTCAGGATCTTCCACTCGCGCACGTAGCGACCCAGTACCCGGGCGAACGTGCCGGCCTTGCGCGGATTCCCGCCATGGTCTCCTGGCTCCACGTACTGGCCGTCACTGGCGATCATGTTCCACGGCTGCACCATCAGGGCGCGCACGTCGGCCTCGGCAATGGCGCCATAGGTGACCTTGATCGGCTCGGTGTGCGCGATCAACAGGTCTGCCACGAGATCGAAGCCGCTCTTGTGCTGCTCGTCGGCGAGCTGTGACAGATAGCGACCGACGAGCGCCGGGGCGGAGGCGGCGCTCACGACGCGCATCGAGGAGTAGCCAACGGCCTTGAGCCACGCGAAGCCGCCGTCGATACCCTGTTCGCTCGTCTCTTTCAGGCGCGCTCGGGTCCCGGTGTGCTTGAGCGCCGCGCGCAGATCGAACTTGGGCTGCTGCTGCAGATCCTCCGGCACCACGATGATGCTTTCGAGCGGGCCGGCGGCGGCGCCGTCGTACGGATACTGATCCGTCGTGATATCCAGGCCGCTGGCGCGCGCTTCATTCACGAGCGCGATCACCTTGGTGATGAGGCCGGCGTTCTCGAGGCCGACGGACTTCTCGTGGGCGATGCGCGCGCGGATGCCGGCGCGGCGGGCCACGTCGATCACTTCCTGGTCCGAGCCGATAAGATCGTGGACGGGATCTCTGACGTGCGAATCGTAGGTGCCGCCAAATGGCGCCACTTCGCGGGCGAGCGCCACGACCTCGTCGGTGGTGCTGAACAGGCCTGGCTCGTACATCAGCCCCGTCGAGAAGCCGACCGCACCGAGCTCCATGCCTTCCTTCACGCGGCGCTGCATATCGGCCAGCTCGATCTCGGTCGGCGTGCGCCGCTGTGAGTCCTTCATGACCTCGCGGCGGATGGCGTTGTGGCCGACATAGAACGCGACGTTCGTCCCGATGCCGTTCGCCTGATAGGCGGCGATCAGCTTCTGAATCGTCTCGGGTGACAGCCCGCCGTCGGGCCCGCCGACGATCGTCGTGACGCCTTGACGGACCACGCCCTCGTTGAGCTTGCGCTCTGGCGTCGCGATCGCTTCGGCGGCGTGGCTATGGACGTCGATGAAGCCGGGCGACACGATCAGCCCAGTTGCGTCGACGATATCGGGCGCCACGGCGTTGATTAGATCGCCAACCCGTTCGATGCGATCGCCGCGAATGCCGACGTCCGCCCGGGTCGGCGGCGTCCCCATGCCGTCGATGACCGTGCCGCCGCGGATGATGACGTCGAACCGCTCGCGTCGATCGCAGGCGGGGGCGAGCAGGCATAGAGCAAGGATGAGCAGGCGCGAGGGCATCGATCGGAATTGTAAATGAAGCTCTGAAGCCGCAGGCCCGAGGCTCGAGACCTGAGACTTGGGGCTTGGAGGACACGAGGCCTAAAGCCTTCTGACCTGCGGCCCCAAGGCCCAAGTCTCGCGTCTCAAGCCGCCGTCGTCCCTGTTTCGTCCAATTCCGCATGAGAACCGTCCTGACGGCGATCGTGACCGCGCTCCTCGTCGCGCCGGCATCGGCGCAGCACTGGCCGTCGTTCCGTGGACCCTCGGCCTCGGGTGTGTCGACCGCGGGTCATCCGCCGACCTCGTGGGACGTGGCCAGCGCGCGCAACGTGGTGTGGAAGGCATCCATCCCTGGCCTTGGCCACTCCAGCCCGGTAGTGTGGGGCGATCGGGTGTTCGTGACGACCGCCGTGGCGCCCGGCAGGGCGGCTTCATCCGTCGCGCTTGGTGATGCGGGCACCGATCCAGCCAAGGACCTCGTTTCGCACCAATGGCAGTTGCACGCCGTCGACATCACCTCTGGCCGGCTCGTCTGGTCGCGAACCGTCCACCAAGGCGTGCCGCGCGCGAAGCGCCACGTGAAGTCGAGTCACGCGTCGGCGTCGCCGGCAACCGATGGCCGCTACGTCGTCGCTCTGTTCGGCTCCGAAGGGCTCTACGCCTTCGATATTGCGGGCAAGCAGCTCTGGCGACAGGACCTCGGCGTGCTCGCGGTCGGACTCGCGGACGATCCCACCTACGAGTGGGGGCCGGCGAGCTCGCCGATCATCCACGGCGATCTCGTGATCGTGCAGAACGATCGCTACAAAGACTCCGCGCTCATCGCCTTCGATCTCGCGACTGGTCGTGAGCGCTGGCGATCGCCGCGCGAGGAGCTGCCGGCCTGGAGCACGCCGACCGTGCACGCCACCGCCGCCCGAACGACGGTCGTCACCAACTCGCCGCGTTTCATTCGCGGGCACGACGC
>DAINCF010000059.1:0-20170 GCA_036732565.1 Vicinamibacterales bacterium
GTCACGGCGCCGCGAGCGCGGCGCGGAGCACGCGCGCGAAGCCGCGTGGACGAGATTCGGTGATCACCACGTTCGGTGTGGCATGCCAGCTCGCACAGGCTCGCAGAGCCGCTGCCAGCGCGGCGGCAAACCCCTCGGTCGGAACGGTGTCGGCCTCGAGGTAGAGGCGCTTGACCTCGAACACGCGATCGGCCCGATGGGCCTTGGCATCGAGCCGTCCAACCAATCGCCCGCCGTGCAGGATCGGCAGCACGTAGTAACCGTACTGCCGTTTCGGCTCCGGCACATAGCATTCGATGCGGTAGTCGAAGCCGAACATCGTGGCGACGCGCTCCCGATCCCAGACGACCGGATCGAACGGCGACAGCAACGCCGTGTGCGTCGCGCGCAGGCGGTCCTTCGCGGCCAACGCGGCGATCTTCGCGTGATCGCAGTGAACATAACCCGGCCGCGTCCATCCCTCCACGTCGACGCGTGTGAGCTCGCCATTGCCGACGAGCGAATCGAGGTCCGCGTCCTTGAGTCGTCGACTCGTACGAAAGTAGTCGGAAATCCAACGAGCTTGCGTGATGCCAAGCGCGCGCACGGCCTGGACCGTGAAGTGATGCTGCACCGCGTCATCGGTCAGGCTCGATTCGGCGCCGGCCCCCGCCGCCTGCGCGGCCGGCTTCGCCAGCACGCGCTCCCGCAGATCGTAGACGCGATGAAAGTTCTCGCGCCGCGTGATCATGAGATCGCCGAGCGCAAACAACGCCTCCAGCCACCGCTTCTCGGCCTTCCACCCCCACCAGCCGCCGGTTCCGCCCCGCGTGCCCTCGAAATCAGCCGCTCTGACGGCTCCTTGATCGCGCACTCGATCCAGGAGCGCGTCCATCTTCTTCCCGTGGTAGCGCCGCATGTGCCGTGCGTGGCGCATCGCCCAGAAGGTATAGCGGCCGCGCCAATGCTGGCGGTACCGCGCGTAGTCTTCGATCGGCGCGAACGAGGCGGCGTGCGACCAGCACTCGAAGATGACCCCCTCGGCGAGCAGCTCCTCCAGCCACTCCTGCCGGTACGCGCCGAGGCGCGAGTAGAGCACGAAGTAGGGGCTGCGCGCGACGATGTGAATCGTGTCGATCTGCAGGACGCCCATCCGCCGAATGGCGGCGAGCAGGTCCTCTTTACGCGCGCGCCGGCGTGGGCGCGTCAGCAGTCCTTGGGCGGCCAGATGGATGAGACGCGCCTGTTGAGCTGTGAGCTGAATGGATTCCGGCACCGCGACTACGGTGCCCCTCCCTAGTAGGCGGCGATGTCGCGCACGGCCTGCAGGACATCGCCCCACTGCGGGAGGATGACCTCTTCGAGGTCCGGCGCGTACGCGACCGGGCAATCCATTGCCGCGACGCGCTTGATCGGCGCATCGAGGTGGTCGAACAGCTCGTCACTGATGCGCGCGGCGATCTCGGCGCCGAAGCCGCAGGTCAGTTGATCCTCGTGCGCGATGATCACGCGGTTGGTCGATTTGACGAGCGCCGCGATGCCGTCCCAGTCGTAGGGAATGATGGTGCGCAGATCGAAGACCGCGGCGCTGATACCGTCCTTCTCGGCCTGCTGGGCGGCGAGCAGCGAGCGCTGCACCAGCGCGCCCCACGTCAGGATGACGACGTCCGAGCCCTCGCGCCGCAGCGATCCCTTCCCGAACGGGATCATGAAGTCCGCGCCCGGATACCCGCCCTTGTTGTAGGTCTGGCGGTACAGGTGCTTGTGCTCGAGGAACAGCACCGGATCGTCGCAACGGATGGAGGTCCGCAGCAGCCCCGCCGCATCGACGGCGTTCGACGGGAAGACGATGCGAATCCCCGGGCAGTGCGCGAAGATGCTGACGCCAGACTGACTGTGATACGGGGCGCCGCCGCGGAGATAGCCGCCAATCGGGACGCGCACGACCATCGGGCACGAGAAGTTGTTGCCCGATCGATAGCGCAGCATCGACATCTCGTCGCGCAACTGCATCATCGCCGGCCAGATGTAGTCGAAGAACTGGATCTCGACGACCGGCTTGATGCCGCGGGTGGCCATGCCGACCGCGCGCCCGATGATGTTGGCCTCGGCGAGCGGCGAGTTGAAGACCCGATCGGCGCCGAACTGCTTCTGGAGTCCGTGCGTCACCTTGAACACGCCGCCCTTGCCGGGCACGTGCGCCAACGCGTCCTCGCGGCTGGCATCCGCGACGTCCTCGCCGAAGACGACGATGCGTGGGCTGACGGCCATCTCGTCCTTCAGCGTGCGGTTGATGGCGGAGACCATCGTGTCCGGCTTGCCGTCGGCGCTGGCCGTCGTCTCGAACGCCGCGCTCGTCGGATCGACGTCGGGCGAGAATACGTACCAATCGGCGGTTTCGACCGATGGCTTCGGCGCGGCCAGCGCGGCATCGGTTGCCGCTTGGACCTCGCGATCGACATCCACCGCCATCGCCTCCAGCTCGCCCTCGGTGATGAGGCCTTCGGCCAGCAGGAACTGCTTCATCTTGAGGACGCAGTCCCGCTGCGCCTCGTCGGCCCGCTCCTGCGGCGTCTTGTAGAGCCGCTCATCGTCGGACAGCGAGTGGGAGTACGGCCGGGTGACCTTGGCGTGGACGAACGCCGGCTTCCGCTCTTGACGGACCCACGCCACCGCTTCGCGCAGCGTGCGGTAGCTCTCGAGAAAGTCGGTGCCGTCGCAGCGCAGGATCTTGAGGTTGGGGAACGACTCGACGAGCGCGGAGATGCTGCCGCCGGCGGTCTGCACTTCGACCGGCACCGAGATCGCGTAGCCGTTGTCCTCGACGAGGTAGAGCACCGGCGTGACGCGGGTGCACGCGGTGTTGAGCGATTCCCAGAATTCGCCTTCGCTGGTGGCGCCGTCGCCGATCGACATGTAGGTCACTTCGTCGGCGTGAAAGCGCGTGTCGCGATCGGGGATCTCGGCGACTCGCTCGTAGATCATGCCCGCTTCGGCGCAGCCGATCGCCTGTAAGGCCTGCGTGCCGGTGGGGCTACCCTGCGAGGGAATGTTGAGGGCTTTGTGCCCCCAGTGGGACGGCATCTGGCGGCCGCCGGAATTCGGATCGTCCTTGGCGCCGACGGCGCCCAGCAGCATCTCGAGCGGCGTCATGCCGAGTGTCAGGCACAGCGCCCGGTCGCGATAGTAGGTGTAGAACCAGTCGTAACCCGGACGCAGGTGGAGGCCCGCGGCCGTCAGCACGGCTTCGTGCCCGGCGCCGCTGATCTGAAAGAAGATCTGGCTCTGATTCTTGAGCTGAATCTCCTTGTCGTCGATCCGGCGCGAGAGCAGCATCGTGCGGTAGGCACGCAGCAGGTCCTCACGCGTCAAACCTTCCCAGGCCTGGTCGCGCGCCGACACGGCGCTGGCCGACCCCTTCTGTGAGTGGGTGCCGTTGGCCACCGTCGATCCCTTCATGAGGCAAAATTATAGCATCCGAAGCGGATGATATAATCCGCGAGACCCGCAGGACGAGGCCTGTTTACGGGCTCCAATCGCGTATACATCCGCTTCACGAACCACATCGAGAAGTGCCACGCATGGACACACGAACCGTTCGACTGCACCGCTGGGACGAGATCGCGCTCGAAAAAGTCACCGAGATGATCTCGCGCAAAATCGTCACCGGCGAGCGCGAGATGGTCGCGCAGATCTACTTGAAGCGTGGCGCGCTCGTGCCGATGCACAAGCACGAGAGCGAGCAGATGACCTACATCCTGCAAGGCGCCCTGCGGTTTCTGATCGACGGCGAAGAGATCACCGTGCGCGAGGGTGAGGTGCTGCACATCCCGTCCTGGGTGCCACATCAGGCCGAAGCCATCGAGGACACGTTCGAGATCGACATCTTCAGCCCGATCCGCCAGGACTGGCTGGACGGGACGGACACCTACTTCCACGACAAGCCAACGGCGCGGCCGCAGGTCAAGTAAGGTGCGCGGCCGCGAGGTGCCTGGGTACCGAGGGTGCCTCGGTGCCTAAAGTGCCTGAGTGCACCACCTAGGCACTTAGGCACCTTAGGCACCTTAGGCACCCAGGCACCCAGGCCTAGTGAATATGTTTCTTCCAGTCGCTCTTCCACGCGTCGTCGTCGCGCCGCCCGCCTGAGTAGACGTCGAAGCGACTGCGCGCGCGGTTCATCTTCCACTTGAGCCAGCGGTAGCGCAGCTCGTCGAGTGGTCGGCCACGCAGCCCCCTCAAGTACAGATACCCGACGACGAGGCCGCCGAGGTGGGCGACATTGGCCACGCCGGATCCGCTCGAGCCCACCGACGACAGAAACGCGATCGCGCCCATGATCATCACGAAGTACTTCACCGGAATCGGAATGATCATGTAGATGTAAATCAGTCGATTCGGAAAGTAGAGCGCGTACGCGAGCAGCACGCCGTAGACGGCGCCCGACGCACCGATCGTCACCGTGTTGTACATGCTGTCGGCGTACGGCAGCGGGCTGATCGACCACAGCAAGGTCGTCACGGCGGCCCCCACACCAGTGACGAAGTAGTACTTGGTGAAGAAGCGGGTGCCCCACATGCGCTCGAGCTCGGTGCCGAACATCCAGAGCATCAGCATGTTGATGAGGATGTGCCCGAAGCCGTTCGGATCGTGGAGAAACAGATAGGTGAACGGCTGCCATACCGCGAGGCCACCGAACACGTCGGCTGGAACCAGCCCGAGGCGTCTGATGATCTCCGGCACGATCATCGAGACCAGATAGGCGACGACGTTGGCGATGATCAAGATCTTGATCGCCGGCGTCATCGGACCCGGACCTAACGCATAGGACAGCCCCGAAGCCCCTGGGTATCGCGCCATTGCCAATCGATCGTACTACAGCGAAGCTCCGCCAAGGTGGAAGACCCGATGTCTACGGTGAAACGGGCCCCGCACTGATGGCGCCAGGCTCGCCGTCCGATTCGGCATCGGTGGACCCTGGGCCGGGCGTATCGGGCAGGCCCAGCGCCACCACAACTGCAGCGATCGGTGCGGCGGCCACGACCATGAGCGCGCCGGCGAGCCCGAGACGGTCGGCCATCAGCCCAACCACAGGCACCATCAGCGCGCCGCTGCCCCAGGCGAAGCCCATCATCAGGGACGAGACGGTGGCGGAGCTCACCGGCGCGATTTGATGCGCGTAGGTGATGTTCACGGGCAACGTGGACTGCAGGAGAAAGCCGCCAAGGGACGCGACAATCGCCATGGTCCAGCCGTGCATCAGCGGGGCCGCGATCATGAACGGCACCGCCGCGGCCAGCGACCACATGATGACGAGACGGGCGCCGTACTTGTCGGCGACCGGCCCACCGAGGAACACGCCGACGCTGGTGCACAAGAGGTACACCGTGACGGCGAGGCTCGCCTCCGGCACGCTCATGCCGTCGGTGGTCAGCAGCACGGCCATGAACGTCGAGAAGCTATAGGCGCAGAACGTGCGCAAGACGACGATCAGGTAGAGCTTGGTCAGCGGCCTGGCGTAGGGCTTGAGCAGCGACCAGCTTCCCGCGGCGCCCTTGTTCGCTTCGCGCATCGGCGGCAGCAAACGCAGCGTGAACGCGAGCGCAATCAGGCCTGGGATGGCCACGAGCCAGGACCACGCGAGGTCGAGGACCGCGATCGCCGGCGCGAAGATCACCGGCGCGAGCGAGAATCCGAGCTGGCCCCCGGTGATGTGCACCGACATCGCCAGACCCTTGCGCTGACCGGACACTTCGTTGACCAGCGCGGCGGCCGGTGGATGAAAAGCGGCGCCGCCGAGTCCACCGACGAGCAGAATCATCGCGAGCATCGCCGGCGACGACGCCATGCCGATCGTGCTGAGCACGACGACCGAGAGCAACGGTCCGTAAACGAGCAGCACCCGTGGTCGCCAGCGATCGGCAAGCGCACCGAACCCGAGCTGCGAGACCGACGTCGCCAATTGAAAGCACATCGCCAGCGTGCCGACCATCGCAAGGCTCAGCTTCATCCGTGGAATCAGCAGAGGCAGCAGCGGCGCGAAGATGTTGTTGTAGGTGTCGACGATCAGATGGGTCGACGCCGTCGCGAGAACGGTCGGATGAAGGCCGAGCCGGCTGAAGAGCGCCGACCCGGCCGTACGTGATGAAGTGGCGGTGTCGATAGAACGGACTCCGATCAGAACGTCAACGTCAACGGTACTCCAGGTCCACCGTTGGTGGACATCGAGAAGCTGGCGGTCTTGAGAAAGGCCAACGAGCCCGTCGCCACCGTGACGTTGCCGAAGATAGTGATGCTGTTCGGATTCGGCCCGGAACCAGGCACCGTTCCCACCATCGTGAGCGTGTCGAAGTGCGTCCCCACCGGTGCGTCGAGGCGGATCGTGATGGTCACCAGTGGCGTCGGATAGGGCGTGTTCGTCGCGCTCGAATTCACGAGACCGAACTCCTGGCGCATTACATAGGTGCCGATCGTGGCGCCCTCGAACAACACGTTGCCGACGGTGCTGCGAAGGACCTTGAACTCGTCGGTGGGTGGAAGCTGAACATCGACATCCCTGCTGGTGACCGGCACGAGTTGAATGGTTGCCGTCGCTGCCTCTGCGCGCTCGGCGCTGGAGAGGAAAAGGCCCACCGCGATCATCACTGCAACGCTCGCAGGACTGAGAGCAATCCGCATCGGTATCCTCCGGAAGGGGGGAGTCGAGTCTATTACAGGCGTTTCGGTCGTAGCCGACGCATCACCATGGCGCGCGCGTCTGCAAATTCGGGCAACCGCAGGAGATGCGCGGCCAGCGCGAGCACGCCGAGGCCGGCCGCAATCGCGAGGCCGACGCGCACGGCCTCCGCGATGATCGAGTGGCCCGGTAAGCTGTGGCGCAGCGAGCGCTCGACCAGCCACGCGGTCACGGCCATGGCCGCTGCCGCAATCAGAATGCGCGCGAAGGCCGACGCGATCCGCCGCCCCTCGATGCCGTTCAGATGAGTGCGCAACATCCACAGCTGCGCGGCGGCGTTCAGCAGGGCCGTGAGCGACGTGCCGAGCGCGAGCCCTCGATAGCCGATGACGTTCACGAGCGCCACATTGAGCGCAACGTTGGCCACCACCGAGCTCATGCTGATGGCGACCGGAATGTGACTCAAGTGCAATGCGTAGAAGGTCGGCGAGACGATCCGTACGATCGAATAGCCGACGAGCCCGACCGCGTACAGCTGAAGGACGGCCGCCGTCGCCGCGGTGTCCTCGGGTGAGAAGCTGCCGTGCTCGAAGATCAGTGCGACGATCGGCTGCGCGAGCACGATCAGGCCAAGCGTCGCCGGCACGTTGAGCGAGAGCATCAGCGCGATCGCCGAGGCGACTGTGGACCGCATCCCCTCCACGTCGTTCTTCGCGGCGAGGCGCGACACCGCCGGCGTGGCGGCGGCGGCGATCGAAACGCCGAACAGCCCGATCGGCAAGTACATCAATCGAAACGCCAGGTCGAGCCACGTCACCGCGCCGGTGCCTTCGCTCGTTGCCAGAATCGTGTTGACGAAGACGTTGATCTGCGTCGCGGCGAGCCCGATCGTTCCAGGCCCCATCAGGAACAGAATCTGTCGAAGTCCGGGATCGTAGAGATCGAGGACCGGCCGATAGCGAAATCGTTCCGCCCTCAGCGGCCACCACTGCAACGCCAGCTGTCCGAGACCGCCCACCAGCGTGCTGAGCGCGACGAGGACGATCGGCTCGATGCCGAGCGACGGGGCAAGCGGAATGCCGACGACCGTGATGGCGATGGTCGCCACGTTGAACATCGCCGGTGACAACGCCGGCACGAAGAAGTGTCCAAGCGAGTTCAGCATGCCCATCAACACCGCGGCCATCGCCACGAGCGTGAGGAACGGCATCATCAACCGCGTGAGGTACACGGTCAGCGGCAGCTTGCCCGGAATCGCCGAGTAGTCGCTCGCAAACAGGTTGACGAGCTGTGGAGCGAAGACCACGCCGAGGATGACCAATCCACCGGTCACGATCATGAGCGTGTTGAGCACGGAGTTGGCGAGCCGCCACGCGCGCTCGCGGCCGTCGTTGGTCAAGGTCCGCGTGAACGTTGGCACGAACGCGGCGCTCATCGCCCCTTCCGCAAACAGATCCCGCAGCAGATTGGGGACGCGAAACGCCACGCGATACGCGTCCGCCGCGTCGCTGGCACCGAAGTAGTAGGCGAGGACCTGATCTCGTACCAGCCCGAGGACTCGGCTGGTCATCGTCGCCAGGCCGAACACTCCTGCGGAGCGGGCCAGGCGCGGAGCGGACTCAGGCATGCGGCGAGGCACAGCGTAGCACGCTCGTAAGGCGGTCTCGGGTCAGGTCATGCGCGCAGGCGGACAGTGTCCGCGTGCGAACACGACTCGTCGGCTCCGTGAAACATGTTGAAACAAAAAGGGCTCCGGCCTGGCGGCGGGAGCCCGAAAGGAGGATGGTGAGAGGCTGACTAGGCCTTTCAAAACATATAGACGGTTCCACTGGGCGAAATGTTTGACCTCGTCCAGCGGCAGTCACGAAAAATTACAAACCGCTGGGATGGGGGAGGTGACCGCTCAGCCGCTCAATCGCGCCCGGACGGCTTCGTTGACCCGCTTGCCGTCGACCGTCTTGCCGGCGAGCGCGTCGAGCGTGGCCTTCATGACCTTGCCCATGTCGCGCGGACCCGCCGCCCCGGTCTCGGCGATGGCGCGCGTGACCGCCGCGTCGATCTCCTCCTGTGTCACCGATGGCGGAAGGTACGTGTTCAGCACCTCGATCTCCGCTTGTTCCTTGTCGGCCAGATCCTGGCGTTTCCCGGCCGTGAACTGCTCGATCGCGTCGCGTCGTTGTTTCACCAGCGTGCCGACGACCTGAAGCTCTTCCGTAGCCTCGAGCGCGCGGCCCTTCTCGATGCTCTTGTTGGTCAATGCCGTTTTCAGCATCCTGAGCGCCGTCAACCGCGTCGCCTCGCGCGCCTTCATCGCCGTCGCGATGTCACCGCTGATCTTGTCGGTGAGAGTCATGAGCAGCATCCTCCCGTGTAAAGGCGGTTCGCAACCTACGGTGTAGGGGCGGTTCGCGAACCGCCCCTACGTATGATCCAATTCCCCATCCCCGAGCGTGAAATGCCAATCGTCGGCGTCGGTGTAGAAGTCCGCCGGTACCTGCACCGCGTTGACGCGCACGTTGAGATCCACGGTCGACTTCACGACGAAGTACCCCGATCGACGAATCACCCGGCGGAAGCCGGCGTGCTGTACGTAGCATCGGATCTTGTCGGAGTCCTCCGCGCGCGCCTCGCGATCGATCCACCGCAGCAGCGTCTTCAGCCCGCGCTCGTCTTCCGGATCCGTGAGGAAGTCGACGATCTGCGTCACGCGTCCCTGCGGCTCCCGCCGATGCCGATACACCGCGTAACCGTGCACTTCGTCGTCGCGCCGCAGCACTGCGGCGGCGTAGCGCACGTGCGGCGGATCGAAGAACTTCCAGTTGAGATACCTCGCATCGCGCTTGACGGCGAGGTCCAGGCGCGGCGCCACGCGCGTCCAGAGCCGATCGACGTCCGAATCGAAGCGCCGCACGATCTCCACTTCCTCGCGCAGCGGCCGCGCCCGCGCGACCACACGCACGAACGGCAACGTCACGGCCGACACGAGCCGATTGATCGGCACGGGCCATGACGGCTGCCGCAGCGCGCGTCGACTGAGCGGCTTGACCAGACAGGGAATGACCACGGGCTTGGGCCAATGCAGCCGATGATCCAGGAGATAGCGCGTGCCCTCGGACAAGCCCGCCCCGAGCGCGACGCCCGACTGTCGATCCCACGTGCGCAGCAGCGATTCACCGAGGCCCTGCCGCTGCCGTTCCGCGACCACCAGGGGATCGCCGGACCACGTGCCCTCGGCTTCGAGACCGCGGAGGTTGACCCGTACTTGGGTGAGCAGCGTGGCCGCGATGATCGTCGGACCCTCGCGCACCACCCAGTACGGCGGCTCGCCGCTGTTGTTGGCGGGATTGCGTCGCGCCCAGTCCCATCGCAGGCGCATGGCATCAGCCGCGGCGATGCCAAACGTCCGACGATAGAGAAGCTCGATGCCGCGGCGATCGTCTGGGTGAAAGCGCTCGATGTCAGCCATCGGCGACCGCGCGCAGCGCGGTCAAACAACACCGACCCGTCGGCGACGCAGGACTACTTCTGTCCCGGCGGCCGCTGGAAGGGATTCGTCGGCTGTGTGGGCTGTGGGGGCTGCTGAACGACACCTGGTGTCGGAGAGCCGATGATCTGGAACGTCCCCGGCGCGGGCGGCGCCACGTTCGGGAACTGCTGTTGTTGTTGCTGCTGCTGTTGCTGCGCCGCGCCCAACGCTGCTGCAAACGGATTCACGACCGGCGTCTGCTGCTGACCAGACTGCGGTTGCACCTGCCCGAACGGCGTCTGCGTCGGCTGGCCGAACGGCATCGCCTGAGGCTGCTGGACCGGTGTCGGCGCGAACGGAGAGTTCTGCGCAGGCGCGCCAAAAGGTGATGTCTGCGCGGGCGCTCCGAACGGTGATCCCTGCGCGGGCGCTCCGAACGGTGAGCCCTGCGCCGGTTGGCCGAACGGCGCCGCTTGGTTCTGGCCGCCGCCTTGCTGCATGAACGGGTTCGCCGCCGCGTTCTCGGGCTGACCCTGGTTCGGGAACGAGAACACGGGTGGCTGCTGCGGATCGGGCTCCGCTTCCGCAACCGCCGGGGCGTCGTCCTCGTCGCCCTGCGCCTGACGACCGCCGCGCAGGAATGGATTCGTCGGCGCCGAGGGTGGCGGAGCCCCCTTCGCGTTTTGTGGTGCCGAGCTCGTCGGCAGCACCATGATGCGATCGAACATCGACTCGCCTGGGACGCCGTTGGCCGCTCGCGGGATCGCCATGTACCCGGCGGCACTACGAAGGACGACTTCGAGCGCCTGCCGCTCGGGCGTGTTGACCAGCTTCAACGTGACCGGCCCGCCAGCGATCCGTTCACCGTTGACGATCTTCGTGCCACCGACACGGCTCCACTGGTCGAGAATCTGCCGGATGGTTGCGCCCTGCGCGTCGAGGTTGACCAGGCCGTTGTGAATGGTCAGCGACAGCTGCTGTGCCGACGCAGGCGCGACGCACAGAGCCATCACGAGCAGCAGAGACGGTATGGTGCAGCGGCGCATAAAGATCTCCAATATCCGAGTATACGCTTGTCTCGGATGGTTCGAACGTCGAATGTCTCAGACAGTTCGGACGTCCAACTTGGCCCGAAAGTCGGCTACAACCCGCCGGATGATCTCGTCCAGCTGGACCTTAGGCGCGAATCCGACGGTTGCACGGATCTTCGTCAGGTCGGGCACGCGCCGGGGCATGTCCTCGAAGCCCTCTTCGTAGGCCTCGGCATAGGGAATCGTCACAATCGGCGAACTGGCGCCGGTCACGCTCTTGATCCGCTCAGCGAGCTCTCGAATCGTGACCTCTTCCTGACTGCCGATGTTGAACACCTGTCCGACCGCCTCTGGCGTGGACATCAAGGCGACAAGGGCGCCGACCACGTCCCCGACGTATGTGAAGCTGCGGGACTGCGTGCCGTCTCCAAACACCGTGATCGGCTCACCGGCCAGGGCCTGCTTGGCGAAGGTTGGCAGCACCATCCCGTAGCGATCGGTCTGACGCGGGCCCACCGTGTTGAAGAAGCGGACGATCACGACGGGCAGGTGCTTCTCTTTGTAGTACGCCAGCGCGAGGAACTCGTCCAGCGCCTTGCTGCACGCATATGCCCACCGATGACGCGTCGTCGCCCCCATGACGAGATCCGCATCCTCGCGGAACGGCACATCGGTGCTCTTGCCGTAGACCTCTGACGTCGACGCGATGAACACGAGCTTCCGCTGGCGCGCCGCGTGGCGCAGGATGACCTCGGTGCCGTGCACGTTGGTCTCGATGGTGTGCACCGGCTTCTGCACGATCAAGCGCACGCCGACCGCCGCCGCGAGGTGGAACACGACGTTCGCCCGATCGACCAGCCGGGCGACGACGGGATCGTTGAAAACCGTGTCGATGGTGTGGGTGAAGCCGGGACGGCCGACGAGGTGGGCGATGTTGTCCATCGAGCCGGTGGAGAGGTCGTCGATCACCGAGACCTCGTGGCCCGCCTCGAGCAGCGATTCGGCCAGGTGCGAACCGATGAAGCCGGCGCCGCCCGTAATCAATGTGTGCATAGCGATAGGTGTCTAGAGATGGGTGCCTACGGTGCCTGAGGTGCTCCGGGTGCGAACGTGCGTACGGCGCTCGCGATGAAGTCCACGTCCGATTCGTCCAGCGTCGGGTAGAGGGGAAGCGACAGCAGCTCGTCGCAGATGCGATCGGCGATCGGACATTGGTCTGGCGACGTGCCAGCCAACGCCGGCTGACGAGGGATCGGGACCGGATAGTGCACCAGCGTTTCGATGCCCGCGGCCTTCAGATGCGCCTGCAGCTCCGCCCGCGCGGACGTGCGAATTGGAAACAGATGATACACGTGCCCCGACTCGAGCTCGGGCGGAACGGTGATCGATGCACCGACCAGCGCGGCGCGATACCGTCGCGCCAGCACCCGACGTTTTTCGGTCCACGTGCGCAGGTACGGCAGTCGCGCACGCAGAATCGCGGCCTGCATCTCGTCCAGGCGGCTGTTCGCGCCCGGCTCGAGATGTTGATAACGGCTGGTTTGCCCGCCATTCCGCAGACGTCTGAGACGAGCGGCGAGCGACGCATCGTTCGTGATCACCGCGCCGCCGTCGCCCATCGCGCCGAGATTCTTCGTGGGGTAGAAGCTGAACGCCCCGGCGATGCCCATGGTGCCCACCGGGTGCCGGTTGTACGTCGCCAGATGTGCCTGACAGGCATCCTCGACGACCGCCAGGGAGTGACGACCGGCAATGGTCATCAGCGGCGCCGTGTCGGCAGGCTGCCCATAGAGATGCACCGGCAACAGCGCGCGCGTGCGGGGCGTGACCGCGGCCTCCACCCGCGCCGGATCCATCGTCAGCCGATCGGGATCGAGGTCCACGAAGACGGGACGCGCGCCCGCCATCATGATCGCGAGCGCCGAGTACGCCGCGGAGAGCGGTGAGGTGATGACCTCGTCGCCCGGCCCGACGTCGAGCGCACGAAGCGTCAGGCTGATCGCGTCGGTGCCGGTCCCGACGCCGATCGCATGCGCCGCGCCCGAGGCCGCGGCGAACTCGGATTCGAACGCCTCGACCTCCGGACCGAGCACGAACCACCCGCGGTCGATCACGCGCCGGATCGCGCTGTCGACGTCTCCGGAATCCTCGTGCGGCGTCAGCGCATTGAACGGCACCCGGACCGTGCTGGCGCGGCTCACGCGGTGCCTCCGGGCGCGACCTGGCCGTCGAGGTAGTGCGGCAGGTGCTGACGATAGTACGCGAGCGTGCGCGCCAGCCCTTCGCGCATCGTGACCTGCGGCGTCCAGCCGACGGCGGTCTTGAACCGCGACGAGTCCGCGTAGAAGCTGCCGATGTCGATCACCTTCTTCTCAGGCGGCCACTCGACGAAGCGGAAACTGCCCGATCCCGCCAGCTCGATGAGCAGCGCCACCAGCTCGCGATGGGAGAGGTGCTCGTCGCCGCCGACGTTCACCGCCTCGCCGTTCAGGGCGTCCGAGCATGCCGCGCGCAGAAACGCATCCACCGCATCGTCGACGTAGACGAAGTCGCGGACTTGCGATCCGTCGCCGAAGATCTCGATTTCGCGCCCTTCGAGGGCAAGCCTGATGAACCATGCGATGAAGCCTTGACGGTTGTGCCTGAGCAGCTGACGCGGGCCGTAGACGTTGGTGAGGCGCAGCGAGCAGGCGGATACGCCGAAGACGTTGTTGTAGACCAGATGGTAGTACTCGCCGGCCGCCTTGTTGATCCCGTTGACGTCGGTCGGCCGCACGAGATGTTGCTCGGTGACCGGCAGATGATCCGGCCTGCCGTAAATCTGCCGCGTGCTCGCGTAGACCACGCGCGCCCGAGGGTTGAAGCGCCGGCACGCCTCGAGCAGCGTGAGCTGGCTGCGGCAGTTGATCTCCAGATCGGTGTGCGGGTCGATCATGCTGTCGATGTGACTGACCTGACCGGCGAGATTGAAGATGACCTCGCGATCCTGGACGAGGTAGTTCATCGAGCTGGCCTGCCGCACGTCCGCGACGTTCACCCGCACGCGGTCCTCGATGCCGGCGATGTTGAAGAAGTTGCCGCCGTAGTCGGGAATCAGCGAGTCCACCAGCAGCACGTCGGCGCCGAGTTCGGCGAGACGGCGAGCGAGGTTGCTGCCGATGAAACCGAGCCCACCGGTGATCATCACGCGGCGGGCGCGGTAGTACTCCAGGTAGCTCACACCTTGACCGTCGTCTCGCGCACCGCCTTGAGGTGCGCCTTACGGACGACCAGGGCAAACCACAACTTCATGACGTCGACGCCGGTCTTGAAGATGCGGCCGAAGTTGAAGAACTGCGACTTGCCGTGCGTGCGATGGAAGTGGTGGACCGGGACTTCCGCGACCGTGAACCCCGCGTCCTGGAACTTCTTCATCATCTCGAGACAGATGACGCCGCTGTTCTTCTCCAGCCGCACGACGTCGAAAATGCGGCGCCGAATGAGACGGAAGTCGCAATCGACGTCGCGCACGTGCAGCCCGAAGAGCAGCTTGACCGTGTGGTGGTAGACGCGGCCGATGAAAATGCGATGCGCCGGGTCGGAACGGCTGATCTTGTAGCCGTTGACCCAACCGATGTCCGGCGTCATGCGATCCCAGAGCAGGCGCATTTCGGCGGGATCGTATTGCGCGTCGCCGTCGGTATAGAAGACGAACTCTTTGCTCGCGGCCTGAAAGCCGCTGCGCAGCGCGCCGCCGTATCCACGATTCACCGGGTGGTGGATGACCCGTACGTGCTCCGGGTACTGCGCCGCCAGCTCATCGAGGATGAGCGGCGTGGCGTCGCGGCTGCCATCGTTGATGACAATCACCTCGTAATCCGGTGTGAGCGTCGACGCCACCTGCACCGCGCGGATCACCAGACTGCCGATGGTGCCGCTATCGTTATACGCAGGGAAGAAGACGCTCAGACCGGGAGGTGGGGTCTGAGGCGCGGTCATGTCGAACGGGGCCGATTGTACTCCGAAGACCGCGCCCGTTGTGGATGCAAACGCCCCTTGCCGAGAATCAATCGCCACGGCGTCAGCATCGATTCGAACACGATGCCCGACGACATCTTGGACGCCCCCTGGCGCCGCTCGACGAAGATGATCGGGATCTCGGTGACGCCGCTGCCAGCCGCCATCGCGAGGAACAAAGTCTCCACCTGGAACGAATAGCCGTCGGAGACGATGCGGTCCAAGGGCAGCAGCTCGAGCACGTCGCGGCGCCAGCAGCGAAAGCCCGCCGTGCAGTCGCGCACGTTCATTCCCGTTACCGCCCGCACGTAGAAATTGGCGAACGAGCTCAGCAGGATCCGGCGCAGCGGCCAGTTCACGACGCTCACGCCATGCAGATAGCGGGAGCCGATCGCGATGCCATGGGCCGCGGCCGCGTCGAACAGCGCCGTGAGGTACTGGGGATCGTGCGATAAGTCGGCGTCCATCTGGCACACGACGTCGACGTCCATGGCAATCGCCGCCTTCATGCCGTCGAGGTACGACCGGCCCAAGCCGCGTTTGCCGGTGCGATGCATCACGCGGACCCGGTCCGGATGCTGCTCCGCCAGCGTGTCGGCGACCTTCCCGGTGCCGTCCGGCGAGCCATCGTCCAGCACCATCACCGAGGCGGACGTCTGCCGCAGGATCTCGCCGACGATCACTGGCAGATTGTCCTTCTCGTTGTACGTCGGAATGAGGACCAGCGCCTTCATCAGCAGGAAGGTCGAATGATATCAGTCGTGGTCAGCCATGTTGCACCAGGCGATCGATGACGCCGTCCCACGTGATGCCGCGCGCCACCTCCAGCCCGGAGCGTCCCAACGCCCGGGCGCCCAGCCGATCGGCATCGAGGGTCGCGATCGCGGCGGCGACGGCCTCCGCGGTGGGCGCGACGACATGGCCGGTGACGCCGTCCGAGACGAATTCCAGTGTGCCGCCCGAATCGGTCGCGGTGACGACGGGCCGTTCCGCGAGAAACGCCTCGAGGGTCGCCAGCCCGTAATCCTCGTCGTACGGCACGTACACCAGGGCGAGGGCCTCGCGATACAGAGCGATCAGCGCCTCCTCGTCGATGGCGCCGGTGAAGGTCACGCGATCGGCGACGCCCGCTTCTTCGGCCGTGCGCTCGATGAACGCGCGCCGGCTCCCCTCGCCCACGATGACCAGGCGGAGATGCGACGGCAGGTGCGCCATCGCGCGCACGGCGAGGTCGACGCGCTTGTTCTGCTCCAGTCGAGCCACCGACAGCAGGTAGTTGCCGTAGGCGCCGCTGGTCAGCCGTTTGGCGATCAGCGGCGGGTGATACAGCGATGTCGAGTCGAGTCCGTTGTACTTCCGCAGGCGATGGGACACCGTCTTCGAAATGGTGTAGAGCCCAGCGCACTCGCCGAGCATCGCGGTGTCGAGCGCCATCAGCCGATCGCGGAGCGCGACGTCGAGCTCCTCGTGCGTGAAATCGGCGTACTCGGTGCCGCTGAGCTCGTAGGCGGCTCGGTGCTGGTGCACCAGCCAGCAGACCTTGCGCGGGTGACGCGCGAAGTAGGTCGGGAACTTCGTCGCGATCAGCAGATCGATGGGCCGCCCGTTGCTCTCGCTCAGATCCAGCAATCGCCAGGCCGCGGCATGCGGCACGATCTCCTCTTTCGGATACCACTTGAAGGGGAGGGAGATGCGTGTCGCGTCGTAGCCTCGCGCGCGCAGCTCTGACACGAGCTGACGAACGAGCAGCTCTGCTCCGCCGCGGACGAACGGCACCTGAGTCTCGCACACGACAATCGTACGGACGCCCATGCTTAGGTGGCGAAGCGGAAGTTGATGATATCGCCGTCGCGCACGAGGTACTCTTTGCCTTCGAGCCGCACCTCGCCGTGATCGCGGCAGACCGCCATCGAGCCCCGCGCGATCAGCGCATCGTAGGCGACGACTTCGGCGCGAATGAAGCCGCGCGCGATGTCGCTGTGGATTTCGCCGGCCGCCTCCTGTGCGGGTGTGTTGCGCGGAATCGACCACGCGCGGCACTCGTCTTCGCCGACGGTGAAGAACGACATGTAGCCGAGCAGATCGTAAGTCGCGCGAATCACGCGCGCCAGGCCCGACTCGCTCAACCCGAGGTCCGCGAGAAAACTCTCGGCATCGGCCGGCTCGAGCTCGGCGATCTCCAGCTCGATCTTCGCGCAGGCCGCCACGGCCTTGGTCGCCGCGCGCGAGACCAGCGTGGTGAGCCCGGCTCGCTCGGCGGCGATCGCGACGTCCGCGGCGCTGGCGGCGTCGGCCTCGTCGAGGTTGATCACGATCAACAGCGGTTTGGCCGACAGCAGTTGAAACCCGCGCAACCGCTTGAGATCCTCGCCGGCGAGGCCGAGCGCCCGGAGCGGCTGACCGTCCTCGAGCGCGGCCTTGCATTTCAGGAGCAGGTCGCGCTCCTTCTCGAGGTCCGCCGAGCGGCTTTTCTTCAGATCCTTCTCGAGTCGCTCGAGGCGACGTTCGACGACGCCGAGGTCGGCGAGGATCAGCTCCTCTTCCATCGCCTGCACATCGCGCGCGGGGTCGACCGAGCCTCGCGGATGCGCCACCGACGCGTCTCGAAACGCACGCACCACGTGCACGAGCGCGTCGGCGTTCTTGTAGCCAACGACGTCGACCAGCGCGGCGGCGCCGGTCTTCCCGGGGCCGACGATATCGGTGAGCTCAATCGTCGCGGGCACGCGCTTGCGCGGGTTGTACATCGCCGTGAGGCGATCGAGCCGATCGTCGGGCACCTTCGAGATCCCGATCGCGGTGTCCGCCTTCCCGCGGGCCGGTTCGCGGGCGCTCGTCATCAATTGGAACAGGGTGCTCTTGCCGGTCGAAGGGAATCCGATGAGCGCCGCGTGGAGCATCCACTCTCCTAGCGAAGCTTCGCCATGAAAGAAACCCGCCCATCAGAGACCTATCGGCTCCGCTTCGCTGGGGCAGTGTCGCCTTGCCCCGCTCGGGATCCCCGCCGCGCGGACGTTGCCGGTGGTGGTCTCCGCGGGGCGTGTCAAAACCGCGATCGTAGCATCACCTTCGCCGAAGGCGACGGTGGTCAGCCTCTGCCCCAACTGCTCGTAGGCCTTGTCCGACACGCCACCATTACTGCGCCAAGAGTTTGACGGGCGTGTGACCGAAAGCGAAGAAAAAACGTAAGCTATCGCCCTAAATCCCTGATGGCGCAGGACTTTGTGGACCGCTTTTTCTTGACACTGCTGACCCGCTCGCCTAACATCCGACTGTCCTTGGTGGTCCAAATTGGAGCGCTAGGGACGTAAAGGGACCAAAGTGCTGCGAGGCCGGGTGCCGGCGAAAATCGACGACAAGGGCCGGTTGAAAGTCCCGGCGTCCTTCCGTCAGCTCATTCACGACAAGCACGGGAGCGAGATCTACGTGACGAGTCAGGATGGGCAGTCGGTCTTGCTCTACCCGATGCCGGTATGGGTCGAGATGGAGAACCAGCTCGCCTCGCCGTCGTCGTCGCTGCACCCTGCGGTCCAGAGGTTCATGAAGATCACCAGCTTCTACGGCTCGGCCAGCGAGATGGACAGCCAGGGACGCGTGCTCATCCAGTCGTACTTGCGCGACAGCGCGCAGATGACCGGCGACGTCGATGTGATCGGTAAGCAGTCGTACCTCGAGGTCTGGAATCACGATCGGTGCCTCTCGAGCGTGCACAGCGACCCACTGACGGACGACGACAGGCGAGCGCTTGCCGAGATCGTCAGTGCTGGCAAAGGGCAACGCACCTAGGGAGGCACGATGCACCTCCCGGTGATGGTAGACGAAGTGGTCCGATTGCTCCAGCCCGATCGCGGCGGACTCTTCGTCGACTGCACGGTCGGTCTCGGTGGTCACGCCGCGGCGCTCCTGGAGGCAGGCGCCTCGCGGCTGGTGGGCTTCGATCGCGATCCCGCCGCGGTGGCACGAGCGCAGGAGCGTCTCGCGCCGTGGGCCGATCGCGTGGAGCTGGTGCATTCGGACTTTCGCGCCTTCGAGGCCGTGCTCGACGCGCGCGGCATCAGCGCACTCGACGGGGCGCTGGCCGACCTCGGCGTGTCGTCGATGCAGCTCGACGCGGCCGGCCGCGGCTTCAGTTTTCGTCGCGACGAGCCGCTCGACATGCGCATGGATACGAGCCGCGGCGAGACCGCGGCGGATCTGTTGGCACGAGCGAACGAAGTGGAGATCGCCGACGCGATCTACCAGTTCGGCGAGGAGCGGCATTCACGGCGAATCGCGCGCGCGATTGTGGCGGCGCGAGAGACCCAGCCGGTGCGGACGACCGGACAGCTCGCGGCGCTCGTGCGCCGCGCGGTACCGACGAGGGGATGGCAGCGCATCGACCCGGCCACGCGGACCTTTCAGGGGCTGCGCATCTGGGTGAACCAGGAGCTGGAGGCCTTGGATCGGTTCATCGGCGCGGTGGCGCGGCGCCTGCGGGCGGGCGCGCGGGTCGCGTTGATCGCGTTTCATAGCCTCGAGGATCGGATCGTCAAGCACACGCTCCGAGCCCTCGAGAAGACCGAGTCGATCGTGCGGGTCATCACCCGGCACCCGATCGTGGCGAGTGACGAGGAAGTGGCCCGCAACCCGCGCGCGCGCAGCGCGAAGCTGCGGGTCGCGGAGCGCATGGCGGCCTGACGGCCCACGGAACGCGGAGGGGCACGTGGAACGAGTGGAAGCCTTCGAATACGCGATCCGCAAGGACGTTCGGAACAACCCGATTGTCCGCGAGGTGGATCAGGAGCGACAACGCGAGCTCTGGCAGTCGCTGTGGATCGGCGTGGCGCTGGTCCTGGTGCTGCTGTTCTCGGCGTGGCAGCACTTCGAGCTGCTCCGACACGGGTATCGCGTGGAAGAGATGCAGCGGGAGCGTGCGGTCGAGGCCGAGATCAGCCGGCACCTCAAGCTCGAAATCGAAACCTTGCGCGCGCCGCAGCGCATCGAGAAGCTCGCCATCGGCCGCCTGCACATGATTCAACCCAGTCC
>DAINCF010000060.1:0-20010 GCA_036732565.1 Vicinamibacterales bacterium
GGTCAACGGCGTGCTGCTGAAGCCGCTCGACTACAGGGGCCCGGAACAATTGTTCGGCGTTCGGGAGGTCCGCAGGACGTCATCCAGCTCGGTCAACGCAGTCAACCCCGTTCATGCCTTCGCCTGGGGGAAAGACTGCCCGTCCCTCGAGGGGGTCGCGGTGCTGACCGGCTCGCGAGGCCAGGTCGCGGCCGGTGGCGATCCAGCCACTCTGCCGGGCGCCCGCGTGACCCACAACTTCTTCACGCTCCTCGGCGTCGAGCCGATGATCGGACGCACGTTTCTTGCCGAGGAAGAGCAGCCAGGACGTGACCGGGTCGTCATCCTGACCGAATCGCTCTGGCGGTCTCGATTCCATGCCGATCCGTCGCTGGTCGGGAAGGCCATCCGCGTGGATGGCACCGATCACGAAGTCATCGGCATCGTGCGCGGGCCGTTCTTCCGCGCGGTCATGTTCGGCCTGCAGGACACCACGTCGAACGCGCGGTTCGAGCTGTTTCGGCCGTTGGCCCTCGAGCGCGAGGAGCTGCTGCGGTTGATGGGCAACTACAACTACGCCGCGCTCGTTCGGGTGAGGCCCGACGTCACGGCCGACCAAGCCTTGGCCGAAATCAATGTCGTCCAGGCGCGATTCCCGCTGCTGACCGGCGACAAAGGCAGCCTCGAGGCGATGCTCATCCCGGTCCATGATCTGGTCACGGGTCGCTCGCTCGGCCTGTGGATGTTGATCGCCGCCGTCGGCGTCGTCCAGCTCATCGTCTGCGTAAACCTGGCCAATCTGCTGCTCTCACGAGTCGCCGCACGGCGCCGGGAAGCCGCGGTGCGGACCGCGCTTGGCGCCAGCCGTGGTCGCCACCTTCGCTTGGTGCTGACGGAGAGTCTCTTGCTGTCCAGCATCGGTGGCGCGCTGGGTGTTCTGTTGGCGAGTTGGATGGTAGAGCTCCTCGCGCGCACGTCCGCGCTCGATGTGCCGAGGCTCGATGAGGTCCGCCTCGACCCGACGGTCATCCTCTTTGCGTTGAGTCTCACGCTGATCACCGGGATTGTCTTCGGGCTCCTTCCCGCATGGCAGCTGACGCGCAGCAGCCCGCAGGAGGCGCTGCGCGCCGGGAGTCACACCATCACCGAAGGACGCCGAGGCCGGCGGCTGCGCGAGGGCCTGATCAGTATCGAAGTCGGTCTGAGCGCGGCGCTCCTGATCGTCGCCGGCCTGCTGATCACGAGCCTCGACCGATTGCTGCACGTGGACAAAGGCTTCGACGTCGAACAGCTCGTGACCGTCGATATCGACACCGCCGGTCCGCTCTACGAGGATCCGGCTCGGAGGGATCGCTTCTTCGACCGCGTGCTCGCGAACGTGAGCGCCATTCCGGGCGTCGAGGCGGCCGGCATCATCACCCAGCTGCCTCTCGAAGGCAACAACTGGAACGATGCGATCTATCTCGAGACGGATGGCGAGCGCAGCAGACGTTACCCGGTCGACAATCGTTACGCCAGCCCGGGCTATTTCCGTGCGATGGACATCCCGATCGTCCTTGGCCGATCGTTCGACGAGAGCGATCGCGGGCGCGGCGTGGCCGTCCTTTCTGAAAAGGCCGCACGCCTGCTCTGGCCCGGAGACGCCAACCCCGTGGGACGGCGGTTCATGGGTGAGGACGATGCGGTCAAGATCCTGGTCGGCATCGTCGCGGAGGTCCGGGCGACGCTTCAAGACGACCCGCCGCCTCACGCCTACTATCCCTATTGGCAGCGCGTACCCGACGATGTGGCGATGGTCGTGCGGACGACGGTCGCGCCAGATCTGCTCTCCGGTCCTCTAGGCGCTGCGCTTCGCCAGGAAGATCCGCAGCTGCCGATTGCCCCGATCCGCGCCATGCAGGATCTCGTCGATGGAGCCGTCGAGCAGCGTCGATTTCAATCGACGCTCGTGGTGGTGTTCGCTGGAGCCGCGCTGCTCGTCGCCAGCCTGGGCATCTACGGTGTGGTTGCGTACTCGGTGGCGCGGCGCCGGAACGAAATCGGCATCCGGATGGCGCTCGGCGCGAGACGCTGGCAGTTGCTGCGGCTCATCATCGGGCAAGGGCTGACGCCGGTCGTCGTTGGCCTCGGGGCCGGAATCGTCACGGCCCTCCTGGTCGCGCGCGCGATCCGCAGCTTACTGTTCGAGGTGCAATCGACAGACCCTGTGACGATCGCGGCGGTGATCCTCGTGCTGCTCGCGGTCGGTGTGGTCGCGTGCTTCATCCCCGCCCGTCGCGCAACGGGCCCGAATACGGTCGAGGCGCTTCGCTTCGAATAGCGGGCGTGAGGTGAGCGTGATAGAAGCAGGTCATGAACGAGTTCATCGACATTCGCGGCGCGCGCGAAAACAACCTGCAGGACGTGTCGCTTCGCATCCCGAAGCGGCGGATCACCATCTTCACCGGTGTGTCAGGCTCGGGAAAGTCCTCGATCGTCTTCGACACCATCGCCACGGAAGCGCAGAGACAGCTCTACGAGAACTTCAGCCTCTTCATCCGTAGTTTCCTGCCGCGCTACCCGCCGCCTGAAGCCGATGCCATCGAGAACCTGAGCATGGCGGTGATCGTCGACCAGAAGCGTCTGGGCGGCGGCTCGCACTCGACGGTCGGCACGATCACCGATCTCTACACGCTGCTGCGCCTGCTGTTCTCGCGCGTCGGCAAGCCGCACGTCGGCTACTCCAACGCCTTCTCGTTCAACGATCCGGAGGGCATGTGCCGCGAGTGCAACGGGCTCGGCAAGAAGCTCGGCGTCGTGTGGGAGGACTTCATCGACAAATCGAAGTCGTTGGCCGAAGGCGCGGTGCAGGTCCCGTTCTTCGCCGGCTGGGAGCTGAGCAGCTATGCCGCGTCGGGCCTGTTCGACAAGCACAAGACACTCGCGAAGTTCACCCGCGAGGAAATGGATCTCCTGTTGCACAGCAAGCCGCAGAAGGTCAAGATGCGGTTCGCGGACAGCACGATCAACGTCACCTTCATGGGCATCGTCGAGAAGATCGAGCGCGCCTATATCAAGCGTGACCTCAAGACGCTGTCCGAGCGTACGCAAAAGGCCGTGGCACCCCACTTGCGACAGCAGCCGTGCCCGTCGTGCAAGGGCGCTCGTCTCAGCCAGGCGGCGCTGGGCTGTAAGATTCACGGCCGCAACATCGCCGAGCTCTCGGCGCTGGAGATCGGCGAGCTCGTTCCCATCGTCCGGAAGATCACCGATGCGGTAGCCGCGCCGATCGTGGCAAGCCTCACCGAGCGTCTCCAGCACGTGATCGATATCGGCCTCGATTATCTGACGCTCAATCGCGAGACCGACACGCTCTCCGGTGGCGAGTCGCAGCGCGTCAAGATGGTCAAGCACCTCGGGAGCAGCCTCGTCGACGTGATGTACATCTTCGACGAGCCGAGCGTAGGGCTGCACCCGCGCGACGTCCATCGCCTCAACGAGCTGCTGCAGATGCTGCGCGACAAGGGCAACACCGTCCTCGTGGTCGAGCACGATCCCGATGTCATCAAGATGGCCGACCATATCGTCGATGTCGGACCGCACGCGGGCACGGCGGGCGGACGAGTCGTGTTCGAGGGCAGCCACGCCGAGCTGGTTCGCGCCAACACGCTGACGGCGAAGCACCTGCAGCAGGCGCTGCCCATCAAGCGCGAGGTGCGACAGCCGAGCGGGAAGCTGCGCATCGAGAACGCGCGGGACAACAACCTGCAGAACATCACGGTCGACATCCCCACGGGCGTGTTGACGCTGATTACCGGCGTGGCGGGATCGGGCAAGAGCTCGCTCATCAACGAAGCGTTCCTGCGTCAGCACCCTGCGGCCATCGTCATCGACCAATCGGCGGTGGGCACCTCGACACGCTCCAATCCCGCCACCTACACCGGCGTGATGGATGATGTGCGGAAGGTGTTCGCCGCGGCGAACAAGGTCGACGCGGGCCTGTTCAGTTTCAACTCGAAGGGTGCATGCGAGAACTGCAAAGGCTCCGGCGTGATCTACACGGACCTCGCGTTCCTGGACGGCGTGAAATCCCCGTGTGAAATCTGTCACGGCCGGCGTTTCAAGGAAGAAGTTCTGGCCTACACCTTGAAAAGCAAGTCGATCAGCGACGTGCTGGCGCTGACCGTGGCGGACGCGTTGGATTTCTTCACACAGTCTGCCATTGTGCGCAAGCTCGAGGCAATGCGCGATGTCGGGGTGCACTATCTCACGCTCGGACAGCCGCTCAGCACGCTGTCGGGTGGCGAGTGCCAGCGGATCAAGCTGGCCAGCGAGCTGCACAAAAAGGGCAGCGTCTATGTGTTGGATGAGCCAACCACCGGGTTGCACATGTCCGACGTCGCCAATCTGCTCGCGATCCTGGACCGGCTCGTGGACGGTGGCAATTCCGTGATTGTCATCGAGCACAACATGGACGTGATCCGGCGGGCGGACTGGATCATCGATCTCGGCCCGGAGGGTGGCAGCAAGGGTGGCCGGGTCGTGTTCACGGGCACACCGATGGAGCTGCTCGGTGCCAAGTCGTCGCTGACCAGCCGCTACCTGCGGCCGACCCTCGAGGCGAGGCCGGTTGCGTCCTCGATTTCCTGACAGGATCGTAATTGCACCGGACTGGTTCTTGCAGCAGCCTCGACTATGGTTGGAACCGAGCTGGCTTCCCGATACCGCATTGAGCGACCGCTTGGCCAAGGTGGGATGGGACGCGTGTACGAAGCGGTCGATCAGCAGCTCGGCCGTCGCGTTGCCATCAAGCTGATTCGACAAAACACCGAGGACCCGGTTGCGCGGGAGCGGTTCCTTCGCGAGGCGCGTGCGGCCGCGGCGCTCTCGCACCCCAACGCCTGTCAACTCTATGAAGTCTCGGAACACGAGTCGGAGCCCTTCATCGTCATGGAGCTCTTGGAGGGCGAATCCCTTCAGGCGCGTCTCGCCCGCGAACGGATGTCCAAGGATGAAGCCGCCGAGGTCATCCTTCCGCTCATGGGTGCGCTGGGCGCCTTGCACGAGGCGGGGCTGATTCATCGCGACCTGAAGCCGGCGAACATCTTCCTGACACCGCAGGGCGTGAAGCTGCTCGACTTCGGCGTCGCGCGCCTGGCGGAGACATCCGACGCGCAGACCATGGCGGCGCTGACCGCGCCAGGCGCGGTGACCGGCACCGTACGTTACATGTCACCCGAGCAGATCGTGGGCGATCCGCTCGATGCCCGGACCGACATCTTCGCGTTGGGCGTGTTGCTCTTCGAGATGCTCACCGGCCGCCCGCCATTCGATGCGTCGGCCAATCTCAATTGGATCAACGCCGTGCTCAAGGAGGATCCGCCATCCTTCGATGAGCCCGAGCTCAGAAGCTTGACGCCGATCGTGTCTCGCGCGCTGCAGCGACAACCCGCTGACCGGTACGCCAGCGTTCAGGAGATGTGCGTCGCGCTCGAGACGGCGTTGCGTGCGAACGGTGTGAGTCCCGTCGTGCATGACGGAAACTGTGGCATGCCTCGAGCGGTCGTACTGCCGTTCCGGCTTCTCCAGGACGATCCAGAGTTGACGTTCCTGAGCGATAGCGTTCCCGAGGCGTTGACCGCCATGCTCTCGGACCGTCCTTCCTTGCACATGGTGTCGAACCGCTTGGCCCAACCCTTTTCCGACGCCACTGACCTGGTGAGCGTTGGGCAAACGCTTCATGTGGATCGGCTGCTCACTGGAAGCATCCTGCGCGCGGGCGAGGAGGTCCGGGTCACCGTGCAGCTCGTCGACGCCTCGGACGGCAGCGTCCAGTGGTCGCACACGGGCGAGCATGTGGTGACGACGATGCTCGAACTGCAGGATGCGATATGCCGCGCGATCGTCGATCAGTTGCCCGTCCTTGCCTCGGAGAGCGAACAGCCAACAGGCGCCGAAGGCAAGCCGATCGGGCCCGAGTGATGGCGTTCAAGACCGTTCAATCCGTCCAAGGACTTCCGAAAGCCTCCTGATACACGTCGTCCACGGCCTGTGTCGTGACGTCGTCGTCGTCGTGTCGCACTGCCGTTGTGCTGAGCGGGTACTGATCGTGGATGCTCCTCAGATGTGTGTTTGCCATCCGTGTCATCTGTGCCATTTGTGTCATCTATCTCTGTCCACGCCGGTCGGCCAGCTCGATGATGGACGTCCGGTGTTCTCCGGCAGCGCCAATCGACCGGACCCGCAGTTTCGCGCCATCAACCTGGTGGAGAGCAACGGGCGCGGCCAGTATCACGGCCTCGACGTCACGGTGCGCCGCCGCTTCACTCAAGGGTTGCAGTTGAGCGGCACCTACAGCTACTCGCGCGCGCGCAGCGATTCGGATCTCGAGGGCGGCGCAGTGATGGATCCGGGCGACGTCGAGCGCGATTGGGGCGCCAGCAACGGCGACGTGCGTCATACCGTGGTGGCACAGTGGTCGTATGCGCCGCAGCTCGGCAGGGACGGCTGGCGTTGGCTGAACGGCCTGGAGCTCTCCGCGCTCACGTTCTACAACAGCGGCTTCCCGATCAACGCGCTCGCCGGCACCGACCTCAACAACGATCTCGTCCTGAACGATCGCCGTCCGTTCCGCGCCCGCAGCGACGTCGAAGGTCCTGAATTCTTCCAGACCGACGTTCGCCTCGCGAGACGGTTCGTCATTGGCGGACTGCGATCGCTGGAGCTGATCCTCGAGTCCGAGAACATCTTCAACCGGCTGAACGCCTCGTGCACCATCGCGGGCTGCACGAGCGCCGTCGTCAATCGTGACGGCGCGGCGGATTTCGGCCGCATCACGAGCACGCGGCCGGGCAGGAACATCCAGTTCGGCGCCCGCGCGTCGTTTTGAATCGCTTCGGCATCAGGAGCGCAAGCGTGGGGCGAGCGTGGTCACCATCTCGGGTTCTAAGGTTCTCGGGTTCTAGCGTTCCACCCAGATTCCGCGATGCGCGTTGCGGGCGTCGCGCTCGGCGGCGAGCAGCGCGGGCTTGCGCACGAGATTGAATCGACGATAGACTTCCGCCAGCCCCGCGCGGATGATTGCTTCGTTGGCGAAGGTCCCGTCCTCGAGAAATACATACGCGAGCGTGCGGTGGTATTGGTCCTTGCGTGCGCCGTCGTACTCGAGCCGCACGATCCGACCTTCGATCAGCCGCGTGAGAAACGTCGTCGCCTCGTCGCCGAACTTCTCCGCGGCGCGGTAGCCGCCCGTCTTCTCGGGCGCGTCCACGCCGAGCAGGCGCACGACGCCCACGCCGGCCACGGTGATGGTGTCACCGTCGATCACCTGGCGCACGCGCTGCGCACTGGCGTCGGAGACGATGGCGAGTAGAGCTGCGATCAGGACGGCGACAACGGCAGGTCGGCGCGGGACAATAGTCTTCCCCGAGCGAGGCATCGCCCCAATTCTAGCGCTCCCGCCGCCGCGTGAGCCCCGGCGCTGGTTGATAGCGCGTATCTCATCGAGCAGAGCGACTCCCCCAGTGGGCGCCTGCACCTGAAAGCCGCTTCACCCACGAGGGCGCTCATGAGCAGATCTGCCACCGTCGTCACCATCGTCGCCAGTCTGTGTCTTTGCCTGATTGCGTCGCCGAACGCACAACAAGCGCCGTCGACGCTGTCGATCGCTCCACTGGCCGCGATCGCTCGCGATCGGGGCACGGTCGACGTCATCGTGCAACTGGCCGAACGACTCGAGCCAGAGCACACGTTGACCGCCCCGGATGCGAACGCGCAACGCGACCGTCTGCGCGCGGCACAGGACACCATCGTTGCCGAAGTGCCCGGTATCGTCGCCAGCTCGGTGAAGCGCTTCGAGACGATCTCCGCCATCGCGATGACCGTGGACTTTGCCGGTCTGACTGCGCTCGCCGCACGCAAGGACGTGATCTCCATTGTCGAAGACGCGCTTGCCCAGACGTCGCTGGTGGAGTCGGTGCCGTTGATCGGCGCGCCGATTGTGCACGGGCTCGGCTACGACGGCACCGGATGGACGGTTGCCATCATCGACGATGGCTTCCAGACGGATCATCCGATGCTGAATGGGAAGGTCGTAGCGGAGGGGTGCTATTCGAGCTCTGACCCCGCCAACTCCAGGTGTCCGGGTGGCGCTTCGCAGTCGACGGCTCCCGGGTCGAGCAACGTCTGTGCGGTCGCGGACTGCAAGCACGGAACACACGTAGCCGGCACGGCGGCGGGCCGTTCCGTCTCGGGCGGCGGCGCCACGATGAGCGGTGTCGCGAAGAACGCGTCGTTGATCACGATCTCCGTCTTCAACAAGACCGGCGGCGCCTCGACGTCGAATATTGTCCTCGGGCTCGAGCGCGTGTACGAGCTCCGCAACCAGTTTCGGATTGCCGCGGTGAACATGAGCCTCCAGGCCGGCCGGTACTTCTCGGCGGCGGAGTGCGATCAGCAGAATCCGCAGTACAAGCAGGCGATCGACAACTTGCGAGGGGTTGGCATCGCGACCGTCTCCTCGTCCGGTAACAGCGGCTGGAAGGATTCGATGGCGGCGCCGTCGTGCGTGTCCACGGCGGTCAGCATCGGCAACACGACCAAGAACGACGTCATCTGGGACACGTCGAACCAAGCGAGCTGGCAGTCGTTGCTCGCACCGGGGACGAACATCCTGGCGTCGTGGCCCGGGTCGACGTATGGGCAGATGACGGGCACCTCGATGGCATCGCCGCACGTGGCTGGCGCATGGGCGTTGCTCAAACAGCGCTCCGGTGGCGCCGCGAGCGTCACGCAGGGCGTCAACGCGTTTCGCTCGACCGGCGTTCCCATCCAGGACGTGACGGGCATCGTCTACCCACGCATTCGAGTGAATATCGGCATGTCGCTGTTCCCGTCGGTGTCGGCGATTCCGAATCAATCGGTGTCGCCTGGGCAAGCGATGGAAGCTCCAGTCACGATCAACGACGCGCAGCAGGGACCCGACGCATTGCAGTTTCAACTGTTCAGCACCAACGTCAACCTGACGCCGCAGTATCAGGTACTTGGCTCGGGCTCGCAACGGACGCTGCGCGTCACCACTGCAGCCGGGATGTCGGGCACGGCGCAGATCGCGTTCATTGTGTCTGACGGCAACTTTCAATCGCAGACGCAGTTTCAGTTGTCGGCCGGTGCGGCTGGCCCGCCGGGCCCGCCGGCCAACTTCACTGCGACTCTGGCGGGAGGCACGCTGTCGTTGGCGTGGGGCGCTCCCGCGACGGGCGCACCGCCGACCGAATACGTGCTGCAAGTCGCTGTCGATCCTGGCTTCGGCAACGTCATCCACACGTTGCCCACTGGATCGGCGGCGACGTCGATGGCGATTCCCGGCGTGCCACCGACCGTGCAGTTCTACTTGCGCATCCTGGCCAGCAACAGCTTTGGCACGAGCGGTCCATCGAACTCTCAACAGATTGGTGGTCCGCCCGGCGCGCCGAGCGGGTTCGCCGCAACGCTCACGGGCTCCACGCTGACGTTGACGTGGCAGGCGCCGGCGTCAGGTGGCGCGCCAAGTGACTACGTGCTCGAAGTGGCGCTGGATCCGGGCTTCGGGCAGGTCATCTTCGGCGGAGGCATCGGCACCAACCGCAGTGCGACGTTCACGGGCGTCCCACCCGGCATCTTCCATCTGCGTGTGCGCGCGCGCAATGGGTCGGGCATCAGCGCTCCGTCGAACAGTCAGCAGATCGGCGCCGGTGGATGTGCGCCGCCTGCCGCGCCGGCGACCTTTGCGATCACCAAGCTGGGTGGGCTGGCGATTCGACTGTCATGGACACCCGCGGGTGGGGCGACGGGCTATACCTTGCATGGTGCCCTCGATCCCAATTTTGCGAGCGTGATCGCCACCGTGCCGGTCGGCGCCGCCACGTCGCTCGACGTCGGCGCCGTGCCAGGCACGTTCTTCGTGCGTGTCTCGGCGACCAACAGTTGCGGCGCCAGCGGGCCGTCTAACGGCGCGTCGGTCACGCTTCCGTAGTCTGTCTGGGTTCTGGGTTCTGGGGTTCTCGGGGTTCAAGGTTCTGGGGTTCTAAGTTCATCGGGTTCTGGGGTTCGGGCGGAGTGCTGATTTCTGCGACGTTCAGGCAGCTGCACGTCGCAGATTTCGCGCAATGCGTGGCAGGCTCGACATAAATAGCGCCGGAAACGCGCTGGGATGGCCGCTGCAATTTAGAGGGCATGCTCGGAACCGTCGCGCGTGATTTCAGGTTCGTGACGCAGATTCGCGACGCCGCGCGTGGAGCTCCGCGAAACATCGCGGAAGGGTTTTCGAGATTCGATCCGTCGGAGTTCTCGAAGTTTCTGTCGTATGCGAAGGCGTCGATCGACGAGACCAGCGCCCACATCCAGGACGCTCGCGAGAACAGTTACCTCAGTGCCCAGCGTTGGGGCGGCCCGGGGGTAGGGGCGGCTCGCGAGCCGCCCCTACGAACGAGGACCGCGATCGACTCCACGCCTTGGTTCAGCGACTACTGGGCGGGATCAGTCGATTGACGGCCTACTTAGATTCCGAAGACGCCGTGCGAGCGTACGAAAGACTACGACAACAGCGGCGGCGCCGCCCATACGTGAAGCGACGACCCGGAACCTAGAACCCCAGGACCCCGAACGCACTAGGATCGGTCGGATGACACGCTTGGCCACACTCTCGGTGGCAGTGACGCTGTGTGCGTGCACGGGCTCCCAGCCGGGCAACCCGCCGGCCCCGGACGAGACGGGCCAGGCGGCGCTGGCCGACAAGGTCTGGGTGGCCGCCGACGCATCGGCGGCGCCGGGCACGTTTCGCATCTTCCTGACGAATGGCACCCTCGTGATGGATTCGTGCTGGGAGACCTACCGCCTCGCGGCGTGGCGGAGGATCGACGATCGTCGAGTCGAGTGGACGGAGGACACGGCGCGGATCGAAGCGCGCGTCGGACACCTGAGCGCCGATCGCCTCGAGCTCGAGTTGCGTCTCGGTGACGAGGTCCAACGCCAGTTGTACCAGGCGGCCCAAGTGCCAACTGTCTGCCCGGACATGCCGAGGTAAGGTTGGCCAGGAGCGCCGCCCGCCGTCAGTCGTTGCCCGCATGTCCAGTCTGGTCTACACTCGGAACTTCGGCTTACTGGCGCCAATGGCACTCGAAGCCGTCACCGACCACCGCATTCGCAAGCGCCCGTAGCTCAGCTGGATAGAGCGTCGGCCTCCGGAGCCGAAGGCCACAGGTTCGAATCCTGTCGGGCGCGCCATCCCACACTGGTCCATTCCGGGGACATAGGTAACAGTTCATTCCGGAGACATGGGTAACAGTTTCGGGCCGAACGGATTCTCGATCGGCTCGAGTCTGCACGTCTCATCGTCGAAGTACCCCAAATCGTAATGCATGAACGTGACGAGCCAGATGTGGTCGTCCGTCTGCTTGACACCTACCTTCTGCCCTGCAAACACCTGGCTGACGTTGATCTTCCGCCGCTGATAGCAGATGCGGCCGCAGGTGGTGATCACGGCGGTCCAGTCATGAAACGGGTACTCGAGCTCCTCGAGCCCGCGGTACAAACGCGACGACGGCACATACAACGACGAGGGGGGCTGCATCTCGAGCGCCTGGTGCGGGCGCTCCTGGTTGAACTGCTGCACGAAGGCATCGAAGCGGGCCTGCTGCTGCAGCACGTTCGCGGCTGCCGGGCGCGTCGCCTCCGTCTTGAGGGTCAGATGCAACCGCTCGTGGCGGCCGTTCTGCTCGGGATGGCCCGGCGCAATGCGCTCGAGCCGAATGCCGAGGCGCAACCACCACACGGCGAGCTTGCTCAGCCCATAGAGCGCATGGGCCGAGGCAAACGGCACCCCGTTGTCGGTCCGCATCGCGTCGGGCAACCCGAATTCCTGAAAGGCGCGCTCGAAGACGGTAAAGGCATAGCGCTCGCGGGTGGTCGACAGCGCCTCACAAGCGATCAGGAAGCGACTGGCAAAGTCGGTGATCGTCAGCGGATAGCAATAGCGGCGATTGCCGAGCAGGAACTCGCCTTTGTAATCAGCGCACCAGAGCGCGTTGGGCCCGTGCGGCCGGGAGAGCGGGGTGCCCGTGAGCCGCTCCCGGCGCCGCCGCCGGCGCCGACGGACCAGCCCATGCCGATCCAGCACGGCATGCACCGTACTGATGGCTGGACACGGCACCTCCGGCCACTGCTGCTTCAGCCGCTCCCGCAGCTTCGGCGCACCCCAGCTGGGATACTCCCGCTTCAATCGCACGATGGACTGCTCGACCGGCAGTGGCAGCTGATTCGCGTGCCGATACGGTCGGCGGCTGCGATCCGTCAGCCCTCGAACGCCCGTGTGCCGGTAGCGATCGACAATCTTGTACCCGGTCTTCCGGGAGATGCCGAATTCCGCGCAGAGGCGCGCCATTTTCTCGCCGTCGAGCAACCGGGCCATGAACCGGAGACGCTCGTCTACCACGTGACACTCCTTCCACGGCATGCCCCCTCCTCTGAAGGGGCAAAGTGTCACCCATGTCTCCGGAATAAAGTGTTACCCGTGTCTCGGGAAGCACACGAGTGGCGACTGACAAATGACTGACAATCGGTGGAGCCTCAAGTTCACTTACGGGCACTCCCTGCTATTTTCCTAACACCTCTGCGGCCAGGCTACTGGCTCACCGCTCTGAGCTGGCGGCGCCGCTCCCAGACACCGGTCATGGCCTTTCGCAGCTCCTCGTCGGTGATGTTCAGGTATCGCTGCGTCTGCTTGATGTCGGCGTGGCCGAGCATCAATTGGATGGTGCGGATGCGGCGTCCGCCCAGCAAGAGCCAGACGGACAACGCATCTGCGTTGTGGCGCCGCGCCACGGATGCGCCGACGCCGATGTTGTTTGGGAAACGAGCCGGGAGGCCCCGCTCGGAAGTGAAGGACCTGAGGTCGATCACCGATCCGGCGGCCGGCTCGGAAGTCCGGAGCGCAAGGGGATCTACGATCGCCCGTGCGATGTCCGGAGGCGCTGCAGCGAAAGTCTCGTATGACGAGAAATCGCTCGCAGTCACCCGCACTGCTTTGGCGTCACCGGCCCATCGGTGGTGCGCTCCGGTGCGGCAGACTCTGAAGTCTCACCGCGCTGGTCAGCGCTGGTCGCTCTGTGCCGGTTGCCCTGAGTTGCCTCGTGCCGTTTCGGGCTGTCTCGCGCCGGCTGCGACCTTCTTCCACCGTCCCCCGAAACGGCAGCGTGCGCCCAAACCCAACCTGATCGCGAAGTCTGGCCGAAGCTCGCATGGTCGAACAACATACTCGGCTCGCGCAGATCGGCACGATTGAACAGGTTGATCACCTCGAGTGTGAAAGCGTCTCTCAGCCAAGAGGTGGGTTCCTCTGGAGCACCACGTCCCACGATTGCCGCATCTGTGTCCGCACGCGCCGTCAGCGCGTAGGGCGTTGCCTAAGGTGAACGGAGCAGCCTGCGATTACGCGACGGGATTCTGCCAGCGAATGCAGCCGCACGTCGGGTTGCACCCATCCTCGAAATCGTCGGTCAATTCGGAAACTACACCCGGCACGACGTTCAGGACGCTAGCTGCTGCCGAGCCCCTCGTCGATCGCTTCGTCGACAACTCACCGGTCTTTCACCTGCCTCGGATGCTTCGTCCTGTCCGCGGCTGACCGGTCCGTATCACTCGGCCCGAAGGATCTCCGTGAGCGTCAGCCGTCGAAGGAGCCTCACCACCGGCAGAGCACAGGCACCCGCGGCCGCAAGGGCCAGGACGGCCGGCAAGGCCATCGGCCACGCGATCACCGGCACGGATACACCGAGGACGACCGCCAGCTGGCGTGCGACAAACGATCCTGAGAGCAGCCCGAGGCAGACACCGATCGCGACCGGTGCGATCCAGGTCCGCGCGACGACCCACGCGATGGTCGGCGCCGACGAGCCGAGCGCGAGCCGGATGCCGATTTCCCGCCGCTGCCCGGTGACCGCGTGCGCGGTCACGGCGTACGTTCCGATCACGGCGAGGACGAGGGCGATGCCGGCAAACATCATCAGCACCGCGGTCGACACGCGATGCTGCCACAGCGTCTTCGCCACGCGTCCCTGCATCGCGATCGCGTCGAAGAACGACTGCTCGGGATCGATGCGGTCGATGGCGGCGCGCACCTGCGAGGTGAGCGTCGCGGGATCGGTTGCCGTCCGCACCGCGAAGAATGCATCGCCCGCGAACATCTGCGTGTTGGCCGCATAGACGTCGAGTCCCCGTTCGTCGTCGATGCCGGCGAACCGCACCGGTGCCACGATACCGATCACCGTGAGCCACAAATCCGATCCGCCGCCGCCGCCCGTGCCACTCTGGTTCCAGGTCACGCGCAGCCGCCGCCCGATGGCGTCGCCGGCCCAGAAGCGTCGCGCCACGCGCTCGCTGACGACCGCGACGGGCGGGGCGCCCTCGGCGTCGGTGCGCTCGAACAGACGCCCTCCAACCAGGGGAATGCGCATCGCAGGAAAGTAGCCGGCGTCAACGATCTGAAAGTTGACGAACGGCTCTTCGTCCGCCCGGCCCGATTCGCGACCTTCGACAACCACACGCGGCGACGACACATCGAGTCGTGAGAACGGCAGGTTGGTGTTCGATCCCGCGGCGGTGACGCCGGGAATGACGCGAAGCTCTTCGCCGAGGCGGCGATAGAACTCCGATGTCGTCGCGATGTCTCCGTACCGCGAGAACGGGGGATCGACGCGAAACGTGAGCACGCCGCTCGCGTCGAAGCCCGTCGGCATACGCAGTAGGTTCGACAATCCGAGACCGAAGATGCCCGCGGCCACGAGTAGGAGGGATGCGGTCGCCGCCTGAATCCCGACCAACCAGCGGCGGGCGTGGCGTTGGCGGCCGCCTGCCGATCGCCCCGACTCCTGCCGCAGCACGCGCTCGACATCGGTACGGGACGCGTTTAGCGCCGGCAACAGTCCGACGACGCCGGCCACGACGACGGCGATCAGGCCGCTGACGGTGAGCACGGTCGAGTCGATCTCGACACCGAGCCACGGCGGCAGGTCCGCTCCGACGAGTTGCGTGAGCGCACCGAGCGCGAAGCGCGCGCCCAGCGCACCCAGCGCGACCCCGGCGCCCGCCAGCAGCAGGGCCTCGACGATCGACTGGCGGACGAGGTGCCGTCGCGAGGCGCCGAGCGCGAGCCGCACGGCGAAGTCGCCCTGCTGTGCGAGCGCGCGCGAGAGCAACAGGTTCGTAACGTTGATGCACGCGATGACCAGCAGCAGTACCACGGCCCCGACCATGAGCAGCACGAACGGACGCGCCGCGCCGACGTAGGCGTCGCGCAGCGGGATGGCGCGGAGGCGCACGCCGCGATTGGTTTCAGGCCAAGCGGCCGCGAATCCCTGGGAGAGCGCGTCGAGCTCGGCCTGTACGTCGCCGAAGGTTCGTCCGTCCGCGATTCGCGCAATGACCGAATAGCGGCGCACGTGGGGCGCGTTGTAGTCGGTGACCGCGCGGAATACGTCCGTCTGCAAAGGGAAGTCCAGACCCTCGGGCAGGACGCCCGAGACGCGATAGGTCGCGCCGTCCATGACGATGGACTGCCCGATGACATCCCGTCGCCCACCGAACCGCTGCTGCCAGAGGTGGTGACTGAGCACGACCGTGTATTGCCGCGTGAAGTCGAACGACGCCGGCCAGATCTCACCGACCAGCGCCCCGACACCCAACACGTCGAACATGGTCGACGAGGGCATCGTGCAGGTGAGGGCCTGAGGCGGTCCGCCTCCCGTGATGTTGTACTGCGTGCGATAGTACGCACCTACCTTCGACAACGTCGGCGCTGATCGCTCGAGTTCGCGGTACTCCTGAAGCGCGAGCCGCCCGCGCTCGCCGGCAACGTCGGCGTGGATTGCGACGATGCGGTCCGCGTTGGGAAACGGAAGCGGACGGATCAAGAGCGCGTACGCAATGCTAACAATCGCGGTTGCGGATCCAAGGCCGATGCCGAGCGTCAAGATGACGGCGGCGCAGAATCCGGGCCGTGAGGAGAACAACCGAAGCGCCGCGCGCAGATCGCTCACCGGACGAGTGTGGCGGAGTAGCGACCGGCATCACACGCCAGAGCCTATGAACGGTTGATTCCGAGCCATACGTGGGCGGAGTCCACGGACAGCTGGTCGCGTCCGTCGGCGTGTCCTTAGAGGAACGGTGAGGAGGTCAGCGTCGGAATCGGTCGAACCAAGCGAGCATGCGGATGATCGTCGCCTTCGTAGATCACGAGCTCGAACGGCTTGCCGAGCCACTGCAGGTTGGAGGCGACTCGAGGCTGTCTGTCGGGGACACGCGCCAGTCTGCGCCGCCGTGCAGGATCAGCAGCGGCGCCGAGAGGGCCTCCGGCCTGTGGAGCGCCGAGCGTTCCCGCAGTCGTTCCGTGCGCCTCGTCGCGTAGTCCGGTACGGTCGCCGCGGATCGCCGTCCATCTCCGGTCGCCGCTTCAGACCGGCCTCGAGGTCGGCGCGCCGATCACCGAAGCCCGTCACCTTCAGTCCATCGCTGAGATAGGTGATGCGACTGCAAAGACTTTCTTCTGCACCAGCAGGTCGTTGGCAGATTCCGGGAGGGCCCCGCCCCGCGGCAGGATGATGCACGCGTCACACCGAAGATCGACGGGCTCCTGGATGGCTCGCGAGTGTGCCGTCCGTCACTAGCTCTACCGTGAGGGCAAAGTTCAGCATCCCCGCTGCGAATGTTCCTGAAGCTGCGGCGAGGAGGGCGCCTTGCGCGGGCGTCACGAGATCCCCTGCTGCGTAGATCCCCGGGATCGACGTCTCACGTTGTCCTTCCTCGACCTTGACGTAGCCCTTAGCGTCGAGCGACAGTTCGAGCGAGCGGACCAGGTCGACCTGACGCTGCCGAGGGTGAACGAACAGGACGTCGCACTGAAGGGGAGCGCCGTCACTGAACTCGATGCGCTCGAGTCGACTGCCGCTCGACACAAGGCGGACGATGCGACGCTCCTCCAGCGAAATGCCTACACCGGCGAGACGTGCGCGGATCTCCGGCGGAACCGTGAAGTTGCTGTGCGTGAGGACCACGACTTCGCTCGTCCAGCCGCGAAGCAGCAGTGGGAAATCGAGCATCTCCACGCTTGCCGCCAGATAGCCGAATCGCTGGTCTTGAACCTCCCACCCATGGCAGTAGGGGCAAATCAGGACCGCCGTGCCCCACAGCGCGCGGAACCCGTCGATGTCAGGGAGCTCGTCGACCATGCCCGTGCAGAGCAATACCCGGCGCGTCTCCACACTCCCCGTCGTCAGTCGAACCTGGAACGCCCCGCGCGTGCCGTTGATGTCCTCAACTCGCACGTCACGCACCTCGGCGCTTCCGTAGAGTTCCAGTTGCTGTTGACCGATCCGTCGAAACTCGGCCGGCGGAATACCGTCTCTCGTGACGAAGTTTTGTACGTGAATGGCGGTTGCATTACGTGGCGGCCCTGCATCGCAGACTAGAACACGCTTGCGCGCTCGCCCCAAAGTGAGAGCCGCGGCGAGCCCAGCCGGGCCACCTCCGACGATGACGACGTCATACACCATGACTCGAACATACCTCACTGTCGAAAGCCATTCCGTAGCGACACAGACGGCCAAATGATGTCGGTATCGCGCCGCCGACGGCCACGTCAGGCAATCCACGCGGCGTGGCTGAGGCTCCAGGCTGGCGGTGTGCTACCTCTGAAAACGCGGTCCGCCCACGGCAGCCGCGCCGACGGCCGCTGCCTTCAACAATGTCCTGCGATCGATGGCGATCATGCCTGCACGCTAGCAGACAACGCAGCGTCGCCCTCCAATGCTGCAATGAATGGTTGCTGATGAGCGATGAGCGAGTTGGCGGCTGCCTCGTTGCTATTCAGCGCCAGCAAAGGAGGCCGCACAATCTGGCCATCGGTCCGCATGGACTGGTCATTGGTCCGGGAGAGACATCTAGCCCAAGGCCGTCGGACACTGCAGTGCAGCTAGCCGCGAGAAACGTCGTGACGATGGCCACCTTCCTTGCAGGTCGCGCCGTGATGCCGCGGGCGGTCAGCGCGGTCTGCGCGCTGCTACTGCCCGCATGTGCCGCGTCACCTGGCGTGGTGCCGGCCATCAATGACGACACGCCGCAGGCGCTCTATGAAGAGCGTCCGCCGTCGTGGTTCGAGCACCTCACCGATACCGCCCGCGTGTCTGTCGACGGCCGCACCGCCATCTATGGCACTGGCGGGCGTGTGATCGGGATTGATCTCTCGCTCCCCTCGTCAGGGAGGACGGTCGAGCTCGGTGCGGTGGAGCGCGCTGTGTTTGGCCCTCGTGGTCGGCTCGCGCGCTTGATGACGGCTTCCGGCGTGCGCGGCTGGTATGTCGAGGGTGACGAGTCGCCGCTGCCGTTGTCCCCCGATGCCTGGCCCAAGTGGTCGCCCGACGGCACCCGGGTGGTGACTATCGACGCCCGCAATCGCACTGCAGGCGTCGAGGTCGATGGTGAGCCGTACTCGGTGCCGGGTCACCTCTTGAGCGTGGAGTGGACGCCCGACGGGCGCCGTCTAGTGACGACCACACGCGGTTTGGATGACAGTGTGACCCTCGGCCTCGTGGATCTCGGGACCCGAGCGTTCCATGTGGTGGCCGCTGACCTCGACGCCGACGTCTTCCCAGCGCAGCTGGCGGTCACCCCTGACGGCCGTGCCGTCGTCCTGTCCCTCGTATCCGGCGTGCCGGCCAGTCCGGCCGTGCGCCACGACCCGCTTGCGGATCGCGACCTCGATCTATGGCGCCTCGATCTGGAGACAGGTGAGAAGACGCTGATTATCGAGCAGCCAGGCGACGACGTTGCTCCCAGTATCGTCAGCGGTCATCTGTTCTGGACTCACGCCGTCGTGCGACCGGAGGTCGTCGTTGTGCCGATCGCCGGTGGCGAGCCGCGCGTCATCGTGTCGCCTGGAGAGTTGCCGTACTGGCGTCCAGACGGCGGGCAGATCGGCTTCACCGTCGGTGGGTGGCGCCTGCGTGACGTGGCGCTGCCGCTCGACGCGCACGTCGTGGATGTGGACGCATCGGCCCGAGCGACCGGCGCCCCGCGGTCGTTCATCGCCGGCTATCACGAAGACTTTTCGCCGACGTGGTCGCCCATTGGCCGGTGGATCGCGTATCACTCGCATCGCTCGCCCACTCCGGTCACGTCGTATTTCGGGTCCGGGAGCACAGACGACATCTGGATTCGCCCGGTGGATGGCTCCGCGGGAGACGAGCGCCGTCTCACGGATTTCGGTCGGGAGGCCGGCACCGGCGATTGGTCACCTGACGGGCGGCAGTATGCGTTCGTGACTTACGATGCCGAGTCGCCGTCGGCCTTGCAGGCGTGGGTCGTGACGATTGATCCGGTGCGCGGTATCGCCACTGGCCGCCGCAAGTTGAGGCTTCCGCCTGGAGCCACGACCGCCGAGACGCTTGCGTGGGCGCCGGACGGCCGGTGGATTGCGATCGAGTCGAAGGCCGGTCCAGGAACGCATGCGTTGTGGCTCGTGTCGGTGCGTGACCAGGATGGGCGGTTCCTCATCGAGTATCCGACGACGACCTTCGGCGGCGTGGATTGGACGCCGGACGGTCGGTCCCTCGTTTACGGCGCGCTGGAAGGGGAACGCATGCAACTCCATGCCGTCGAGGTGGAGACCGGACGTACGCGCGTGCTGACTCGTGCCACGACGAACCTCTTCATGCCGCAAGTATCCCCGAATGGCCGGTGGGTGGCCGCCACTTCAATGGACCACGTCCGCCGCATTCTGCGACAACCGTGGAAGTAGATGAACGGGCGATGCGAGCCGATGGACGGCGATGATCAGCCGTTCGTTGGTGGGCGATGGCGCGTCCGATTTGCCGGGCCTACCATCGGGCAACACAGGAGGGAAAGCTCATGCTCACACGCCGGCAGTGGATTGGGACTGCAGCCGCGTGGTCGGCTTGGCCTGCGCTTCGCATCGACGCGCGCCCACCGAGCCCCGCGCCGGCGGGCGGGGTCGACGATGAAGCG
>DAINCF010000061.1:0-19883 GCA_036732565.1 Vicinamibacterales bacterium
AAAGGCGGACCCCACGCCCGATCGGATTCGTCGTCCGTGCTCGCAGCGTCACGTGGGGTCCGCCTTTAGGCGGACCTGGACTATCTCTGGCCCGCGCTGGTCGTCGTCGTGGGCTTGGCGCCCGTCGGGCCGTTCAGCAGCGCGTTGAACACCAGCTTGAACGTGCCGTGCGTCTGATCGCGATTCTGCGCGCGGAAGCCGAGCAGCACTACCTTGCCCTGTCCGAGCTTCACTGAAACGGCCGCTGCCTTCTTGGCAATCAGCTGTTCACCCAGCAGCCAGCCGCTCTGCAGGATGTCGCGTTCGACGTAGGTGGACAGGATCTCGATGTCCTCGGCCTGCTCGGTGTTGGTGATCTCGTAGACCTGACTGCCGGCGAGAAACAGCGCCAGTCCCTCGGATGGCATCCCGTAGACAAGGGGGTTGGTGTGGTCGAAGCGGACGCGCAGCGTCGAGCCCGGTGACCAGAACTCCTTGCCTGGCAGACCGGCGACGATGTTCCGCAGCGGCAGGCCGAACCGCTGAATCGGCAGGTCGCCGGCCTGGGCGAACGTCACGAGCGTACCGCCCTTCTCGACGAACGCCTGCAGCGCCTTGACGCCGTCCGCGCCGAAGCCGCTTCTGAACTCCGGCGGCGTGCGCTGTTGCTGCTGGTTGCCACCACCCCCACCGCCACCGCCTTCTCCGCGTCCGCCGCCAGGACCGGCGGGAGGACGTTCGCCGGTCATCGCGGCCACGGAGTCCGCTGGCAGCACGATGACGTCGTAGCTGGCCTCGAGACCGCCCTTCTTGATCTCCGCGTCCATGATCGACTTGTGCGGGACGTTGAACTGCTCGAACATCAGGCGCGTCCAACCTTCGTCCATGTTGCCGCCGTTGTAGCGCTGGTACATGCCGATGCGCGGCTTGCGGATGTCATAGACTCCGGTCGCGATCGCCGCCTTGGCGGCGACGAAGTCCACGCCGGTCTCGCCCGCGATCGCGGCGTCGGCGGACGCCACGAGAAAGTCGCCCGGCTTCACGCTCCCATCGGCAGACGCCTGACTGGCGCGGCGCACGGCCACGCCCTTGTCGAGCAAGAGGTTCACCGCTCGGAAGCTGTCGTTGAGCCGACCGTCCAGGACGAAACCGTTCGATGCGCCTGACGCGACCGTGCCCTTGAGCGGCACGCGTGCCGTGAGCGTGACGAGGTCCGCGGTGATCTTCTCGCCGATCGGATCGGTGCGCACGCCCATGAACTCCCCGATCGTGTCCGTCGCCATGTCATACGGACGAATCGGACTGCCCTCGCGATCGCGCGTATAGCTGTTGTCGGGGTAGAACGTACGTCCCAGGATCCACCGCGCGAGCCCCCACTTGGGCTGCGCCATCGGGATGACGAACGATCCCGGGCCGTAGGTCTTGCCCTCGTTGGTGAACTGCGCCTTCGCCTGCTGCACCTCGACGCCGGAGTCGAGCAACATGTTCACCAGCTTCTTCGCGGTCAGCGGATCGTGCTGCGCCGCCGGGAGCACGTAGGCCTTGACCTCGCCTTCGGCGCCGCGCTTGGTTTGCCGTGACGCCTTCAAGTACATGTTCCACAGCACCGTCTCGCGGTTGCGCGCGGCGAGATCCACCACGGACCACGCCGCGATCTTCTGCTGCTCGACGATGTCGCGCACGCGCCACCAGCCACCGGGCCAGACGCTGGGCATGTTCACCTGCGACGCGTATTCCGGTAGATTGCGAGGGCCGCCGCGCAGTTGATCTGGATGGAGGAACAGCGGGGTGGCCAGCCGGGCGCTCGCCGATTCCGTCAACATCCCGGCGATGTTGTGGAATGGTGTGATCCAGTGGAAGCCCATGTGGCCCCACCCCGAGTAGATGGCGCCGCCAATCACGCCCTTCTTGTCGGCGGCCTCGAGCTTGTTCCCCATGTGCCCGCCCCACCACGCCATCTCGCGCCACACCAACGGATCGCCATCGGGACGGATCGGCTCCGCGTACGGCGGAATGTAGAGACGGGCGTTGCCGCCGCCCATCTGGTGGTGATCGACATATGCCTGCGGCAGCCAGTCGCGGTACATCAGCTTGCCGATCAACTTCGACTCGGGCAGGTTCAGCGCGAAGCCGTCGCGGTTGTTGTCGTGCCCCGAATACTTCTGATACAGCCAGGGCGGCGCGCCACCCTCGTACTCGGTGCCGACGTACTTCATGTACCAATCGCCCACCATCTGCGTGCCGTCCGGATTGATCGACGGCAGGACGATGCTGATGACGTTGTCCAGCATCCGCGTCGCTTCCTCATCGGTCCTGGACAGCGAGTCGTAGACGTACTCGGCGGCCGTCTGCGCCGCGGCCACTTCGGTGGAGTGCAGCGCGAACGACTGAATCGTGACGGCCTTGCCCTCCGCGACGATCTTCTTGATCTCCGCCTCGGGCACGCCTCGTGGATTGGCGAGCTTGGCGTTCATCTCGCGGTACTGGTCGAGCTTGGCCAGATTGGCCGGCGACGAGATGAACAGCGCAATGTAGGGACGCCCCTCGCTGCTCTTGCCCAGTTCGACCAGCTTGACCTTGTTGGAGCTCTTCGCGAGCAACTGGTAGTACTCGTGCAACTTGTCCCAGTTGGCGAGCTTGCGATCGGCGCCCATCTGGAAGCCGAAGAATTTTTCGGGAGCCACCAGCTGACCCTGCGCCGACGTGGTTTGGGTCAGTGGGGCCGAACCAGCCAGTGTGAGGACCAGCAGGGCCGGCACGAGTCGAACGAGAAGGCGATATCGCATCATCCACTCCTAGAACCGCGGGTGCATGTTACCTCTGCGGCTCCGCCGTGGAAAATGAGAAACGAAAATCTATTCGATATCGCTGCCGGCGGGTGCAGGAGCGCCTCGCGAGGCGCCCCTACTCGACGTCGCTGCCCACCGGCTCGAGCTCCTCTTGATTCTCGACCGGCGTGGAGTGGTCGGGCGTACTCGTGGATCCGGCCTTCTTCCGTCGCGGCCGGATGTCGTAGCGCTTGATCATCTCGTTGAGCGTCGTCGGCTTGATCCGGAGCAGCTCCGCGGCGCGCTTCTGGATGCCACCCGCCGCTTCCAGCGCCGACTCGATCCACTGGCGCTCGTACGCCGCCGTGACTTCCTTCAGCGACACACCCTCGGAGGGCATGACGACGTGCGGGAGGTGGAAGCTGGGGGCGCGGCGGACGTGATCGGGAATGAGATCGGGACCGATCCGCGAGTTCGGGCTGAGCACGACCGCCCGCTCGATGACGTTCTCCAGCTCGCGCACGTTGCCGGGCCAGTCGTAGTTCATCAGCAGGTCGAGCGCCTCGGCCGCGAGCTCCAGGTTGGCGCGCGCGTTCTCCTCGCCGTACTTCTCGAGGAAGTGCTGGACGAGCAGCGGGATGTCGTCCTTACGCTCGCGCAGCGACGGCAGCTCGATGCTGATCACGTGCAGGCGGTAGAACAGATCCTCGCGGAACCGTCCATCCTCCATCTCGCGCTTCAAGTCGACGTTGGTGGCGGCGATGATGCGCACGTCGACCTTGATGGTCTCCATGCCGCCGAGCCGCATGAATTCCCGCTCCTGCATGACGCGCAGCAGCTTGGCCTGGGTCTCGATCGGGATGTTCCCGATCTCGTCGAAGAAGATGCTGCCCTTGTCGGCGAGATCGAACAGCCCCTTCTTCGGGTAGACCGCGCCCGTGAACGCGCCCTTCACGTGCCCGAAGAGCGTGGACTCCAGAAGATCCGGCGGCAGATTGCCGGAATTGACCGTGACGAAGGACTTGTCGTTGCGCTGGGAGTTGGTGTGAATCGCTCGTGCCACCAGCTCCTTGCCGGTGCCGCTCTCGCCGGTGATGAGAATCGTGGAGCGACTCGGCGCCGCCTGGATGATCAGGTCGAACACCTGCTTCATCCGCGAGCTCCGGCCGATGATCCCGGAGAACTTGTTGTAGCGCGACTGGAGGTTCTGGCGGAGCGCCACGTTCTCGGCGACGAGCCGCCGCCGTTCCACGGCGTTCCGCAGCACGCCGAGCACGAGATCGTTCTTGAAGGGCTTGGTGATGTAGTCGAACGCGCCCTTCTTCATCGCGGTGATGGCGTTCTCCATCGAGGCGTACGCGGTGATCACGATCGCGGGCAGGTCCTCGTCGATCGTACGCAGCTCGTCGAGCACCTGGAGCCCGTCCATGCCGGGCATCATGACGTCGACGATGATGGCATCGAAGGGAACGGATTTGATCAGTTCCAGGCCCTCGGCGCCGCCTGAAGCCGTGCGGACGGTGTAGCCCTCACGGGCGAGCAGCGTCTCGAGGATTTCACGCATGATCTCCTCGTCGTCGATGACGAGGACCGAGGCATTACGCCGCATAGAACCACCTTCGTCGGACAGCTTGGTCGCCATCCCCTACATCCCTGCGCCCTGCTGCCGAGGCGCGGGCATCGCCGCGTCACTCGAAGCCGGGGGAAACCGTAGCGTGAAGCGCGTGCCGGTGCCGGCGGCGCTCTCGCAATGAATCGTCGCATCGTGCTCGCGCACGATGCCGTAGGTGATCGACAACCCCAGACCGGTGCCTTGCCCGATCGCCTTGGTCGTAAAAAACGGATCGTAGATCCGCGCCAGCAGCTCAGGGGCAATCCCTGTGCCCGTATCGGAGACGTCCGCGACCACCTCATTCCCCTCGCGCCGCGTGGCGATCGTCAACCACCCACCGCTCGGCATCGCGTCCCGCGCGTTGAGGAAGAGGTTCAAGAACACCTGCTGCAACTTGAACTCGAAGCCGGTGACCATCACCGGTGTCGCCGACAGCTCCCGCCGCACCTTGATGCTGCTCTTCTCGAACTGATGCTCGAGGAGGGACAGCACGTCGCCGACGACGACGTTGAGGTCCACGGGCTGACGCTCGGCCGCGTCCGCGGTCGCCGGGCGCGACAGGTTCAGCAGTCCGTTGACGATGCGCGCGGCCCGGAACGTCTGTTTCTCGATCTTCTCGAGCAGCTGCGTCTGCGGATTCTCCGGATCCGCGCCCTCGAGCAGCATCTGCGTGTAGCTCGAGATGCCCGTCAGCGGCGTGTTCACCTCGTGCGCCACACCGGCCGCGAGCAGGCCCAGCGACGCCATCTTCTCCGAGATGCGAAGCTGCTCCTCCAACTGCGTCCGTTCGGTGATGTCTTCGATGATCACGATCGTACCAGACGAGACCCCCGGCGCGCTCCCCGGCGCTTGCAACGGCACCATCGTCACATTGACCAGCATGTGCACGCCGTCGCGCTCGCCGCGCCCGACGACTGGCATGCGGAACAACGCCGCGCCCTGCGGCCGCTCGCGACTCGCCGCCCGCAGCGCCTCGACAAAGCGGGGCTCGAACAGCTCAGCCAGGGGCCGACCCATGGCCACTTCGCTGGGCGTGCCCTGCAACCGGGCCAACGCCTGGTTCCAGCGTACCACTCGCTCGTCCAATCCGAGCACGACCAGCCCATCGTCGAGCGACTCGAGGATGTTCTCGTTGAACGCGCTGAGCGCGTTCAATTCCGCGGCCTTGAACTGCAGCTGACGATAGAGACGGCCGTTCTCGATGGCGGTTGCGGCCTGGCCGGCGACGGCGGCCAGCAGCGCCAGATCTTCGCTGTTGAGCGGCTCACCACTCTCGCGGCGGCCCAGCGCGAGGACCGCGATCATGCCTTCGTTCGACACGCACGGCACGAAGTAGTAGATGCCGGCGTCGCGCCAGAACTCTACTTCTTCTGCCGTGAAGCGGCCCATCGCCAACGGATCGTCGAGCCGCACGGGATGTCCACCGGCCAGGCGGCCGCCGATGCCGGAGTCCGGGCGCAGGTGCGGCGGCGCCGGATCGAAGCCCAGCGCGCGCATTGCTTCGAGCTCGCCGGAGCGGTTGGTGACCATCAGCGCGAGGCGATCGACGACGAGCGTTTCCTGCACGCGCGACACGAGGCGGTCCGCGAGGCGAGAGAGATCCAAGTCACCGTTCAGATCGCGCGCGAAGGCGATCAGCGCGCGACGATAGTCGTACCGATCGCGATAGAACGCGCGGTCGATCGTCGCCTGCACCGCATCCTTCACCGGTCGCGCCAGCAGCACGACGATGACGGTGGTCAGGAACGCGATCATCCAGCGATGCTCGTCCTCGCCTTGCACGAAGTAGCCGCCCGATGCGCGCAGCGTGAGGGCGTAGAACGCCGCGATGGCCGCCACCGCGGCGGTATAAACGAGAAGGCGCTTGAGGATGACCTCGACGTCCATCAGGCGGTAGCGGACGATGGCGGACGCAAACGCCAGCGGGACGAGACCGAACGCCACGGCCGAGACGCCGACACGCCACGACGGATCCGCGCCGAACGCGAACGGAATCACGTAGCCGAGCGCGAACGGCACCGCGCCCAGGGCCGTGCCCCACACGATCCAGCGGAGCTGCCGTTTGGCGGTGACCGATCGCACGCGGCCGAGCGCTCGGACCAGCACCGCCAATCCACCGGTGAGAAACAGCGCCAGGTGCGCGTACTCGAGGTTGTCCAGCAGGCCAATCAGTCGAACGAAGTACCCAGGGTCCACGCTCGCGCGCATCAACGCGAGGATGCGCGTGGACGCCAGCACGGCGGCCGGCAGATAGATGACCGGCAGCCAGCGCGCAACCAGTGCCGTGTACCCGGCCGCGTGCGGCCGCTCCGGAAACACCAGCGCGAAATGCAGGAAGAGCGGCGGCAACAACAGCACGCCAATCTCATCCGCCCAGTAGAAGAACCAGTCGACACGATCGAAGCGGCCGCTGAACGAGAACGTGAACGCGCCGAAGAACGCGACCGACAACCAGAAGAAGTGCAGCGTCGCTTGATCGAGCGGGCGGCGGACGCGGACGGCGGTGCCAACCAGCAGAGTGAAGATGCCGACGGCGGCAAAGGCGTAGTAGAGCGCGCCCGCTCCGCTCGGGATCGGCGCCAAGGTGACTTCGACGAGCTCGCGGGAGTCCAGGCGGAGCAGGGTGTAGGTGTGGCGCTCACCAGCTGTGGCGCGCTGCTGTACCTGGAGGACCTCGTCTCGTCCTTCGACCGGCAAGCCGTCAACGGCCAGGAGCACGTCCCCAGGGCGCAGGCCGGCCCGCTCCGCCGCCGACCCTGCCGCGACCTCGGCGGCGATGACACCGGCGGTCCGCTCCACCCACAGCACGCCGTCCTCGACCTCGTCGGTGGTGCTCCGGAGCACGACGTTGCCAATGCCGAGCGCCAACAGGACCAGCGCCACCGTTACGGGCACGACCGTGCGCACACGATCGCGCCAACTGACGGGCGCGTCGACTGCGGAGACGGGAAGTACGGTGTCTTCCAGCATTGTCGAAGGTGGAGTTGCTTGAGTCAGCAAACGGTATACCACGAGCGGCCAGGCTCGTTCCTCGCTAAGTCCATGATGTACTTAGACTTCACGGTCGAGAGGGAGGCCGGAAGCCCTCGCGATCCAACGGCGCGGCCCAGTCGATCCAAATTCTGGAATAGTCGAGCCAGCAACGTAGCAGGCAGGCGTGGGTCTTCGAGACGTGGGACCCAGGTCCCAGGACGGCGATCGCCAGTCGATTAGAACCGCACCGTCAGCCCGCCGACGATCCGCTTGGGCGGACGGGCGACCAGCAGGTCGTCGTAGACGGAGGCCTCGGTCAGGTTCTCGCGCAGCACGTTTCGGACGGCGATGAGCGCCTCCCATTCGGCTCGCAGGAAATTCAAGAACGGCAGGCTCTGGCTGATTTGGACGTCGAAGCGGGCATCGAACGCCGGACGGTCCTCTGTGGCGATGAACGCGTTGCTCCACTTGTAGAGCACGATCACGCGCGTCGCGGTCTGCGGCACATCGCCCTCGAGCGACGTCGTGAGATCGTGCACGCGCTCGGAGCTCGGCCGGACCGCGGCCGGCACCCACTCGGTCAAGACGAGCCGATCGCGCATCGGCGCGGGGCGCTGCCAGTCCGCGACCGCCTGCGAGTAGTCGACCGACCCGCGCAGGTGTTCGGAGACGACGTGCGTGAAGCTGACGCCCCACCCGGCGACGGCGACGTCGCCGGCGGATCCCACGAAATAGTGGCCCAGATCGGCCGCCGGGCTCTCGGGCGTGCGCAGACCGAAGATGGTGACGAGCTGATTCTCGACGCGCTGGTGAAACGCGCGCACACCCAGGGTCACGCCCCCGCGCACATCCCGCTCGACGGCCACTTCGTAGTGCTCAGTGCTCTCGGTGCTGAACCCTTCGCCGGACAACGGCGAGAACGTCCGCTGCGGCGGAACGAACTCCGCGCGTGACGGCGGCAGGAACTCTTCGCCGCCGGGCGCCACTTGTTGCCGCGTGACGAGGGTCCGGACCCGCGTCGCCTGGTTCGGTGTAACCGTGACGCTCAGGCGCGGGCTGAACAAGCCCGGCCCTTCGAGGTAATCGTGGTGGGCGTACGCGGCGCCAAAGCTGACCATCAGGTGCCGCGACAACGTCCACTCGTCGTACGCGGACATCGAGCCGACGTTGCGCGCCGACTCCGACACCGCGGCGAGCGCGACGGCGTTGCCGCCTTCGTACCGCTGCAAGCCGTACGACATGCCGAGGGTGTAGCGATGCCGCGCCGCCGCGCGCCTGACATAGCTCCCCGACAGAATCCACGAGCTAAGGTCGCCCTGATTGAGCGCCGCGCGCACGCGCCAGTCGCCGTGCTCGCCAAGGGGCGCGCCGACGGAAAAGAACGCCACGCTCCTGGTGCGATCGAGCCGAAGCAGCTCGGACGGATCGTCGAACGCGCCGGTCGTGAGCAGGTTCACCTGGCCCTGCAATGGCAGATCCGTGAACAGGGCGGAGGCGATGCGCGCCGACGACGCCACCGCGCGGCCGAACAGTGACTCGGCGTCGATCTCGTTGTCTCCGGTGAGGTAGGCGGCTTCCGTCGCGTCCTTCAGCACCGGGCGACGCAAGCGCCGCAGGCGCCAGGCCGTCTCGCTCTCGTCGCGAGCCTGTGGCTTGGACGGCGTCGCCCCGATCTCGGATCCGCCCATGCCGGCGGTGGCCATCCGCGGCTCGGCCGCGGTGCCTTCGCGACGCAGGGTGAACGATTGGTTGGTGCGCGCCGACGGCCGGACGTTCACCATCATCTGGCGAGCCGGCAAGAAGCCCTCGAGATGCGCGCGAAGCAGGTAGGGACCGGGCTGGAGCTCGCGCAGCGTGAAGGCGCCTCCGCGATCGGTCACCGCGAACGCCGTGCCCCCGCCCAGCGCCGAGATCACGACACCGTCGAGTGGAACCCCACCCTCGTCGATCACCTTGCCGGAGATCGACCCAGTGCTCGCCTCAGCAAGCTTGATGACTGGAAGTACGAGATTCGGTGCCCGGTCCTGCGCCGCCGCGAGCCCGGGCGCAACCTGTACGAGGGACGCGACCAACGCCGCGACGAACAGGTTGCGGGGGTTACCCATATGGATCTCCCGGCCCGCCCGGCGCAAGGAGGCGGGCCGTGTCTTACGACAAGTTTACGACGCCGTGACCGTAAAGTTCACGTCTCTCGTGAGCGTCTTGCCCGAGGCCTTGTCCGTGATCTTGATTTCCAGCCGATATTCCCCTTCGCCAAAGCTGGTGAGCGGCACGGTGATGCCGCCCGGGACCGGGAATTTCGCCGGATCGAACGTCGGCGGCAGGTTCGAGGCGTTGATATTGGTCGGATTGGTCTTGTTGAAGAACTTCTCCTCGCCGCCTTCTTTCTTGTGGAAGTTGTACTCCATTATCAGGTTCGGCTTGCCATCGGTGCCAAGACCGGGGTTGTACACCTGATAGAAGATCGACAGCTCTTCGTTCTTCTTGAATTCCATGTCGACCGCGGGCACCAGCTCCTGCGGGCCGAACACGAACGGACGCTCGCGCTGCTCGTCGGGGCTGAGCGGCGCGGACAACTGGTTCACCTTGTCGGTGACGAGCACGCTGCTGGTCGCCAGCTCGCCGTTGGAGAAGTTCGGCACTTCGATCTGCGTCTTCAAGATGCCGACCTTCGCCGCCTCGGTCTTGGGCCCCTTCTCGGGCAGCCGCTGCTTGAGCGCGACGTAGACGTCATACGTGCCCGGAGGGGCCATGAACACGCGGTTCAGGCGCGCGTTGCCGCTGGACAGCTGCGCGGACGGCACGAAGTGAATGTCGTCCCACGGATACTCGAACTTCTTCTTGTCCTTCGCCGCTTCCCAGGCCTTGGGATCCACCACGCGTACGTACATCGCCGCGTCGGCCGCGGGCGCGCCGCTCACCGAGAGCACGAACGGCACGAACGTCCGCTGCTCCTGGGACTTGAGGAAGAACGGCTCGATTTCTATCTGCATATCGGCCGGCGCCGTCTGGCCTGCCATCACGCCGTCGACGAGCTTGACCAGCTGCTCGATCTCCTGCTGTTCCTGCTTGCTGCGCTTCTTCTCGTCCTTCTGTGCCTGTTGCGCGAAGGCCGCTGGTCCTGATGCCATCATCACCAACGCAGTCAGCAGCGCGAGGATGCGACTTCTAAACATCATGAGATCTCCCTGAAGCTCCAAGAATCCGGATCGCCTGATGATCATAGGTTTGCGCTTTCGTGAAGTCAAACACTCTCGAACCACGCTAAAGCGTTGTCACGGCAGAGGTTGTTATTGCGCAAGCGACGTCGCCCCGCCGCAGCGGGGAAAGCCAACACTGTGCCTAGCGAGGCGGAGCCACCCGCTCGTCCGTGGCGGAGCCTCGCTAGAACATCGACACACGGCTGGCATCGAACGCCCCATATGATTTGACACCAGGATGGCCGCATGGTTCACGACGATGTGCTGGTGATCGTGTTGGCGGGCGGAGTCGGCGAACGCCTCTCGCCCTTGACGAAAGAGCGCGCGAAGCCCGCGGTCTACTTCGGCGGGCCGTATCGCATTATCGATTTCGTCCTCAGCAATTGCCTCAACTCCGGATTCCGACGCGTCTTCATCGCGACGCAGTACAAATCCCTCTCCCTCAACCGCCACATCCGCCAAGGCTGGACCATCGTCTCGGAAGAGCTTGGCGAGTTCATCGAGATTCTGCCGCCGCAGAAGCGCGTCGGCGAGCAGTGGTATCAGGGCACCGCCGACGCCGTGTTCCAGAACCTCTACTCGATCGTGCGCGAAGAGCCGCGTCAAGTCGTCATCCTCGCCGGCGATCACATCTACAAGATGGACTACCGGCGGATGCTGAACTTCCACAAAGAGCATGGTGCCGCGGTCACGCTGGCGGCGATCGAGGTCCCGATTGAACACGGATCGCGCTTCGGCATCGTCGCCGTCGACGAAGGCAATCGGGTCGTCGACTTCAAGGAGAAGCCGGCGCAGGCCCCGTCGATCCCGGGGTATCCGGACATGGCCCTCGCGTCGATGGGCATCTACGTGTTCGAGATGGACGTCCTGCTCCGTGCGCTCGAGAAAGACGATCTCGATCCGGACAGCCACCACGACTTCGGGAAGAACATCATTCCCGCGCTGATCCCCGAAGGCAAGGTGTTCTCGTACGAGTTCTACGACGAGAACAAGAAGGCCGCGAAGTACTGGCGCGATGTCGGCACGCTCGACGCCTACTTCGAGGCCAGCATGGATCTGTGCCACGTCAATCCCGACTTCAATCTCTACGATCCCGAGTGGCCGCTCCGGACGTACATGCCGCAGGCGCCGCCGGCGAAGTTCGTGTTCGCCGAGGACTGGCGGCGCGGCGAAGCGTTGGACTCGGTGATTTCACATGGCTGCATCGTGTCGGGCAGTCGCGTCAGCGGCTGCATTCTGTGCCCCAACGTACGCGTGCACAGTTTCTGCACGATCGAGGACTCGATCCTCATGCCCGGGGTTCGCGTCGGGCGGCACGCGCAGATTCGCCGCGCGATCATCGATCGCGACGTGATCATCCCGCGCGGGGCCCGCATCGGCTACGACCTCGACGAAGATCGCCGACGCCATACGGTGAGCGATAACGGAATCGTGGTCGTCACCGTCGAGGACGAGCCGCTCATCGCTCCGATTTCAGACGAGGCGCTGAACCGCGAAGCCGAAGCCGACCGGCGCAGCTGATTTTCGGTCCGGCTGAAGCCGGACCCCACGTACCCAGTCCGGCTGAAGCCGGACCCACGTACGCGGGCCTGATCAGGCGTGGGGTCCGGCTTTAGCCGGACCAGATTTGATATCGTTCTCACTCACATGATCATCGCGGACATCCATGCTCGAGCAATTCTCGATTCGCGCGGCAATCCTACCGTTGAAGCCGACGTCACCTTGAAGGACGGTGCCCGCGGACGTGCCGCGGTGCCCTCTGGCGCCTCCACCGGCGAGCGCGAAGCGCTGGAGCTCAGAGACGGCGACAAGCGCCGCTACCTGGGCAAGGGCGTCACCAAGGCGGTCGCGCACGTCAACGGCGAGATTCGATCCGCCGTCATCAACCGCGAGCTCTCGCAGCGCGATCTCGATCAGGCGATGATCGCGCTCGACGGCACGCCGACGAAAGGCCGTCTCGGCGCCAACGCGTTGCTCGCGGTGTCGATGGCAGCGCTGCGCGCGGGCGCGGCGAGCGCCGGCAAGCCGTTGTACGGACACGTCGGCGATCTGTACGGCACGAGTGGCGGCTACACGTTGCCCGTGCCGATGATGAACATCCTCAACGGCGGCGCCCACGCGGACTCCAATGTGGATTTCCAGGAGTTCATGGTCATGCCCGTCGGCTTCGAGACGTTCCACGACGGGCTGCGCGCCGGCGTCGAGATCTTCCACGCGCTGCGCGCGATCCTGAAGAGCCGCGGGCTCTCCACCGGCGTCGGCGACGAGGGCGGCTTTGCACCGAGCCTGCGCTCGAATCGCGAGGCGCTGGAAGTCGTGCTCGAAGCGATCGGCGACGCTGGATACAACGCTGGCAAGGACATGTACGTCGCGCTCGACGTCGCCTCCAGCGAATTTTGGGCCCCCTCGACTTCGCTCGGGGCAGGTGGCAAAGGGCGCTACGAATTCAAGAAGTCCGGCGAGCCCGGTCGCGACTCCGAAGGCATGGTGCAGCTCTACGTCGACTGGTGCCGCGAGTACCCGATCCTCTCCATCGAGGACGGCTGCGCTGAAGGCGATTGGGAGGGCTGGAAGATGCTCACCAAAGCGCTCGGCGATCGCGTGCAGCTCGTGGGCGACGATGTGTTCGTCACCAACCCGGAGATTCTCGAGCAAGGCATCGCCCAAGGCGTCGGCAACGCGCTGCTGGTCAAGCTCAATCAGATCGGCACCGTCACCGAAACACTGGACGCGATGCAGATGGCCGCGTCAGCCGGCTACGCGAGCGTCGTTTCCCACCGCTCCGGCGAAACCGAAGACACGACGATCGCCGACATCGCGGTCGGCACCGCAGCCGGGCAGATCAAGACCGGATCGGCGTCACGCAGCGATCGCGTGGCGAAGTACAACCAGTTGCTGCGCATCGAGGCAGAGCTCGGCACCAACGCCCGCTACGCGGGGCGAAGCGCAGTCAAACAGATCACGTAGAGGCGGCCCGTAGGGGCGGCTCGCGAGCCGCCCCTATACCGTCACACCGTCACCAGACCACCGACATGCATACCCTCGTACTGCTGCGTCACGGCGAATCCACCTGGAACCGCGAGAATCGTTTCACGGGGTGGACGGACGTCGACCTGAGCGAGAAGGGCTTCGAAGAGGCGCGCGAAGCCGGCCGCTTGCTCAAGGACGGAGGCTACGTCTTCGACGTCCAATACACCTCGGTGCTCAAGCGGGCGATTCGCACGGGGTGGATCGCGCTCGATGCGCTGGATCTCCTGTGGATCCCCGTTCACAAGAGCTGGTATCTCAACGAGCGGCACTACGGGGCGCTGCAAGGGCTGAACAAAGCCGAGACGGCGGCCAAGCACGGCGAGGCGCAGATCAAGATCTGGAGGCGCAGCTACGACATTCCACCGCCGGCGTTGACCCTCGACGATCCGCGCCATCCTTCACACGATCCCCGGTACACGGCGCTGCAGCCGTCAGAGATCCCGCTGACCGAATCGCTGAAGGACACGGTCGAGCGCTTCCTGCCCTACTGGCACGAGACCATCGCGCCGGCCATTCGCGCGGGACAACGCGTCGTGATCGCGGCGCACGGCAACTCGCTTCGTGCGCTCGTCAAATATCTCGACGAGGTGTCCGACGAGGCGATCGTCGACCTGAACATTCCGACGGGGATTCCGCTGGTCTACGAGCTCGACCACGAACTGAAGCCGATCCGCAGCTTTTATCTCGGAGATGCCGACAAAGCCAAGGCCGCCGCGGAAGCGGTGGCGCGGCAGGCAGGACAATCTGGGCCGGCATGACCTCACCCCAACGCGGCTGCCGCGTTGGGGACCCCGGCTCGCCGGCCCATGGTGAAACGCTCGGCGCCAGCCGCTCAGGCTGGTCGATCGGTCTCCTCCACTTTCGCATCGTCAGAGGCAATGCGGAGCGAGCGAAGAAAGCGACGATCGTTCGCCGTCATCTCGACTGAGCGCTTCGGCGTGGAACGCACGGCCGGCACGCTGGACTTCTCCTCGGTGGTGCCCGCCGGCTTTTCGGCCCGGTTCGCGAAACCCACGACCGCTTCGAGGGTCAAACGCATGTCAAACCCTTCGGCCCTGGCACGCGCGCGACACGCTTCGACTTCTGGACTCTCGGCCACTGCGGCGGCAATGGCGTCGGCCAGCTCCCGCGCGAACCGGTTCACGACGTCATCCATGGAACTTCCTCCTCACGGCGCCGCCGGTCCGGGATGCCGGGGCGTGGTGCCGACAGCCCCGCCAACCGGGCGGTCTGGGGGCATCGGCGCAAGGTCTGCATTGGCAGGGCTATATGCAGGTCTGCCGCCATTCTAAGAACGGCCCGGACGCCATGTCAAGGACGAACCCCATAACTTGTGGACGGAGCGGGATTTGTGGCTGCTAATGGGCTACTCGGCCGTCATCGACATGACGAACCGAGTTCTAGCTCCACCCTGGAATTGATCCCGCTAAAATGCGGGAACATGGCTGTTTCAGCGCCGTCATCGTCGCGACACTTCTTGGAGCCGGATGACATTTCTGGCTTCGACCCCGACCGCGACCTCGGGCTCCCCGGTCAATTCCCCTATACGCGCGGCATCCAGCCGACGATGTATCGCGGCCGGCTGTGGACGATGCGCCAGTACGCGGGGTTTGGAACGGCGGCCGAATCGAATCGGCGCTACCGCTACCTGCTGTCGCAAGGCGTCAGCGGGCTGAGCGTCGCGTTCGACCTGCCCACCCAGATCGGCTACGACTCGGACCACCCGCTCGCCGCTGGCGAGGTGGGACGGGTCGGTGTTGCCATCGACTCCATCGAGGACATGGCGACGCTCGTCGAAGGGATTCCGCTCGACAAGGTCTCGACCTCGATGACCATCAACGCCACCGCGATCATCCTGCTGGCGTTGTACGTGGCGGTCGGCAAGCGGCAGGGGCTGCAGCCGCGCCAGCTGTCGGGCACGATCCAGAACGACGTGTTGAAGGAGTACGTGGCACGCGGCACCTACATCTACCCGCCGCGTGCGTCGCTGCGCATCGTGACGGACATCTTCGCGTTCTGCGAGCGCGAGATACCGCAGTGGAACACGATCTCGATCAGCGGGTATCACATCCGCGAAGCGGGATCGACGGCGGTCCAGGAGGTCGCGTTCACGTTCGCGAACGCCATCGCCTACGTGCAGGCGGCGATCGATGCCGGTCTCGACGTCAACGCGTTCGGCCAGCGGCTCTCGTTCTTCTTCAACGCGCACAACGATTTTCTGGAGGAGGTCGGGAAGTTCCGCGCGGCACGCCGGCTGTGGGCGCGGCTGATGCGGGATCGCTTCAAGGCCACGAATCCCCGGGCGCAGCAGCTGCGCTTCCACACGCAGACCGGGGGCAGCACGCTGACCGCGCAACAGCCGGACAACAACATCGTCCGCGTGGCGTTGCAGGCGATGGCGGCGGTCCTGGGCGGCACCCAGTCGTTGCACACGAATGGGCGAGACGAGGCGCTGGCGCTGCCGACGGAAGACGCCGCGCGGATTGCGCTGCGGACGCAGCAAATCATCGCGCACGAGACCGGCGTGACCAATACCATCGATCCGTTCGGCGGCTCGTACTACATCGAGAAGCTCACCAACGACATCGAGGCCGGCGCGGTGGCGCTGCTCGATCGCATCGAGAAGCTGGGAGGCACGCTCCCCGCCATCGAGGCCGGATTCGTGCAACGGCAGATTCAGGATTCAGCCTACCAAGCGCAGATCGCGATCGATCGAGGCGACTCGGTGGTCGTCGGCGTCAATCGCTTCGTCTCGAATGAGGCTGGGAGCATCGAGGTCTTCCAGATCGATCCGGAGTTGGAGCACGCGCAGAAGGCCCGCGTGGCGAACGTCCGCGCGCGTCGGGACGACGCGCATTGGGCGGCCGCGATTGCCGCCATAGAATCGAGCGCGCGCGGGAGCGACAATCTCCTGCCGCCGATCATCACCGCTATCGAGGCGCAGGCGACGGTCGGCGAGATCGCCGACGCCATGCGCCGTGTCTTCGGTGAACATAAAGAAGTCGCGCTGGACTAGCTTCGATGCCCTCGAATTTTCCACAGGTGCGCAATTTTCTCGAAGGGGGCTGACCCCTCTCAGCTCACAGTGACCGATCACCCCTACCTGTTGCGTGTGTCCCATCTGCGGACAGCATTCGGCACCGGTCCACGCGCTGTCGTGGCCGTGCGCGACGTGTCGTTCGACATCCAGTCAGGCGAGACCCTCGGCCTCGTCGGCGAGTCGGGCAGCGGGAAATCGCTCACCGCCTTCTCTATCGTCCGTCTCGTACCGCCCCCGGGCCGGACCGTGCGCGGCGAGGTCGTTTTTCAGGGCCGCGATCTCCTCTCGCTCAGCGAAACCACCATGGAAGGGGTCCGGGGGGCGGGCATCGGGCTGATCTTTCAGGAGCCGATGGCCGCGCTCAACCCGGTGATGCGAGTCGGCGCCCACATCGCCGAGGCGTTGACCGTCCACGGACTCGCGACGCGGCGGGAGGCCAGAGATCGGGTGATTGCACTGTTGCGCGCCGTGCGCATTCCCGACGCCGAGCACCGCGTCGATGATTACCCGCACCAGCTGTCCGGCGGCATGCGTCAGCGGGTCATGATCGCGATTGCGATCGCGTGTCACCCGCCGCTGGTGATCGCCGACGAGCCGACCACCGCCCTGGATGTCACCGTGCAGGCGCAGATTCTCGACCTGCTGCGCGAGATGAAGCAGCAGTTGAATCTCTCGCTGCTGCTCATCACCCACGATCTCGGGGTGATCGCCGAGACGGCGGATCGCGTCGCGGTGATGTACGCCGGTCGCATCGTCGAGCAAGGGCCGGTGCGCGCGATCTTCCGCGATCCGCTGCACCCGTACACCAAGGGGCTGTTGGCGTCGATTCCGGGCCAGGCCTCGGCCGGCACCCGCCTGCGAGCCATCGAGGGCGTGGTGCCTGGGCTCGCGTCGCTCCCGCCGGGCTGCGCATTCGCCCCGCGCTGCCCGGCCCGGATGCCCGTCTGCGAGATGACGCCCGGGCTGACGTCGGTGGGATCGGATCGCGTCGTCCGCTGCCACCTTCACGGAACGGCGATCGAGGAGTCACCCGCGCCGGCGCTGGCAGACGGGACACGTTGATGGTTCCGCACGAAGGTTCCGCACGGTGGGGCGACGTCAAATGACAGCGCTGCTCGAGGTTCGCAACCTCGTCAAGCACTTCGAGCGCGGAGGCGGATGGCTGCGCGAGAAGTCGATCGTTCGCGCGGTCGATGATGTGAGCTTCAGCATCGAGAAGGGCGAGACGTTCGGACTGGTCGGCGAATCGGGCAGCGGCAAGAGCACGACCGGTCGATGCATCCTGCGGCTGATCGAGCCCACCAGCGGCGACGTCGCCTTCGAAGGCGAGAACGTGCTGGCGTTCCCACCTCGTCGCATGCGCGCCGCGCGGCGGCAGATGCAGATGGTGTTTCAAGATCCCTACTCGTCGCTGAATCCGCGGATGCGCGCGCGGCAGATCATCGAGGAGCCGTTGATCATCCATCGCCTCGGCAGCAAGGCCGAGCGTCTGGATCGCGTGCGCGAGCTCTTTCGCGTCGTCGGTCTCGACGCCGCGGAGCTGGAACGCTACCCGCACGAGTTCAGCGGTGGTCAGCGTCAACGCATCGGCCTGGCACGAGCGCTGGCGCTGAACCCGTCGCTCATCATCGCCGACGAGCCGGTGTCCGCCCTGGATGTCTCGGTCCAGGCGCAGGTCATCAACCTTCTGATGGACCTGCAGCAGCAATTCGAGTTGACCTATCTCTTCATCGCGCACGATCTACGGCTGGTGCGGCACATCTGCCGTCGAGTGGCCGTGATGTATCTCGGGAAGATCGTGGAGATGGGAGAGACGGCGCAGATCTTCGAGCGCCCGCAGCATGCCTACACGCAGGCGCTGCTGTCGGCGGTTCCGGTCACGGATCCGGACGCGCCTCGAGCCCGGATCGAGCTGGATCCGTCACGCGTCAATCGCGACGCACCACTCGCCGAAGTAGCGCCGGGACACTTCGCAGCGGTATAAGAAGGCCGGCCCGGGACGCGAGGCGTGGGACTCGCGGCTCGTTGGCTCGATCCTTGAGACCCTGGGCCTGGGGCTTCGTATGCGCGCGCGAGTCACGTCCGCAGTCATCGTCTCCACCCTGGTCGTCGGCGCGCTATCGGCGCAAGCGCCACCCGCGCCGACCGTCGAGAGCGTGCTCGATCGCATGGCTGCGTACTTCGAGGCATACGAAGCGCAACTGGCGACCATCACGGCGAACGAGTGGTATGAACAGCAGGAGCAGCGTCTCGGCCTGCCGAGCACCTCGTTCAGGGGCACCCCTCCCGCGCCGCTGGTACGCAAGCTGGAATCCGAAGTGGCCTTCGTTCGACTCCCAGGCAGCGGCGAATGGGCCGGCTTTCGCGACGTTCGGCGCGTGGATGGGCGCAGGACCACCGGCAACGCCACGCGGCTCACGGCGTTGATGTCGCGCGGCTCGAGCACGTTCGAACAGGCTCTGGCCATGACCGTCGCCAGCTCCAAGCACAACCTCGGCACGGACCGCACCACGAACATGCCGACGGTGCCGCTGGAAGTGATTCACCCGCGGCATCGTCAACGCTTCGCACATCGTTTCGATGGTCGCGAGACCATCCGTGGCGCGAGAACCGAGCGGCTGGTGTTCGAGGAAGTCCAGAGGCCGACCATCATTCAACGTCCCAACGGTGGGGACGTGCAGAGCACCGCTGTGGCGTGGGTCGAGGCGAGCTCAGGCAAAGTGTGGCGCGCGGAAGTCGTGTTTCGAGACTGGGGCACGGTCACGGCGAGAAGCAACGACGTTCGGCTGCGCGTCGAGTTCGCGATGGACCGGCGCCTGCAGACGATGGTCCCTGTGGAGATGCGCGAGACGTTCTACGTGCCAGGGGGTCGTGGCACTGGGAAGGCGACCTACAACAACTTCAAGCGCTTCGAAACCGGCGCGCGGATTGTGCCGTAGGAAGGTTCCGCCTGAAGGCGGACCCCACGCTCGTTAATAGACCCCACACTCGGTAGCGGAGAACCCACGAGCAGCTCGGCAGGGTTCGGCGCGGTTACGCGGTCGCGTGCGCGGCCTGCTTGACGTCTTTCTCGACCTGGCCGTCGCGAATGGCGATCACGCGATGGGCGTGCGCGGCGACGTCGGCCTCGTGGGTGACGAGAACGATGGTATTGCCCGCTTCGTGGAGCTTGGCGAAGAGCGCCATGATCTCGACGCCGGTCTTGGAGTCCAGGTTGCCGGTCGGCTCGTCGGCCAGCAGAATCGACGGGTTGTTGACGAGCGCCCTCGCAATCGCGACGC
>DAINCF010000062.1:0-19841 GCA_036732565.1 Vicinamibacterales bacterium
ATAGTGCTCGGTGCCCGGAAAGCTTCGTTCGCCGACGTACGGTCCGGCGGCGAGCGTCATCGGTTCCGCGCTGCCGTCCCAGTAGTCGTAGCGCAACCCTCCAGTCACCGTCAGCCGCTTCATCGTCCACTGGTCCTGGACGAAGATACCGAGGTCGGCGTTGATGTTGTTCTGCCAGCGGATCGGCGTCGCCCACTGCGTGATCGATTGCGGCACGCCGTTACGCAGGGTGTAGCCGCGGGCGCCGTTGATGTCCCAGCCGAACCACTCGCGACCATGCATCAATCGGAAGCCAAGCTTCAGCGCGTGCTGGCCCGTGACGTACGAGAGGCTCGAGATATAGCGAATGGCCCGGCTGTCGCTGTTGCCGTACGGCTCGACATTGAGCAGACCCGAGAGCGAACGGAACATGATGTTGGTAGCGCTGTCGAGCGCCGAGATTACGTCGGTGCCAACCGCCGGCGCGTCGCAGTCGCAGGTGTCTGGCGTGTGTCGGTACTGCGGAATGTCGGTCGAGTTGTAGCTGAAGCTCGAGTCCAACAGGAGCCGGTCGCTGAGCGTGGATTTCCAGTTGGCGACGTAGAAGAAATTCGGAAAAGGTGCGTAGGCGGTGGCTTCCGGCGAGATCTGGAGCTGATAGCCTCGCTGATACACGGTGTGCGGCTGCGAATCCACGAACACGCTGAACTTGTTGTTCGGCGTCGCCTGCCACGTGAGTCGCACGTTGCGGCTCTCATCGGCGAGTCTGATCACCGCGGGCTTGGTCGTATCGGGTGTGTAGACCCATCCGAGCGGCGTCTCGTTCTCGAACAACCCGGCGCGCGTCTGCACGCTGCCGGCATTGCGGTACGACACGAAGAACCACAGCTTGTCGTTGACGATGGGCCCGCCGAACGCCGGGCTGACGTCCCACAGTTTGCGCAGGTTGCTGAGGCTGTCCTTCGTGAATCCCTGCTGCTCGAGCTCGGGTGTCAGGTTGCTGGCTGAGAAGCTCGCCGCCGCGTAGTCGAGGTACACCGACCCACTGAACCGGTTGCCGCCTTCTTTCGGGATCACGTTGCTCACGGTGCCGCTGTAGGCCTGTTCGGCCGTCCCGCCGCCGAGGGTGACGGTGATCTCCTGCACGTACGCCTGAGAAATGCGGAAGTAGTCGGCGGCACCGCCCTCGCCGCGCGTGTGGCCCGTGCTCGCGCCGTCGATCAGGAACAGCGAATCGCGGGCCAGCCCGCCGTGGCTCGCCGTGTTCATCTCTTCGCGGCCGCCGGGCGTCCCCGCGATGCCCTGGCCGATCACGCCCGGCATCAACGCCGCAAAGCCCTGCGGCGATCGAGAGGTGACGGGAATGGCGTCGAGCAGCTCCTGCCCCATCACGCGCGATGAGGTGACGTTTTGCACGTCGACCAGCGGCGCCCCACTCGTGACGGTGATCGTTTCCTCGAGGGCTCCGATCTCCAAGTCCGCATTCACGGTGGCGGTGAACGAGGCCGGCAGCTCGATGCCCTCGCGCCGCACCGTTCGAAAGCCCGGCAGCGTGAAGGTGACGCTGTAGATGCCTGGCCGCAGGTCGAGGATGCGGTAGCTCCCGCCATCGCCGCTGACCACGGTTCGCAGTTTCTCGATCAGCGCGGGGCTGGCGACTTCGACGGTCACGCCCGGCAGGACACTGCCGCTGGTGTCGCGCACGATGCCGGCGATACCGCTGTTGGCGCTCTGCGCCAGCGCCACTCCCGGTACGGCCACCATCGCGAACCCAGTGAGCACCGCCGAGCAGATGCTGGACTGCATGGCTCCTCCTGTGTTCCTGGCTACTGCGCTACTCGGGTCGCGTGCCACGCGACCAGCTGCCACGAGCCGCGTCGCTGAACGTGGGTCGTGGTGTAGACGATGCGAACTCGTGCGGGACTGCCCTTGTTGACGACCTCCATGCCGGCCGCGCCGGTGACGACGGCGGTCGGGCCGAACAGGCGGACCGTCACATCGGTCGGTTGAATGCTGAGGTAGCTGAAGTCGCCGGTCTTCAAGTCGGCGATGAAGGCAGCCTTGTCCACCACCCGCCCATCGCCATGCGTATAGCTCAGCTCGTCGGCGAGCAGCCGCTCGAGTGCGGCGACATCACGGCTCAGCATCGCGGCGAACCGATCGCGTTCGGCGGCGCGCACTTCGGCTTCGGCGCCGTTCGTCGTCTGGGCACTGACACCATGCCCGCCGCCGACCAGGGTCGCGACGAGGGTGACGAGAAGGGGGAGACACGCGCGCCGGTGCATGTCGATTCGTCTCCGGGGGATGCCGGTCGGGGACTGTATCATGAAACAATGTTTCGTGATACGAGATCCGTCGCACGGCCTGTCTCAGATCTCGGATGAAGCTCGAGCTACTGATCGACGACATGACCAGGCAGGAGATCGACTCGCGTAGCGATCCGGCAAAGCAGCAACAGACGCTCCGCTACTTCGAGGCGGTCTTCCGATCGGCCGCGTCGACGTTTCGCGGATACATCGATCGGCAGCTGCGAGTGAGGTAAGGGCGGGTCGCGCTTACGGCGGCGACGCTGAGAAACAGCTCGCGACAAACAGCCGCCGCTGGTTCACTGCTGTTGTTGGGACGAGGTAGGCGGCCGACGACGGCCGCCGCGGAACGCCTTGTTCGGATCGGCCTTCGCGTCGATGATGATGCCCATGAAGCTCACGTTCATCTCATCCCAGCTTTGCAGGCCAAAGGTGATCGTCTTCGAGGGATCGGGGTTGAACTTGTTCCGGCTCGAATTGTCGTAGTACGAGACGGTCTTCAACACCGCGCCCTGCGGCAACTCGACCGGCTCCGCCAGCTCGTAGCCGACCTGCCAATCGAACCGGTAATTGGGCACTCGAACGACCATCTTTTCCTCGCCCGACGGGTAGACCACCTTCAACTCGTAGTACCTCCCGCGGTAGTGCATGTGCGGCTGCACCCACACGAGCTTGGCGGGCTCATCGACCGTCGATTCCGCCTTGATCTCGTAGTGCGCATCACCCGGCGGGATCTCGAATTGCCGCTGATTCGTGCCGGTAATGGTCAGGTGACGCTGCTGGGGAGGACCATCGGCCAGCACGATGCCGACACTCGACTGGTCGGTCTGCGGCTCGCCGTTGGTCGTGTAGTGCACCTCGAACACGATGTCCGAGCCGGCGGCGATGAACTTCGCGGCGTTGCCGGTGGTGAAGTCCTGACCGGCGACTCCGGGGTTGTACTTCGCGAGGATGTCCTGCATCGGGATATAGCCCGTGGATGAGACCGGGATGGCCTGAGGTCCACCGCTGCCGACTGTGCCGGCCTCCGCGGGCGGCGGATTGTACAGGACGCCCTCCGGTGCGCCGGACATGAACGACGATCCTTTCGGGCGAATCCACGCCTTCATGTGGTGCACGACCTTCGGGTTGCCCGGCCGGACCTCTGCGGCCTTGACCCAGACGTCCTTTTCGAAGTGCGCGCGCGCCAGCACGTACGACTGATCGACGACGCCGGTCGCCGGGATCTCGATCGGCTTGGTCATCGTCACCACGATGTCGGGCGTGCCGATGGTCCAGCCATCGCCGAAGCTCACGGGCGCGGGGGCATCGCTCGCCTCACCTTCGATGGCGCCGCCCTCGACCCACGCCGTGATGGTGGCGAGCTGATCCTCGGTGAGCGCCCTGGCGTTCTTGAACGCGCCCACCGTCGGGTCGGCGAACCACGGCGGCATCTCTTTGGTCTTGACCGCGTTGGCAATCGCCCTCGCCCACGGCCGGGTCTCTTTGTAGGTCACGAACGACATCGGCGCGATTGCGCCGGGACGATGGCACTCCTGGCAATTCTTCTGGAGGATGGGTAGGACGTCCTTGGTGAACGTAGGGGCACTGGTCGCCGCCGCCAGCGGCTGGGGCGACATCGGCGTCGCGACCGCGAGGGCGACCAACGGGAGAACGAACGCCGGCAGCAGGATTCGCCGCATCGTGAGCTCCTTACGAAAGGACCGTCGTGATGGCAGGACCAGTATAGCCGACGGTTTCACGGGCGTGAACCGAATGTCACATTGTGAAACGCCCGTGCATGCCCGAGCTCCGGTTCGTCAAGCGCGGCTGGTCCGGATACGGAGTGGGGCCGCGCGACCCACTGGCTCACGCTTCAGCTCGGCGGGGCCCGGATAGCCGAGATCCGCGGACATCCCTTGTGCAGCCGCGATGACGATGCGGGCGACGTGTGGGATGCGCTCTTTCTTGAGGCGGAAGACCGGCGCCGCCATGCTGATCGACGCCACGACGTGCCCGCGATGATCGAAGACAGGTGCGCCGACGCAGCGGAGACCCTCCTCGAACTCTTCGTCGTCTACCGCATACCCGGCACCGCGGACACGCATCAGTTCCATCTTGATCGCCGCTGGCTTGACGATGGTTCGTCGGGTGTTTCGTTTCAGCGACAGCCTCGCGATCACCTCGTCGCATACTTCGTCGGGGAGGAATGCGAGCACGGCTTTGCCCGCGGCGGTGCAATGGATCTGGGTGCGGAGACCGGTCCTCGTCAACGACTGCAGATTCCAGCGCCCCTCGACATGCGCAATGGACAGCATCTCGGCCCCGCTCAGAATCGTCACATGCGCGCCTTCCCCCGTCTGGTTCGTCAGCTCCCTCAAGAACGGTTCAGCCCGTTCACTGAGGTTCAGCCTGGCCGTGGCGCGATCGCCGAGCTCGATCAGCGACGTGCCGAGCTGGTAGGCGCCATCCGGCCCCTTCTTGATCAGGCGATAGTGTTCGAGCACGACCAATAGCCGGTGGACAGTGCTCTTGTGCAGTCGGAGCCGCCGCGCAATCTCTACCGCCGCGAGGTCCGTGTCCGAATCGGCGATCGCGTGCAGCACCGCAATCGTGCGATCCAGGACCTGCACTCGATAACGGGAGACGAAAGGCTCAGCGTGACGCTTGGTGGCGCGAGGACGAATCGTGCTACTCACGCCCGAAATGATATCAGGATTCTCTGAAGACGGTTTCACGATGTGAACCGTGCTCGGCGGAGCCGGTTAGCCCCGCCTACGTCCTCACTTCGAAGCATTGACCAAGACGATGTACATGTTGGCTGCAGTGAGCGCGGCGTCGCTGTTCGAGCCGAGCGTCAGGCTGGCATCCTCCTCGACACGCCGCGTGAACAGCTTCATGGCCTGCCCGTCGATCGTGAGCGTCCGATCGGTCGGCTGAAACTGCGTCGCCAGCCACTGCGGCGCAGGCGCGCGCGGATCGTGGGCGATGGTCACGATCGTGCCGCCCTTCACCGACAGCTCGATCAGATCGACGGCACTGTAGCGTTGATCGGCATCAGCGCCCTGAATCCAGTCCGCGCCGACGAGGTCCTCGGGCAGACCCTTGAACGTGTGATCGCGATCGACGTAGACGTTCCGACCGTCGCGGGCGTTGATTTCCACATGCACGATTGACGCGGTCGGCCCCGTGTAGTTGTATCGCCTGATGAAGGTGCCGGCCATCGGCGCCGCGTTCGCGCCCGTCCGGGCGGATGTCACCGCCGCGCTCGTGAACGCCGGATGCTGCGGCACCTGCTTCGGCAGCGGCATCGGCGTCTCAGCGGGCATGATCGATGACAGGCCATCGGTCGCGGCAAACGCGTGCGAGACGATGGTGACCGTGCCCGGCTTCAGTCCCTGAGCCTCGGCGCGAACCGAGATGGAACCCGGCGCGCGGGTCGCGCGAACCCCGACTCGGGCGATGCCGGCTTCGAGGTCCAGAGATGGATGGTTGATCGAATCGATCTTCCCGCTGTTGTACCCGCCGCGCCACACGCCTGGACCACCCGTCTGGAAATCGACGCGTGGCTCGAACGTCGGCACGCGCTCGCCCTTGGCGTCGACGGCTTCGACGTCGATCAGCGCCACGTCTGAACCATCCGCGCGCAGGCCGCCTGGCGCGGTGAACGCCGTGAGCCTCAGCGCCACCGGCGCGGCAGCGGTGCGCTTGGTCTGGGTGGCAACCACCTTCCCGCTCTTCGACGCCACGGCTTTGATCTCGCCTGGCTCGAACGCCACGTCCTTGAACGCAAACAGGTACCGATCCGAGATGGCGCCCGTGCCCAGCGACCTGCCGTTGACGAACAGCTCGACGCTGTCGGCGTTCGACGCGACGAAGACGTCCTTCTTCGTGTTCGGTGGATACGACCAGTGGCCGACGATATGCACCTGCGAGTCGCCCCGGAACATCGCCGACGCCACGTAATAGGCTTCCTTCGGCAAACGGACGGCGTCGACTTCCCCGCTGGCGCGGGCGACCTCGGCGGGAACGCGGCCACCGCTCGTCGAGTCGGAGAAGATCCAGTTCGCGCCGCCGCTGTGCTCGGCACCGCCGAGCTTCTTGACGTACTGACCGACCTGGTTGACGGCGAACTGCTCCGACGTGAGCTGATACGTCATCCCCGCGGCTTCCGGGTAGCCGTAGTTCGGCGGCGACGCCGTATCCCAGACACGGCGCGGCGATTCTTCGCGGTCGTACTCCCCTTCGAACACCGGCAGCGAGGCGATCTCACGGCCGCCCTCGGTCCCCACGCCGACGTCCATGAACTCGGCGGTGATGGCATCGGCGCGCCGATGCGTGTAGGCGCGGCCGCCGTGAGGATCGTGCTTGTCCATGATCGCGCGCAGCTCTTGCGCGTGCTCGCGGCTGACCTTCTGGTTGCCACCTTCCCAGACCAGCACCGAGGGGTTGTTGCGGAAGTAGATGACGGTGTCGCGAAACGCGATGACCCGCAACTGCCACGCGGCCTTGACGGTGTCGGACTCGCCATCGACGCCGGGTTGATCGGCGATGATTCCGAGTCGATCCCCGGCCGCGATCTGCGCGGGACTCCCGGCGACATGGCCCCAACGGACGAAGTTGCCACCGGCGTCCCGCATCAGCTTCATCGTGTAGAACTGCAGCCAGTCGGGCAGCGCGGCGCCGAGCCCCGGCCACTCGTTCGTGGCCTTCTGACCCCAGCCATGCAGCTTCACCGGATTGCCGTTGATGAAGAACCCCTTGCCGACATCCCAGCGTGGCGCACGGATGCCAAGCGGCACCTCCGTGCTGTCGACGATCTCGCGACCGATGCGCAGCGTCGTGCGAACGCGATAGACATGCGGATAGTCAGGCTCCCAGAGCCGCGGACTTCGCAGCGTGCCGCCGACATCGAACGCGGCCTGCGCGCCGGCGGCGATCCGCTGTGTCTGGTTGAACGCCAGCGCTTCTTGGCCCTCCGCGTCCAGCACGCTGACGTGGAGCTCGACCTGCTCCGCCGACAAACGGTCGTTCACCACCGGCACTTCGACCGTCACTCGAGCGGCGTCAGGACTGATGTCGGTCGCGTAGGCGTACGGGCCTGCCGTCTGCAAAAAGCTGTAGAGCGGAAGCGACACGTGCAGCGCGTCGGTGATGTAGAGCCGCACGTTGCGATACAGCCCGCCATGCGCCGGATGCCAATGCGGGTTGTTCCACGGGATTTGATCCGCCTGCAGCTCCTCGATCGTGTCGGGAATGCTCTTGTTGATCTCGCCGTGGAGCTGCGCGAGGTTCTGATTCTGCTCCAGCGGATCCTTCATGAAGCGGTTGTCGACCATCACCGCGATCACGTTGGCGGCGCCGACCTTCAAATGCGGCGTCAGATCGAAGCCGAACGGCGTGAATCCCGTCTTGCTGACACCCAGCACGTGGCCGTTGAGGTAGACCTCGGCCACCTGGCGCGCGGCCTCGAACTCGATGAAGACCTTCTTGCCCTGCCAGGCCGCCGGCGCGGTGAACGTCTTTCTGTACCACGTGCGGCCTCCCCACTGAAGCTGCTCGCCGCGGTGGCCCGGCGTCGACCAGTTGTCGAAGGTGTCGACGTCGTTGTAGGTGTGCGGCGCGGAGATGAGACTCCAGCTCCGATCGTCGAACTCCGGCGCGTGGGCCCCGGACGGATCGGCTTTGATGAAACGCCAGTCGGGGTTGAAGTTCAGCGTGATCCGCTCGCCGGCCAAGGCGTCCGCGGCCCACAGACAACAGGCGAGGAGAACACACACGCGATGCACTGCATTGCAGCGTACCAGATGGCCTGCGCGTGAACCTGACTGGGACCGTTACCTGGATCGAATCATCGGTATGTGATATCGCACGTAGAGACAGCGCGCATAAACAGGGATCGTCTCTCACTCCGAGGCTCGAAGCTCATGTGTGGAATCGTTGCGGCAGTATCGAAGGACGGCGGCATCCGGGCGGAAGTCGTCGGGCAGGCGACAGAGCGGTTGCGCCATCGTGGCCCGGATGCCCGTCACGTGTGGGTGTCGGCCGACGGTCGCGCCGCCCTTGGACATGCGCGGTTGAGCATCATCGATCTGGAGACCGGTGATCAGCCGATCGCCAACGAGGACGGGCGGCTCCAGATCGTCGCCAACGGTGAGCTCTACGACTTCGAGCGGATCCGCGACGGGCTCGAGCGGCGGGGGCACGTCTTCCGCACGAAGTCCGACAGCGAGATCGCGCTGCACCTCTACGAGGACCTCGGGACACGCGCCGTGCACACCCTGCGCGGCGAGTTCGCACTCGCCATCTGGGACGCGCGCGACGGCCAGCTCTTCGCCGCGCGCGACCGGTTCGGCATCAAACCGCTGTACTACACGACGCACAACGGGACCTTCTACCTCGCATCCGAGGTCAAGGCGTTTGCCGCGTTCGGCGTGCCGCTGCGATGGGATCGCGACTCGCTGTACGACATCCATTTCGTCGCCCACCCCCCCGATCGCTCGCTCTTCGCGGGTATCTACCAGCTGCCGCCCGGATGCTGTCTGATCACGGACGGCGAGCAGGTTCGGGTGATGCCGTATTGGGACTGGGACTATCCGCGAGCGGGCACGATACCGCCTGACGCCGAGCCGCGCGAGTGGGTCGAGCGCCTCCGGAGCAGCTTCGAGGAGGCCATCCGACTGCGTTTGCGCGCGGACGTCCCGGTCGCCTGCTACTTGAGCGGCGGGATCGACTCCTGTGCGGTGCTCGGCGTCGCGTCCCAGTTGTCGCCGCAGCCGCTGCGCGCGTTCACATTGTCGTTCGACCACGCCGAGTACGACGAGGTGGCCATCGCCGAAGAGCAGGCCAAGCGATCCGGCGCGGAGTTCTGCCGGATCGACATACGCTCCGACGATCTCGCCGACCACTTCCCCGCCGCGATTTACCATGCCGAGCGCCCCTTCGTGAATGCGCACGCGGTCGCGAAGTTCATGCTCAGCCGCGCCGTGCGTGACGCGGGCATCAAAGTCGTCCTGACCGGCGAGGGCAGTGACGAAATCTTCGCCGGCTACCCGCACTTCCGACGTGACCAGGTCCTGTACGGCACCAACGGCCATCGTCCCGAGGACAAGGCGCGACTCCTCGAGGAGCTCGAGGCGGCCAACGTGTCGTCAGCCGGGATGCTGCTGCCGCAAGGGTCGACGATGCTGGAGAGCGTCAAGCGTGTGCTGGGGTTCGTGCCGTCCCACTTGGAGTCGTGGGCGCAGATCGGTCACGGCCTCTTGCGCCTGGTCACCGACGACTTCGTCGCGTCGTACGCCGGACGCGACACGCATCGCATTCTCCTCAACTGCCTCGACGTCGAGCGGCAGCTCACAGGACGCGACGTCGTCAACCAGTCCCTCTACATCTGGGACAAGACGATGCTGCCGAACTACGTGCTGAGCAACCTGGGCGACAGGATGGAGATGGCGCACTCGGTCGAAGGGCGGCTGCCGTTCCTCGATCACCACGTGGTCGAGGAGGCGGCGCGGATGCCAGTGTCGATGAAGATTCACGGCATGACCGAGAAGTACGTGCTGCGCGAAGCCGCGCGGCCCGTGCTCATCGATACCGTCTACGCGCGGCAGAAGCACCCGTTCATGTCGCCGCCGGCGACGTTACAGACCGATGGCAAGCTGTACACGTTCTTTCAGGACACGCTCCGCAGCGGTCTGCTCGACGGACCTGGCATTTACGATCGCGCAAAGGTGCAGGCCTATCTCGACGCGGTGCCCTCGATGGATCGCGCTGGACGCGGGCGCGCGGACGCCGCACTGACATGGATGACTGGTCTCTGCCTGGTAAGCGATCAGCTGGGCATGTAGGGCGGTTCTCGAACCGCCCCTACGAGACGCGACGGGACGCCCACTCGAGCAGGAAATCGACGGGCCAATAGTTGATCACGCGCTCGCGCGGAATCTGGGCGAGCCGCGCGTGCGCTATTGCGGTCTCGGCGAATACCCATTCGTCCGCGGCGTGGGCGTCGCTGTCCAGCGCGAAGATGCAGCCGGCATCGAGGGCGCGGCCGGCCAACTGATGATCGATGTCCTGACGCCGCGGATCGCCATCGATTTCGATCGCCACGGTGGAGCGCGCGGCGGCCGCGAAGATGCGGTCCCAGTCGGCGTACAAGCCGGGCCGGACGCCCCGCTTGCGTCCGCGCGGATGCCCGAGGATGTGCACCGCCTTCATCCGTACCACCTTCAGCAGGCGCTGCGTCTGATCCGCCGACGACCGCAGCTCGGAATGCGGCGCCGCCACGACCAGCTCGCAGCGGCGGCGCTCCTCGAGCGTCATGTCCAAGGCGCCATTGGTGAGGATGTTCGCTTCGATCCCCTTGAGCAGCCGAAACTGCCCGGCGTAGATGTCGTTGAGACGATCGATTTCGCGATGCTGCTGTTCCAACCGCTCCATCGAGACGCCGCCCGCGATCGGCAAGCCGTACGAATGATCGGTTACGGCCGAGTACTCATAGCCGCGCCCGATGCCGGTCTTGACGATCTCCTCCAGCGTCTGATGGCCATCGCTGTAGGTCGAATGCATTTGCAGATCGCCACGGTAGTCCTTCAACGAGATGCCACGCAGTCGGCGGTCCTTCAGAGCCGCGAGGACCTCCGCCCTGCTGAGAAACGTGTCGCGTGGCATTCGGCGATGGGAGGGTCGGCGGCGTCAGGCTTCGTCAGGCTTCGATCGTGTAGATCTCGCGCCGCCCATGGTCAACCAGGTCGTGATAGCCCTTCATGACCTCCTCGAACTTCTTCATTTGCTCGGGGTTGCCCTGCCCCATGTTCATGAAGGCCTCGAGGCTTGGCACCTCGAACTCCGACACCACGGTCCAGAAACGCTCGGCCGACACGTCGGTCATGATTCGCAACTTCCCCATCCCCATCTCATCGCTCAGTTTGGCCATCTGGTGGAGCTTGCCAACCATTGGCCGAACCTTCCCCGGCTTGCAGTACATGATGTCGCGGATGAGCAGCATGGTCTTCTCCTTATTCGGACAACAATACGCGATAGTTCGGTGTTCGGGTCACTCATGAGGAGACACCATGCTGACGATTCCCGGTCTGCTGATCATCCTGGCATTCGTGTTCGCCGTGTTGTCCCTGATGGGACGGATGGGCGCGGCCGTGCCGGTCTTCGTGCTCGCCCTCGAGCGCCTCTATTCGGTGGTGATGATCGGATTGATCCGGTAGAACGGCCGACCCCGATATCACGTCAGCTGCGCGATTCGACCCACAGGTTTCCGAAGGCAACACAGATGGCACAGATATGAGCCGGCGGCGCTCTACTGGTGAGGCTCGAATCTCCAGAGTCGCCTCGTTTTCGCGCGGCCTCAGCTACAATGCTGGGCTCGCAAGCTGAATAGCCTTGCGAGCGTCGATGACCCTGGCCGATCTCAACGCCTCCGATCGTGATGGCTTCGTGAACGCCCTCGGTTGGATCTTCGAAGGTTCGCCCTGGGTGGCGGAACGTGCGTGGGCGCGCCGGCCGTTTGCCTCGACCACCGCGCTGCACGCCGCGATGCATGCGGAGATGGCGGCGGCCGATCGTGATGAACAGCTGGCGCTGTTGCGCGCCCACCCGGATCTCGGCGCCCGGGTGCGCATGAGCGCCTCGTCGACGAGCGAACAAGCGGGCGCGGGCCTCGATCGGATGACCGTGGCTGACGTCGAACGGCTGCAGCACCTGAACGCGGCGTATCGGGAGAAATTCGGCTTCCCGTTCCTCTTCGCCGTGCGCGGCAGCACCACGCGCGACGTGCTCGAGGCGCTGGATCGACGATTGTCCGCGTCCATCGAGGCGGAGTTTGCCGAAGCATTGCAGCAGGTCTCGCGCATAGCCGCGTTCCGCCTGAGCGACTGCATCGCAGGGTGAGGAGCATTGCATGGAGCAGTTCGCCAGCGGATGGAAGCGGAACTACTACGGCAAGGGCGACGTCATCGTCTATCGGCTGCGGCGCGACGGCAAGACGCCGGCGGGCGCCAGCCCGGTGTTCGGCGCGAACGTGTTGATGCTGGTATACGGCGACGCGTTCTGGCCCACCTACACCGTTGGTGACAACACCGGCCTCGTCGCCACCGATTCGATGAAGAACTTCATTCAGCGGGAGACCATGGCGTTCGATGGCGACGATCTCGAGGGCCTGTGCCGGTTTCTGGGAGAGAAGTTCCTGAGCACGTACACACAGGCGGACGGCATTCAGATGTCCGCGACGGAGATTCCATACGAAGACCTGGGTGGCGGGATGGCGTTCAGCCCGACGGGACCCGCACGGGCGCATGCGCGGATTGAGATCGGGCGCGAGGGCATCATCGAAGCGGCGTCAGGGATTCGAGGATTCCAACTTCTACGCCTGGGAGGCAGCGCGTTCTCCGGCTTCGTTCGCGATCAGTACACCACCTTGCCGGACATCACGAATCGGCCGCTCCACATGTGGCTCGACTTGGAGTGGCGCTATGTCGAGCATGGGTCCGCGTTCAACGCCGGACGAGTCGCGTCGGACGTACGGCAGATCGTGGCCGACGTGTTCCAGCGGTTCGAATCGGGAAGCATTCAGCAGGTGATCTACCAGATGGGTACGAGGATGCTCGAGGCGATTCCGGTCATCGCCGAGGTGCACCTGGAAGCCCACAACCGCACCTGGGATACCGTCACCGAGCGAGGTGACGAGGTCGGCGTCTACACCGATGCGCGACCACCGTACGGCTGCCTTGGCTTGCGGCTAACCAGGTAACGACATGGCACGCCTGTCGACCCATGTGCTGGATCTCGCGCGCGGCGGCGCCGCTGCGGACATGCGCATCGAGCTGCATCTGATTGACGAGAGCGGTCGTCGGCTCATCGCAGAGACCGTCACCAACGCCGACGGTCGCACCGATGCGCCGCTGGTGTCGGGCGAGCGCCTCGAGCCCGGTGTCTACGAGCTCACTTTTCATGCCGGCGACTACTACCGACGCGCCGGTGTGGCGCTGACGAACCCGCCGTTCCTGGACGCGATCGTCGTCCGGGTCGGCGTCGCGGACGCGTCCGGGACGTATCATGTGCCGCTGCTTCTCTCGCCCTACGGCTACAGCACCTACCGAGGCACGTGATGCTGATCGCGAAGGCCCGTGAGGTGATCGAGGTCTGCCGGCAGCTGGCGACCTATTCCGAAGAACCTGGATTCACGACACGGACCTTTCTTTCGCCGCCGATGCGCGACGTGCACGCGCATCTCAGCGAGTGGATGCGGCGCGCGGGGATGACCGTCGACGTCGACGCCGCGGGCAATCTTCGCGGCCTCTATGCCGGCCAGCAGGATTCCTCGCCGCGACTGCTCATCGGTTCGCATCTGGACAGCGTGCCGAATGCCGGGGCGTTCGATGGTACCGTCGGCGTCGCGCTCGGCGTCGCGCTGGTGGAGCTCCTCGACGGCCGCCGCCTGCCCTTTGCAATCGAGGTGCTTGGATTCTCTGAAGAAGAGGGCGTGCGCTTCGGCATCCCCTTCCTCGGCAGTCGCGCGCTGGTCGGGACGCTCGACGAGGGCCTGCTCGACCGGCGTGACGCCAACGGCATCTCGATACGACAGGCCATGGTTGACTTCGGGCTCGATCCCACGCGGCTCGCGCAGGCGCGCGCCGACCGCGGCGTGGGTTATGTCGAGTTTCACATCGAACAGGGGCCGGTGCTCGACTCACTGTCGCTGCCGCTCGGCGTGGTGACCGCGATCGTGGGACAGACACGCGTCGATCTGACGTTCACGGGCGCCGCCAATCATGCGGGGACGACGCCGATGACCGCGCGCCGCGATGCCCTCGCCGCCGCCGCCGAGTGGATTTCGCTGGTCGAAGAGGAGGCGCGTCGTGAGCCTGGCCTCGTCGCCACGGTCGGCCGCCTCGACGTGACACCGGGCGCCACCAACGTCGTGCCCGGACGCGCGACGGCGAGCCTCGATGTCCGTCATCGTGACGACACGACCCGGACGTCAGCGGTCACGCGCCTGCTCTCCGCCGCGCAGGCGGTGGCCGCGAGACGCGACATCGAGGTCGATACACGCGTGCGACTCGATCAGACGACGGTCCCGATGGATGCCTCGCTGTCCGCCCGAATGGCTCGAGCCGTCGAACAGAGCGGCTCGCCGCTGCACCGGATGTCGAGCGGCGCGGGCCACGACGCGATGGTCCTGGCGCCGCACCTTCCCGTTGCGATGCTCTTCGTCCGGAGTCCTGGAGGCATCAGCCATCACCCGGACGAGCACGTGCACGAAGACGATGTGGCCGCGGCGCTCGCCGTGGGCCAATGCCTGCTCGACGATCTCGCCGAACAGCTCGCCCTGAGCGAGGCCAAGGCGGAACCGTCGGCCGAGTCGAAGCGCCATGACTGACACGATCGTTCGCGGCGGTCGCGTCGTGACGCCGGAGGGCATCCGCCAGGTGGATGTCGCGATCGAGGATGGCGCGATCTGCGCAGTGGGGCCGGACCTCCCGGGCGCGCGTGACGAGATCGATGCACGCGGGCTGGTGCTCCTGCCCGGCATCATCGATGCCCACGTCCACTTCAACGAGCCAGGCCGCACCGAGTGGGAAGGGGCGACGACCGGCAGTCGTGCGCTCGCGGCCGGCGGCGGGACGCTGTTCTTCGACATGCCGTTGAATTCGACGCCGTGCACGGTCACGGCCGCCGATGTGGTGCTGAAGCGGCGCGCGCTCGAAGCGTCATCGATTGGCGACTTCGGGCTCTGGGGTGGGCTCGTCCCGGACTCTGTCGGCCACATGGCCGACATGGCCGCGGAAGGAGTCGTCGGCTTCAAGGCGTTCATGTGCCACTCCGGCCTTCCAGAGTTTCCTCGCGCCGACGATGGCACGCTGTTCGACGGCATGCGTGAGGCCGCCAGGCTGCGCCTTCCGGTGGCCGTGCATGCCGAGAGCGAGGAGTTGGTCTCCAGCTTCGCACGCCAGATCTCCGGTCGTGGCGCGCGCGACTTTCTGCGCTCGCGTCCGCTTGTCGCCGAGCTCGATGCCATCCAACGCGCGCTGCTCTTCGCCAGCGAGACCGGGGCGCGCCTGCACATCGTCCACGTCAGCTCGGGACGCGGCGTGGCGATGGCGGCCGCGGCGCGGGCCCGCGGCGTCGACGTCTCCATCGAGACGTGCCCCCACTATCTTTTTTTCACGGAAGACGACGTGGAGCGGTTGGGACCCGTCGCCAAATGCGCTCCACCCTTGCGATCGGCCGAGGATCAACAGCAACTGTGGACCGAGCTCCTGAGCGGGCTGGTCGACATCGTCGCATCCGATCACTCGCCGACCGAGCCGCGCTTGAAAGAGGGGGACTTCATGTCGGCGTGGGGAGGCATCGCCGGTGTGCAATCGACCCTGTCGGTCCTGCTCGAACGCGGTCATCATACGCGGCAGCTGCCGCTCGAAGGGATCGCGAGGCTGCTGGCAGGACGACCGGCGGAGCGGTTCCACATCGCACGGAAAGGGATGCTGGCCGAAGGCCACGATGCCGATATCGTGTTGGTGGACGTCGACCAGTCGGTTACGCTCGACGCGGCGGATCTGCAGCAGCGCCACAAGCTGTCTCCATATCTTGGGACGCGTTTCCGCGGGAGCGTCAGGCGCACGATTCGTCGTGGCGAGACGCTCGTGGTCGACGGCCGCGTGACCGCAGACGGTCCAGGCCGCTTCGTGCGGCCAAGTTCGCAGTCGTAAGGACGAACCGTGCATCATCTCGGACACACGCGGAGCGCGCATCGCGCCAACCATCTGCTGCAGACGCCGGACACCTTCGTGCGGGCGCCGCTGCCTGGCATGCACAAGGCCACGGCCATCGTGCACGTCTCCCCAGCCATCGGCGCCGCGTTCGTGCAATACACCGCGGAGCTCGAAGCGGGCGGACGGCTCGGCACCACGCCGGATCAGCGGTTCCTGTACGTGCTCGATGGTCAGGTCGCGGTCGACGACACCCGATTGGGCGCCGGCGACTATGCGTACGTCGCACCCGGCGCGTCAACCGTCGTTTCGGCGACCACCGCGACACGCATCACCGTGATCGAGAAGCCGTACCAGTCGCTCGAAGGCGCTACGCCACCCAAGACGTTTACCGGCCGGGAGACGGCGGTGTCGCCGACCTTTCTCAACGACGATCCGTGGCTCGAAGTACGCGGGCTCATCCCCGACGATACCGGGTTCGATTTCCGCGTGAACACGATGTCGTACCAGCCGGGCGCCGGCCTCCCCGCGGTCGAGATTCACGTCATGGAGCACGGCCTGCTGATGTTGTCCGGCGCGGGGATCTATCGTCTTGACGATCGCTGGTATCCGGTCGATGCCGGGGACTTCATCTGGATGGCCGCCTTCTGTCCGCAGTGGTTCGGTGCGATCGGAAAGACACCGGCGAAGTATCTGATCTACAAGGATTGGGATCGTCATCCGCGCAAACGACCGCAATGCGGTACGTAGCGCAGGCCTTCAGGCCTGCCATTGCGGCGCGGCGTCACCAACGGCGTGGGCAGGCCTGAAGGCCTGCGCTACGTACGATCAGTCGGCCGATCAGAAATCGAAGTTGTCGATGTTCCCGCGGTTCAGGATCAGCGGCGGGCCGAGAATGATCTCACTGCCGCGCACGGCAATGGTGCCCAATCGTCCGGCCTCGATGCTCTGCGCGTCTCGTGCGAATTGTTGGCGCACGAGCTGGGCGCTCGCGTGGACGGTGAGATAGCCGAGATTGCCCGTGTTCCAGAGGACGACGGTCTGCACGACGCCGCCGTGCACGTACGGCTTGTTGAGGTTTGGCAGCGATAGCCCAATCACCTTGACGTCCGTACGATTCGCCTGACGGACCGCTTCGGCGGCGCCGGGAACGGCAGGCGCCGAGATCGCCATGATCAGCTGGGTCGACGCGTGGACGCGCATGATCGTCTGCGCCTCGGCAAACGCCTTGTCTCGATCGTCGTCGCTCGGACGGATCGTCGAGAGCGTGAGCTTCGGGTAGCGCTCGGCGAGGCGCTTCTTGATGAACGCGATCCACTCGTTCTGGTTCGCGGCGGTCAGCGCACCGGTGATGATCGCGAACTCACCCGCTCCGTCCATCAAACGCGCCGCATCGTCCGTCAAGGTGTTGGCGATGTCTTCAGCGGTGGCCTGGTTGACGAAGTAGTCGCGGGCGTCGGGCTCGGCATCGGCATCCCAGGTCAGGACACGGATGCCGCGCGCGCGGGCCCTGCGCAGCACCGTCGAGAGCGCGGCGCGATTCTCGACCGCGACGGCGATGACGTCCACGCCGCGCGTGATCCAGTTCTCCACCATCTCGTTCTGCCGAGCGGCGTCGAGACCGGTCGGCCCATCCCAAATCAGCTCGACGCCGAGCTCGTTGGCCGCCTCCTCCGCACCGGCGAAACAACTGATGAAGTACGGATCGCCCTTGGCCTTGGGCATCATCGCGATCACGGGGCGCCGTCCGCCTGATGGCGCTCCTGCCGCGGCTGGCTCGACCGAACCGATCGAGCGCGCGGGCCAGAAATTGGGCACCACGAGCACGAGCAACGCCGCCACCGCGGCTCCACCGACGATCGCCGTACGCCGATGCCGCATCCACACGGTGTCGACGCCAGCCGCGCCTGCGGGGTGAGGCCGTGGCCGACGCAGCCGATCGATGGCCATGGTCGCCAGCAGCAGCACGCCAGTCACCACCCCGGTCAGCTCGGACGGCAGCGCCGCCAGTTGCAGGCCGTTCTTCAAGACCGCGAGCGCCAGCAAGCCGGCGACCGTTCCCAGCACCGTGCCACGTCCGCCGAACACCGATGTGCCGCCCAGGACTACGGCGGTGATGGCATCGAGCTCGTACCCGCTTCCCGCGTCGGCTCTCGCCTGCCCGAGATGCGCGACGTAGATGACGGCCGCCAGGCCCGCCGCAGCGCCCGAGAGCAAGTAGACGAGACTTGTCCGCGCGCGCACGCGAATGCCGGCGTGACGCGCGCCGGCGGCGGTGAATCCGATGGCGTAGAGCTCGCGGCCAGTCGTGGACCGGTGCAGCAGCACGTAGTAGCCGACGCAGGCCGCGACCAGTATTGGCACTTGTGCCGGAATCACGCCCCAGATGTATCCCTGTCCAAGAAACAGAAACCCGTTGGGGAAGCCGCTGTAGTTCACGGCGCCCTGCGTCAGGCCTTCAGCGATGCCGCGGAACAGCGACAACGACCCGAGGGTCACAATCAGCGGTGGCAACCCGACACGAGCGATCAGCGTTGCATTCAACAGACCGCCGGCCAGCCCGGCCGACAGTGCGACGAGGGTCGCGGCAGCCGTCGGCAGGCCCCAGTCCTGATACGCCGATCCGAACAGGACGGCGGACAGCCCCATCAGCGCGCCGACCGAGACGTCGATGCCTCCGCTCACCAACACTGGCGTCAGCGCCACCGCGAGCAGCCCGAGCTCCACGCTGAAGCGCATCACCTCGAAGCCGTTGGCCAGGCTGAAGAAACTGGGCGCGATCAGGGAGAAGACGACGATCTCGACGAGGAGGGCGAGCAGGACGATTCTGGCGCTCATCGCTCAGCCTCGACCGGCGGCGACCGTACGCCTTGGAATCGCGGCCGCTGGCTGAAATCGATCGAGCGCCACGGCCGCGAGAATGATGGCGCCCTGGATGGCACGCTCCCAGTATGCGCTGACACCGAGAAACGTCAGGGCGGGACCGATCATCCCCAAAAGCACCACGCCGAGCACCGTGCCGATGACGCGGCCGCGGCCGCCGGTGATCGCGGCGCCACCGACGACCACCGCGGCAATGACCTTCATCTCGAGGCCGAGGCCGGTGTTGCTGGGGATCTGATTGAAGCGGGCGGCGTTCAGCGCCGCCGCGAGCCCCGTCAAGACTCCGGCCGCCGCAAACACGGCCCAGATCGCGAGCGCGGGATGCAGCCCCGCCAACCTGGCGCCTTCGCGATTCGATCCCACGGCATAGACGGCGCGACCCGCCGACAGATGGCGCAGGCCCCACGCGAGCGCAAGCGCGAAGGCCATCGCGACGCCGCCAGCCATCAGCGGGTACGCCGCCGGCGGCATGCCGAACCACTGAAAGCCCGACGGCAGATCCTGAACCCAGGCGCCCTGCGTCGCCCACCGCAGCCCATCCCTCAGCGCCACCATCGCCGCCAAGGTCACGACAATCGACGGGAGGCGCATGTAGGCGACCAACGCGCCGTTGATGCTGCCGATCGCCGCGCCAACCACGCACGCCCCGAGCGCGGCGAGCGGCGCGGAGAGTCCCGCTTTGGCCAGCACACCGGCCGTCACGCTGCACACGGCAAACGCGGAGCCCACCGAGATGTCGATCTCACCCGTGAGCACGACCAGCGTGGCGCCGAGGGCCACGATGAGCACGGGCACGTTGGCGAGGAAGATCGCCTGCAGGTTCTCGCCCCTGAAGTAGGCGGGCGCGAAGAGTCCCAGGACGATCCCCAGCGCGAGGATCGCGGCGACGACCGGTCGTTCGTGGCGGGAGAGCGTGACCATCTAGTGGGATGTACGTTCGATATCTACAGGGGCCGTTCCGTAGGAACGGCCCGGA
>DAINCF010000063.1:0-19777 GCA_036732565.1 Vicinamibacterales bacterium
GTCCGCGTGCGACCTCGACGCCGATCAACTCCGTCATGCGATTGGCACGCTGGTCGCGTGCGGGCTCGTCACGTCCGACGGATTTACTGGATTGCGCGCGCTCGTGCGCGCGGCGCGCGGAAGGTGGGCGCTGCACGACCGCCGGGCGAAGTTCGCCGGGCGTTGGACCACGGTCGCGTTAAGGGACGATGGCATCCGGGAAAGGGCAGTGGAGACTCAGGCTTGGGCCCTGTTGCGCCGCTACGGCATCGTCTGCCGCAGGGTGCTGACGCGAGAGACCAACGTCGCGACGTGGCGCGAGCTCGTGCGCGTCTATCGGCGCCTGGAGGCGCGCGGCGAGATTCGCGGGGGGCGCTTCGTGTCCGGGCTGTCCGGCGAGCAGTTTGCCCTGCCGGATGCGGTCGAGCGGCTGCGCGAAGTCCGTCGGACCCCGGCGGACGGTGCCTTGATCGTGATCAGCGCCGCCGATCCGCTGAATCTGGCCGGCATCATCACCGCCGGCCCTGTTCGCATGAGCGCGGTGGGCGGAGGCGGAGGTCGCATCCGCGCGGTGGGGCGCCACCGTATCGTCTACCGAGATGGCGTGCCACTGGCGGTCCTCGAAGGGGAGTTCGTCCGCGAGCTCGCGCCGATCGATCCCGCGATCGCACCGGATGTGTCGCGCGCCCTTCGTACGCGCCGCCCGACAGCCGTGTTGGCATGAGACAAGACCTGTCTCTCGAAGCTCTACGACGCGTGGGACCACCGATAGGCGCCGAGTGGCGCGGCCGCGCCGCGCGCGACTAAGCTGCGGAGATGACGCTCGAGCCTGAGATGACGTACCGCTTCAAGGTCCGCGGTCCTCTGGGCCGCACCGATGGCTCGCCACGCGGCACACGCGAGTATTGGGAGATGACCGAAGGCACGATTACCGGCCCGCGTATCACGGCGACGGTTGCGATGCCGGGCGGCGACTGGATGGTGTACGGCACGGACGATTTCGGTCGTCCCGACGTCCGGGTCCAATTTCTAACCGATGATGGCGCGCTGGTGCTCCTGCACTACACGGGCCTGGTCCAGCGCTCGCCGGCGTTCGTCAGCGCCGCCACCAATGGCGGCGAGACGCGCTGGGACGACCAGTACATGCGGATGGCCATGACCTTCGACACCGGCGCCGAGCGCTACGCGTGGCTGAATCAGAGCCTGTTCGTCGCTCAGGGCCGATTGGCCGGGCCGAATGAAATCGAATACGCGATTTTTCGAGTGAGCTGACGCGGCGCAGCAGAATCTTGGCGTCCAGCAAGGACGTTGTGTATAGTTGAGTGTTGCCATACGCGCGTCGCGCGAGCGAGGCTGCGCCTCACTCGCTACGGTGTTAGCTAGCCCCGCCTCCGGCAGGGCGCCCTAGCCGAGCGCGCGTCCCACCCACGTGGGCCCGTAGCTCAACTGGCAGAGCAGCAGACTCTTAATCTGTTGGTTGAAGGTTCGATTCCTTCCGGGCTCACCAACTCGCGCTTTGGCGCGAGTTGGTTTCGCCACGGAAGGCTTCAGGCACACATCGCAAAACTACGTTTTGCGATAGTGGGCACGATTCCTTCAAGACTCCGATTCATCGCTCTGCGCGCGTTGGTTTCGCCCGGACGGCTTCAGATACATTGCAACTCGCCTGCGGCTCGTTGCGAATGGGCACGATTCCTTCGAGTCTCCCAATCCCCGCGTTGTGCAAGGTGGTCCACCGCCGGAAGGCTTCAGGCCCGCACCGAACCCTTCGGGTTGCGCCAGCGGGCACGATTCCTTCCGGGCTCACCAGCTCCAAGTCGTTGATTCTGACGGCTGAAGGTCGCAACCCAGGGCTTTCAATCGATGAAGGCCGACGGCGCTTTTGCCGAGTACGCCATCGGTGGTGCGATGGCGGTTAGCGAAACATCAACATCCGCGAAGGCGGTCCGCCATAGCGCGAGAATGCACGCGCGCGAAGGCGGACTTCACCGCTCGTTGCGAGCTACGTTGGCAAGCCACACGAAGGTGCTGCCCGAGGCGCGCCGAAGCGTCTTCGCGAAGGCGGGCCGCTGCTCGAGTGTCGGCGAGGTTCGCTCATCAAGAGGCCACGAGCTGGGTCGCTCGCACGCTCATTCGAAGTGACTCGCGCCCGTTGTCTTCCGTGATCACCCGCGGGTGAGAGGGCTCGGCGATGAACGCGAGCTGATCGGCGAGCATGGCGCGCAGCAGATCGCCATAGACGGTCATCTTCGTTGCCGGCGCCGACGTCAGCGTGATGCGCTGATAGGCGTCGTATGTCTTGTGACGCGCATGGAACGTCCGCTCAGATGGGGCGTAGAGCTGCTCCACATCGAGCCGCGCACCCGGAAAAATCGACGCGAGCGTCCGGGTTGCTGCCTCGTCCAGAGCAGTGCGCACGACGGCCTGCGTCGGGATCCACTCGCGCAGTGTCACGTCTCCGCGCTCGAAGAGGAGGCGGAGTTCCTGACGGTCCATCCGGCCCGCTTGCGTAAAGCCGTGGTAGAACGTCACCGGCACGTCGCCGTAGCGAGCGGTGCAGTAGACCTGCTCCTCGATCCCCGATCCGGGACGCAGCACGCGCCCCGCCGATTCGACGAGGCCGCGGCCGAGCCACCCCGCAAACATGTCAAAAAAATGCACCCCGTGCTCGATGAAGATCCCGCCGCTCTTGGTGCGGTCCCAGAACCAATGGTCTGGCGCCAGCCCCTCGTCGCAGGCATAGTTCTCGAAGGTTCCGCGCAGCACGTCGCCGAGTAGCTTCGAGTCCACGAGCGCCTTGATCTGCCCGAACAGTGGGTTGTAGCGCTGCATCAGGTTGGTGACCAGCAGGAGCCGCCTGTCTCGCGCTAGAGACACGAGCTCGTCGGCCTGCTCCATCGTGACAGCGAGAGGCTTCTCGACGATAACGTGCTTACCGGCGCGAAGCGCATCTCGGGCTTGCTCGTGGTGGAGAAAGGGCGGTGTGGCGATGTAGACGAGCTGCACGTCGGGCATCGCGAACAGCACATCCGCGCGTTGCACGTCCGCCAGACCGAACCGTCTGGCGCAGGCGAGCGACGCTTCGCGATGCGTGCCGGCGATGCACCGCAGCGCCGCCCCAGGCACCTGCGCGAACTGCTGCGCCGCGAACATGGCGAAGCCACCAAAGCCGAGGATGCCGATGCCGATCGCGTTTGCTGCCATGGGGATGCCTGATTCTCTCGGAACTCGATGTGCGTTCGCACTACTGTGTCACGTCACGCGACATCGGTCAGGCGGCCTTCGAGGCTGGTCAATTCGCCTGAGCCATGCACCAACTCGGTTCCAACTGGCGAATGTTAGGGCCACCAATCCTCGCTCCGCTCGGCTCGGTTTCGCCGCGGAAGTTCTCAGGCACACCGCGATTCGCCTTCGGCTCATCGCGAGTGGGCACGATTCCTTCGAGTCTCCCAATCCCGCAACCCGAAGGGTTCGGTCCTACCCTAGGGGACGACAGCAGTGCAGATGCGATTCGCGGACGGGGAAGGCATCCCCACACCTGCGGGCAGATAGCGCTTTCCGAGTTCCGCGCTTCCGAAATCGGAGAGAACGCGCAGGCCCCGCGCGGTGACAAACGCTCGCGCGTTCTCGCCAGAGACACCAAAAATGAACGGCTCTCCCACTTTGGCCACGATCTTCGACACGTCGCGCAACGCCGAGGTTGACGAGTCGAGTGCGCTTTGGAGGAAGTAGTCGAAGACAATCCGGCTTCCGCTCGCACCCTTCCGCATCACCGTACGAAGGGTCGCATCCACCGCAGCCTCAGGGATGTACATCGAAACGCCCTCCCAGATGAACAGGGCTTTCTTGGTCGCATCGTATCCGGCCCGGTCCAATACCAGGGCGAGATCCTCCGTTGTGAAATCGATCGGAACGTACGACACATGGTCCGGCAGCGATCCCAGCACGTCGCGAACACGACCCTTCTTATACTCTTGCGTCTGCGGCAGATCGAGCTCGAAGACTCGCATGCGGCGCAGGGCGTCGAACCGGTACGCGCGGGAATCGAGGCCGGCACCGAGCAGCACGATCTGGTCGATGCCAGCCGCGAGGCTGTCTCCGAGCACGTCGTCGATGTGGCGGGTCCTGATGTGGACGCCGCGTGCGAAGACACTTCGGTTGCCGAGACTCGCCCACGCCGCGTCGGTGTTCATGTCGAGCGCCTTGACGACCGCCTCAGCCCCATCCGCGACCAGGATGGCGCGCTCGGCTGGACCGACCAAGCGTTCGGCTAGATGATCGCTATTGCGGACGGCAGTATCGGGATGCCGTGCTCCGATCGCTCGATAGGCGGCCACTTCCAAGGCGGTGGCGGACGGCTTGGCTTGGGCAGCGGCAATGGCTGACGCCCCCGCCGCAATCGCAGTGGCCGCCACAAGTCGACAACCGGTTGCCAAGAGTGACATGCCGCGCAACCTACCAGACCGGATCATCGTCGTCAACGACGTGCGTTGAAGAACCAGCGCACGTCATCCAGCACGACCGGTCGGAACGTTGTCGCAAGCTGCTCGTGGAAGGCCTCGGTACACGGGATGGCCTCGGTGCGACGGCGATGGGCAACGTATATGGATCACCGGAGAGTCAATCGCGCCGCAGGCGGTCTCGTTGTGGCGAGGTGAACATCATTGCGGCGGATGCGCCCTCTGAGCGATTGAATCGACTGCGACTGACGACTAGGCGCGCTGCGAGCTAGTCTTGGAAGCGTCACGATAATGGACGTTCATCAATCCAGTCCACGTACAACCGTCGCTCCGAGAAGAGCCACGCCCCGTCGGCCTTCACAAACGTGTCGAGGTAGCGTAGCGACGCGACCATCAAACGGCGCTTGTCGCCGTCGACCGTGACGTGATGCGCCAGGCAATAGGCTTCGCCGGTGGCCCGATCTTGGGTCAGCGTCAAGATCGTGCTCTGTCCGACGAAGTGCGTCGTGGCGTCGTACTTGTTCAGATCCGCAAATACTGGAGCTAGCGCCTCGCGCGATCGTAGCTCCTGTGAGGGCGTTGGGTCCCTCGCATTCATGTACACCACGAAGTGCGTGTCCGCCGTGAAGAGCGACATCTGACCGTTCGCATCACGGCGATCGGCGCAGTGCGCATACGCCTCGACGAGTTCGCGGATCGCAAGGCGGTCGGCCGCTTCATTGGGAGAGACGGAGAGGTGTTTGCTCATGAAGCAAGTCTCCTTTGAAAGCTCAGGGCAACTGGTCGAAAAAGAGATAGACGGCAGCAATCCTGCCGTCCTGGGCAATGATGAAATCCGTTCCGGCGTACGCCGGCGCCTCACCAGGACGGCCCGAGACCCACCGGACCCGCCCGCCATTGCCCAATTCCTCGGGTGCGGCAATTGGCCGATATCGAAAGTCAGGGTGAGTCGCTTTGATCGCGCCGGCGACGCGATCGATCCCGTCGCGGCCACGGTAAACGCCCTTGGGCTCGTAGAACACGCAGTCTTCGGTGAAGATCTCGTCGATGGCCGCGCGCCGACGCCCGGGATCGTTTTCACCGAAGACGTCATGAAGATTACGGGTCAGCAAGGTCGATATGCTCTCGTGTGAAGCCATCGTGGTCTCCTCTCAACTAACCATCGGCCAGGGCACAGCGCCCATTGTCCGCTGTGCCCACGCCGCTCGACTGCTGCTCTCGCGTCGTTCTCGTCGGGTCCGCTTGACGTAACGTCGGCGCCACGCCCGCCCCGATCGCGTCGATCGCGCGCATCATCTTTGCCTGTGGCAGCGAGGCGACGTTCATCTGAAAGGAGATCCGGGAGATCCCGCCCAGTGCCTCGGCGTGTCGAAGGATGTTGTCGGTCACTTCGTCCGGGCTGCCAATCAACAGCGCGCCGTCAGGACCCCGCTGGGCGTCGAAGCTCGCACGCGTCATGGGCGGCCACCCGCGCTCCTTGCCGACATCCGTCATCGCTTTCGCGTAACCGGGGTAGAACGTGTCAGCCGCTTCCTGCGTGGTGTGGCCGACATAGCCGAGCATATGGACGCCGACCGTTAGTTGCTCCGGGGAGTAACCTTGCCGCCGGCCGGTTTCTCGATACAGATCGATCAGCGGCCGAAATCGACGCGGCTCGCCGCCAATGATCGCCACCATCAACGGCAGTCCCAGCGCGCCGGCGCGCGCGAACGATTTCGGCGTGCCGCCGACGCCGAGCCAGATCGGCAGAGACGCCTGCATCGGCCGCGGGTAGACTCCTTGCCCCGTCAATGGAGCGCGGTACTTTCCGGCCCAATGCACATGCTCGTGCTCGCGGATCGTCAGCAGCAGCTCGAGCTTCTCCTCGAACAGGGCGTCGTAATCCTCCAAACGGAATCCGAAGAGCGGAAACGCCTCGATGGACGACCCGCGACCGACGATCATTTCCGCGCGTCCGCGCGAGAGCAGGTCGAGGGTGGCGAAGTTCTGAAAGGCGCGCACCGGGTCCTCGGCGCTCAGCACCGTGACCGCGCTCGTCAGACGAATACGTTGCGTACGTGCCGCGGCGGCGCCGAGAATGACGGCCGGAGCCGAATCCAGGAATTCGCGACGGTGGTGTTCGCCAACACCAAATGCGTCCAGGCCGACCTCGTCGGCATGTTCGATCTGCTCGACCAGTTGTCGCAGACGATCTGCTGGATTCAGCGCGCGACTGTTCTCGTCGAACGCCGCCGCAAAACTGTCAATACCCACTTGCATCGGTGTGCCTCAGAACAAAGGACGTGGATTCCGAACGAAGCAAAACGCTCAGTGCCGCCTCGACAACACGCTCGCCAGCTGGTCACGACGTGCCCACACGATCGCGACGGTTCCGATAAGCAGCACGGTTGCGGGCACCGCTGACCCGCCGACAATGAACAGATGGGTGACCACGGCGCCGACCATCGTGGGAATGAGCAGGAGCGCACCGAACGCCGCCCGGGACGGCACGAGGAGCGCCACGGCCGAGACGACCTCGATCGAGCCAGTCACGTAGCGGAACCACTGCCCAATGGCGATCGCATCGAACAACTCGACTAGTTCAGGCGCGCCGGACAGCTTCAGGCCGCCGGTGAACATGAACATCGCTGCAAGGGCAATCTGCGTGAGCCAGAGCGCCACCAGACCGACCCGCCCGCGCGTGAGTGCGGGCGTCTGATGGGCGGTGATGGCTGTCGAGAACAGGGTCGTCATCATTCGGCTCCTTCCATTCCTTGGTTACGATCAGTTACTGAGGTAGGATCCGATACCAACAGCGGTCGCACAAGACGGCACTGTTTTCTGCCTTGGTCACATCGAGGGAACCATCGGGCCGAGATTCAACCGGTGCCGAGAGTTACGAATGGATACTCTGGGTGCGATCGATACCCGCTGGACGACAGGGTGAGCTGCCTCAGGCATGAAGGAAGGACGCAGCGATGGCGCAGCGAGCGAAGAGGATCGCGGAGGAGAACAGCCACCACGACTGCGACTTTCGAGACATGCTGAGCCGCGTCGGAGACAAGTGGAGCCTGTTGGTGATCTTCATTCTCAAAGGCAGGCCAGCGTTTCGAGGGCGGTTCTCGGATTTGAAGCGCAGCATTCCCGGGATATCCCAGCGGATGCTCACGGCCACCGTACGCAACCTTGAGCGTGACGGCATGCTCACGCGCCACGTCTACGCAGAGGTCCCGCTCCGGGTGGAGTACGAGCTCACCCCGCTTGGCAGAGGGCTGACAGAACCTGTGCTCGGCCTGGTCTCTTGGCTTCAGTCGAACTGGCCGGTTATCCGCAGCGCGCGCGACCGATTTGATGCGCGGAAAAAAAGCGACACTCGCGCGGCCGGTTGGTTCTGCGACAATCCGCGGCTGACGACCACGTGCCCTGGCGCGCAAGGTCAAGGAATCGCGGGGGCTCGAGTTCACCTTCCAGCGCCGCCGCCTTCGAGCTCTTTCGCGATCACAAAGTTCTCGGGAATCTGGCGCGCGGGAACGCGGGCCTACGAAGAAACCTCGTCTTTGGAAGGGCCCTGGATCTGTTGAATCGCGCCGATCCAGTTCTCGACGTGGTACGCAGACGCAAGCTTGTCGCCCCTGACGGTGAACACATCGAGGGCCATCGTCTTGAAGCTGCGGCCGGTTGGGCGAGCACCGAACAGCGCACCTGTGGGGGTTCCGGTCGCGTCGCCGCGCACGATCACACGATCACCCGAGATCATGATCTCGTTGACGCTCCAGGCCAGGTCGGGAACGTTGGCGCCGATCTGCGTGAACACGTCCGCGAGCGCATCGCGTGATAGCCACTCGTCGTTGGTCGAATAGGACATGTAGTCCGCGTGGCAGGCTTGCGCCAGGAGGGCATGCACGTCCTTCGTGTCGGGCTGGTTCAAGGCCTCGTAGAGCGGCGCGACGATCTGCCTCGCCCTCTCCACGGTGAGCTCCGGTGGCGCGGTCGGAAAGCGGTTGCCAAACATCGGGAGTCCGCTCTTCGACTCTTCTCGAACAACTTCGTCCTGGAGTGTGTCCCAGTGCTCGACGATGGCGCCATGTGCGACCCTGATGACGTCACCGGCGACCCAGGCGCGTGACCGTCCGTTGTTGGTAAACCGGCCATGCAGCAAGACGTGATCGCCGTCGGCGGCAGCGACGTGGTTTTCGTAGCGCATCTCGCGCGGCGCCGCTCTGACAAGATTGAAGAGGCCATCTCTTCCAGGCGGGATGTGCGCGCTGTGTTGGAGGTAATCGGGTGACCAGAATGTGGCGGCGGCGTCGTAATCGCGCCTGTTGAACAGCGTATCGAATGCCGTGAGCACGAAGTCTTTGTTGTCGCGCATCGCAATACCCGTGAATGGACAGCTGCAATATGTACGAACGTATTGATGCCTGTCAACCCAAACCGGCTCGCATCGAAGATGGGTTCAGCGAACCACGCGGCGGCGACGGCGCTTCGACGGGGGATCGGCCAGGGAACGCAGGTGCTGGAAGAGCACGCGCTTGAAGCGTTCGACCGGAAGCGGACTGCGCTGCGACTTCGCCACGAGAATGGCGCCCTGGAGCGAGCTGACCACGAAGCCGGCGAGTTCCTGTACGTCGGTCGTAGGCGCCAACTCACCTCCAGCGATCGCGGCTTCCAGGCAGTAGGCGACCGAGGCCTGGTTCTCCGCGAACACGGAGGCGACTCGAAAGCGAATCGCGTCGCTGGTCTCGCTCGCTTCCGCACTGAGGTTTCCGTACAGGCACCCTCGACGCATGTCGTCTTTGCGAAGGTACTCGAGTTGCTCGTCGACCCACGCGTGCAACCGGCGAAGGGGCGGCAGCCGGTCGTTTCGCAGGGTCGCCCGGACAGCAGCGCTCGTCATCTCTCGGTAGCGCTCGAGAATCTCGAGTCCAAATGCCTCTTTCGACGCGAAATGGTTCGTGAATGATCCCTGCGGCACGCCTGCAGCCTGGGTGATGTCGCGCACGCTCGACGCCCCAAACCCGCGCTCATGCACCAATCGCAGGCCGTCGGCGAGCAACTTGTCCTTGTTCGACGGACGTGCCATGCGTTATCAACGCGCACGTCGACGGCGTCTGTCAAGCTGGCTCACGTCGATCGCTGCGCGCGTGCGCGGCTGACGCTACGCAGCGGGCGTGTCGCTCTCGTGACGACAATGGCACATCCGCAGTTCCGTTTTCTTCTCGTCCGTTGGGGCCGAGACAGGCGACGAGAAAGTCTTGACATCGGTTTCGCGCATGTTATAAATGCATCCGCTTTGCAATCGATTGCATGCCAATAGTAATCGATTGCATTTGTTCGCGGGCGGACGACGACGACGGACGAAGTCGGAGGAGGAAGCATGCGAGGAAGGTTGCTTGTTGCAGGCACGAGTCTGACACTCGCGCTCACGTTGGTGTCGTCCCCCGTGCACGCGCAGATCACGACCGGGACGGTTTCGGGCAGTGTGAAGGACCCGCAGGGCGGGGTGATCCCCGGCGCGGTCGTCGTGCTGATCAGTGAAACGCGCGGCACGAGGTCGGCGCCCGCCTTCACGAATGAAACTGGCAACTACGTGTTTCCCAACGTCACGCCCGACACCTACACGGTGGAAGTCACGCTGGACGCCTTCAAGACCGTGAAGCGGACCGGCATCGCCGTGAGCGGCGGCGATCGTGTCGGCATTCCTGCGTTGACGCTCGAACCTGGTGAGGTTGCGGAAACCGTGATGGTCACCGCGCAATCCCCGTTGATACAGTCGGAGAGCGGCGAGCGGTCGTACGCGGTCTCGAAGACGCAGATCGAGAACCTGCCGATCCCGCGCGGAAATTTCACCAGCCTGACGTCGTTCAGCCCGGGCGTCGTGTCCGGCGGCGCGTCGGCCGGCGGCACGCGTCTGGGTGGCCTCGGCCAGAACAACATCATGATGGACGGCATCTCGGCGATGGACACCGGCAACAACGGCCAGATGCTGAACATGAACGTCGACTCGATTGGTGAAGTGAAGATCCTGACCCAGGGGTATCAGGCCGAGTACGGCCGCTCGAGCGGTCTGCAGATCACGGCGGTCACCAAGAGCGGCTCGAACCGCTTCAGAGGGTCCGCCTACGATATCCAGACGAACTCGGACTGGGACGCCAACAGCTGGGTCAACGACAAGAACGGCGATCCGAAGCCGAAGACCAGCACCAAGATCTTGGGCTACACGATTGGCGGCCCCGTGGGCAAGCCCGGCGGCGACAACAAGTTGTTCTTCTTCTATTCGCACGAATACCGCCCGGTGACGACGGCCATCAACAACGGCAACCCCATCCGCATTCGCGTGCCGACGGCGCTCGAGCGTGCCGGCGACTTTTCGCAGACGCGCGACAACACCGGCGCGTTGTTCAACTTGATCAGGGATCCGAGCTCGGCGTTCCCGTGCACGGCGACCAACACGGCCGGCTGCTTCCAGGCGGACGGGGTCCTCGGCCGGATTCCGACGGACCGTCTCTACGCGCCGGGCCTCGCGGTCCTCAGCCGGTACCCGCTCCCCAATGCCGCGCAGCTGGCCGGTGCGAACTACAACTACGAGACGCCGGCTCCCACGACCAAGAATCTGACACAGCAGCCGGCGGTGCGGCTCGACTACCAGCTCTCGCCGAACCTCCGCTTCACGGGGAAATACTCCGGCCAGCGCGCACGACGTCTGATCACGCCGGGCACGATCGAGGGATTCAACGATGTCCAGAATCCGTACCCCTACATCACGAACTACGGGGTGACGGTGAACTACACCTGGGGCTCGTCGACGTTCCTGGAAGGTACCTACGGCTTCATTCGCAACCAGCTCGCCGGCGGCGCCTCGATCGGAAACACCTTGACCGGTGGCATCCTCGTCAACCCGTCCGCTAACCTGTCGGCGTTGCCAGGCTTTCCGCTGCTCTACCCGGATGCAGGCGTGGTCGATCCGCGGTACTACGCGTTCAAGACGCTGCAAGACCTCAATCCCGGCTGGTTCGATGGCAACCGGATCAACCTGCCGCCGGCGTTCGGGTGGGGCACCAGGATCAACGGTGCTGGCGTGGTTGGAGACCTGCCGGCGCCGCCCAACCAGGTCTTTCCAGGGTTTCTGAACATCAACCGCACCCAGGACGTCGCGTTCAGCCTGACCAGGCTCTGGGGCAGACACACGATCAAGGCCGGCTTCTACAACAACCACAGCTACAAGGCTCAAAACACCGGCTCCGGCGGCGTGCCGAACCTCGGCTTCCAGGGCTACGTCAACTTCGGCAACGATACGAACAATGCCCTCGATACGGGTTTCGGCTTTGCCAACGCGGCAACGGGAGTGTTCACGCAGTACCTCCAGCAGTCGAAGCTGATCGAAGGCAGCATGATCTACAACAACACCGAGTTCTACGTGCAGGACAACTGGAAGGTGAACAGCCGGCTGACAATCGACTACGGCGTGCGCTTCACGCGCCAGCAGCCTCAGCACGATCAGTTCCTGCAGATGTCGAATTTCTTCCCGAACGAGTGGTCACTTGGTTCAGCGCCGGTACTGTACGTGTCGGGCTGCAACAACGGGGCGACGGTCTGTTCGGGTAACGCGCGCAACGCGATGGATCCGCGCACCGGTGAGATCCTGACGGCGCCGGGCGCGGCCAACACGGCGGCGGCGATTGGGACGGTGATTCCCAATTCCGGCAACCTGACGAACGGCATTCACCAGGCCGGAGACGGTATCGCGGACACCTCCTACGTCTGGCCGAAACTGGTCGTGGGGCCGCGTTTCGGCGTGGCGTACGACCTCACGGGCACCCAGGCCTTCGTGCTGCGCGCAGGCGGCGGACTGTTCTACGACCGTCCCGACGGCAACACCGTGTTCTCGATTCCAGGCAACCCGCCGATCTCGACGTCGCAGGATCTGCGCAACGGTCAGTTGCAGACCCTCGGCAGCGGTCTCAGCACGGTCGGCGTGCCGGCGATCATCGACTTCCAGTACAACGCACAGGTGCCCTCGTCGTGGCAGTGGCAGGGCGGCGTGCAGATCGCGCTGCCGTGGTCGGCCGCGCTCGACGTCTCCTACGTCGGCAATCACGGCTTCAACCGGTTGCGGGCATTCCAGGGCGGGGCGAATGGCGCCATCGACCTGAACGCGGTGGACATCGGCGCTGCGTATCTCCCGGAGAATCAGGATCCGACGCTTGGAACGAGCAGCGTGCCGGGCGCCACCGCATACACCACGAACCTGCTGCGGGCGTTCAGGGGCTATGCCAGCATCAACGAGCAGCAGACGAAGTTCTGGGACGAATATCACTCAATCCAGATGTCGCTCCACCGGCGGTCTCAGAACGGTCTGGCGTTTGGCACGAACTATACCCTCGGCCTGTCGCTCAAGGGCAACGTGGGGTATGGCAACACCGGGTTACAGCAGCGTCTGCAGCATGCGCCCGACGGCACCATCTCGCTGCGCGCGGATCAGGCTGCGTACGAAAAGCTGAACGAGAACCTCGCCTTGCAGCGGCACGTCATCAAGAGCTATGCGGTGTGGGACTTGCCGAACACGTCGCGCCTTGGGCGCCTCGGCGAGTATCTGCTCAATGACTGGCAGATTTCAGGCATCCTCACCGCCGGCTCGGCATACCAGCCACTGGCGCCGCAGACGAACAACCAGAACAACGGCCGGTATGATCTCACCTACACCTACCAGACCGACGGTGCCAATGTGAACCTGACCGGCTCGCCCGACTACGCGGCGAAGATTGTCTACGTTGGCGATCCTGGGTCAGGTTGTTCGAGCAACCAGTACGCGCAGTTCAATACCGCGGCGGTGACCGGGCCGCAGTACGGCAGTGTCGGCATGGAGTCGGGGCGCTTCCTCCTCGGCGGCTGTCCCGATCACACCGTCGACCTCGCCATCGCCAGGAACATTCGCCTGGGTGGCAACCGGACGCTCCAGTTCCGCATCGACGCGTTCAACGTGTTCAACTCCGTGATCATCAACGATCGGCAGAGGAACGTGATCTACCGGAGCCCGTCGGATCTAACGGTCGTCAATTCGCAGTACCTTCCGGATGGCTCACTCGATCCGGCGCGACTCACACCGAGGAACGCGGGCTTCGGCGCCGCCACCGGCGCGCAGCCCATGCGGAACATGCAGCTGCAGATTCGGTTCGCGTTCTAAGCACTACCCTAGCGGATTGCAATCGATTTCACTGGGGTCCTGGTTCTATACTTGCCCGAGATGCGCACCCCGCTGATGTGCTTGGCTACGGCAGCGTTCGTCGGCGCCGCTGCCGCCGCACAAGAGCCGGCGCGCCCCGCGCCCTCGCCAGACTACAGCAGCCTCGTGGGCACCTACTGCTTGACCTGCCACAACGACAAGGCCAAGACGGCTGGTCTCTCGCTTCAGGCCCTCGAACTGACGAACGTTCCAGCGCATGCGCCAGTCTGGGAAAAGGTCGCGCGGAAGCTGCGATCGGGCGAGATGCCGCCGCCGACCGTTCGCTCGCGGCCGGATGCCAAGACATCCCAGGCGTTGGCGGACTATCTGGAGACAACGCTGGACCGCGCCGCGGTGGCTCGTCCCAATCCAGGCCGCGCGCCTGTGCATCGGCTGAATCGGGCGGAGTACAGCAACGCCATCCGCGATCTGCTGGCTGTCGATGTCCGTCCCGGCGACTGGCTGCCCGTCGACGATTCCGGCTACGGATTCGACAACATCGCGGCCGTGCTGTCGACCTCGCCCGCCTTGCTCGATCGGTATATGTCGGCCGCGCACAAGGTGAGCCGTCTGGCCATCGGCGATCTCGCCTTGAAGCCGGCCGAAGAGATTTACGACGCGAAGCGCGATCCGATCAAAGGCAGCCGGAACGAGCAGTTGAACGAACAGTTACCGTTTGACTCCCGCGCCGGGATGACGGTCGAGCACTACTTTCCGCTCGACGCCGAGTACGTCTTCAAGGTTCGTTTCGTGGGCATGCAGCCAGGGGCAGAAGAGACGGACGTCGATCCGTACCAGGTGCGAATCGCGGTGAAAGCCGGACTCCATACCGTCGGCGTGACATCGCCGCGTGAGAATCTGAAGTCTGAACACGACGCCCCTCGCACCGGCCCCGGCGGACGCAGCGGCATCTCCCAAGTCCCGTCACCAGTGGATCTGAGATTGAACGGCGCTCGTCTGAAGCGATTCGACGTGCGGACGACGTTGCCGGAAGTGAGCAAGCTCGTCATCGGGGGTCCCTACGAGGCCACCGGGCGTGGAGACACGCCGAGCCGGCGGGCCATTTTCGTCTGCCACCCGGGTGCGCGGCCCGCGCAGGAGGCGGCGTGCGCGCGCTCCATTCTCGGCACGCTCGCGCGCCGGGCGTTCCGTCGTCCGGTGACGCGCGAGGACATCCAACCGCTCTACGCGTTCTACGAGAAAGCCCGCGCTGGACGAAGCGAAGCGGAGCCGGCAGACTTCGAACGCGGCATCCAATCGGCGATCGAGGCGATGCTCGTATCGCCGGAATTCCTGTTCCGCATCGAGCGGGATCGTTCGACGGGTGACGCCAGCACGCCGCATCGCGTCAGCGACGTCGAGCTTGCGTCACGGCTTTCGTTTTTCTTGTGGAGCACCATTCCCGACGAGGAGCTCCTCGCCCTGGCAGAACGCGGCAGGCTGAAAGAGCCGTCGGTACTGGAGCAACAGGTCCGGCGGATGCTCGATGATCCCCGCGCCGACACCCTGGTGTCGAACTTTGCAGGACAGTGGCTCCAACTGAGAAACGTCGAAACGGTGAGGCCGGATCCGGTCATTTTTCCGTTCGACGAAGCACTGCGCCAGTCGTTCTTCACCGAGACGGCGCTGTTCGTCTCGAGTGTCTTTCGCGAGGACCGGAGCCTCCTCGACCTGCTCTCTGCCGACTACACCTTCGTCAACCAGCGTCTGGCGGAGCACTACGGCATGCCGCGGATGTACGGGTCGCAGTTCCGGCGCGTCCCGCTCTCCGACGTGAATCGGCGCGGCCTGCTGGGCCAGGGCAGTGTGCTCACGGTGACGTCGTATCCCAATCGCACGTCGGTGGTGCAGCGAGGCAAGTGGATTCTCGAGAACCTGCTCGGTACGCCGCCCCCGCCCCCGCCGCCGGATATTCCTGAATTGAAGGCGTCAGCCAACGGCAAGACGCTGTCGATGCGCGAGCAGATGCAGGCGCACAGAGCCAACGCGATTTGCGCCTCGTGCCATGCGCGCATGGACCCGATCGGGTTTGCCCTGGAAAACTATGACGCCGTCGGGCGGTGGCGTGACGAGGATGCGGACAAGGCGATCGACGCAAGCGGGACGTTGCCCGATGGCACCGAGTTCCAGGGTCCGGCCGGGCTGAGCCAGCTGATCTTGACGAAATACCAGGACGATTTCGTGCGAACGGCCACCGAAAAACTGCTCACCTATGCACTCGGACGTGGGGTCGAGTATTACGACTACCCGACGATTCGATCGATCACGCGCGACGCGGCGCGCGACAATTATCGTGTCTCATCCTGGATCCTGGCGATTGTGAAGAGTACGCCGTTTCAGATGCGGAAGGGGTCGAGCTCATGACTAGCTTCAACCGTGCGCTGCCCAGGCGAACATTTCTCCGGGGCCTTGGCGCGACGCTGGCGTTGCCGCTGCTCGACTCGATGTCGACGGTCTCCGCGGTCGGCGCATCGAAATCGCCAACGCGATTGGGCTTCGTCTACACGCCCAACGGCATCGTCGGTGCGTGCGACAAGAGCCCGCGCCCGTTCATGTGGACACCGAAGTCCGTGGGCGCAAACTTCGAGTTCAGTCCGACCATGAAAGCGCTCGAGCCGTTCCGCGACCAGCTCAACGTGTTCAGCGGTCTGGCGCAGGTGAACGGGCGGGCGCTCGGCGATGGGCCTGGCGACCATGCGCGCGCGACGGCGACGTTCCTCACCGGTGTGCATCCGTTCAAGACCGGCGGCGCGGATTTCCGCCTCGGGATCTCCGCCGATCAGATCGCGGCGAAGGAGCTCGGGAAATATACGCAGCTGTCCTCGCTCGAGCTCGGGCTCGAGCCACAGCCACTTGCCGGCAACTGCGACTCGGGCTACACGTGCGCATACATGTCGATGTCGTGGCGTGGACCGACCAGCCCGCTGCCAGCAGAAATCAATCCGCGGACCGTCTTCGAGCGGCTGTTCGGGGATGGCGACAGCACGGATGCGGCCGCGCGCTTGATCAGACTGGAAAAGCAGAAAAGCGTGCTCGACTACGTCACCAGCAGTCTCCAGCGGTTGCGCTCGGGGCTCGGTGCTGGCGACACCCACAAGCTGGAGGAGTATCTCGAGGCCGTTCGGGATATCGAGCGGCGGATTCAACGGGCCGAGGAACAGAACGCCACGATGGAATTGCCGCGCATCGATCGGCCGAGCGCGGTCCCGGACGACTACGAGCAGTACAGCAAGCTCATGATCGACATGCAGGTCATCGCGTGGCAGACAGACATGACCCGCGTCTCCTCGTTCATGCTCGGCCGCGACGGCAGCAACCGCGCCTATCGCGAAATCGGGATTTCCGACGGCCACCATTCCATCTCGCATCATCAGGGTGATGGCGAGCGTGTCGAGAAGCTGATCAAGATTGACGAACTGCACGTCGCGATGTTCGCGTACCTGCTCGAGAAGCTGCAGGCGACGCCGGATGGCGACGGCACACTGCTCGACCACTCGTTGGTGTTGTTCGGAAGCAGCATCAGTGAATCGAACCTCCATACCCACGACGATTTGCCAATTGTGCTGGCCGGGAGCGCGGACGGACAGCTGAGGGGCAACCGACATCTCGTGTATCCGAAAGACACGCCGCTGAACAACCTGTTTCTGAACATGTTCGACATGGCGGGGCTGCCATACATCGACGGGTTCGGGGACAGCACCGGGCGATTGCCGACGCTGTAGGGATAGCTGGATGCGTCGCCTTCTGTGCTTGTGCGGCATCTGGTGTCTCTCGACGTCGCTGCCGCTGCACGCGCAACCACACGACCTCCGGCTGCTCGAGGCCGTCAAGCGCCGCGATGACAAGGCGTTTGCGGCGTTGCTGCGAGCGAAGGCAGACGTAAATGCCACCCAACCCGACGGCGCGACCGCGCTGGCCTGGGCAGTGCATCTCGGTGAACGCCGCATGGCGGAGGCGCTGCTCGAATCGGGCGCGACCGCCAACACCGCCGACGAATATGGCGAGACACCCGTGACCTTGGCGGCGGCGAACGGAGACGCCGGGCTGGTCCAGCGGTTGCTGGCGGCCGGCGGCAATGCCCGCGCGGCGCGCTGGAACGGCGAGACGGCCGTCATGATTGCGGCAAGCTCGGGAAGTCTCGACACCGTGCGGCAGCTGGTCCTCCATGGCGCCGATGTGAACGCCGCGGAGCCACGTGGCGGTCAAACGGCGCTGATGTGGGCGGCCGCCGAAGGCCACCGCGACGTCGTGGCCGGGTTGATCGAGATGGGCGCCACGGTTGACGCCGCGTCCAGGACCGGTTTCACGCCGCTCGTGTTCGCCGCGATCAAAGACGACGTGGCGTCGGTCAAAGTGCTGCTCGACGCTGGCGCCAAGCCCGACGTCGCTCTCCTCTCCGGGGCCACACCCATCATCGCCGCAATGCAATACCGGCACACGGCGGTCGCATTGACGCTGCTCGAGGGGGGCGCCGATATCAGCGTGCGCGATCGGGCTGGCAACACTACGCTGCATCTGGCCGCGCAGTTGGGCGACATCAATCTGGTCCGCGCCCTCCTCGCCAGAGGCGCCGATGCGAACGCGCGCACGCCCAAATCGCTGACACCGATGGGAGCGCGAGGCGGAGGCGGGCTTGGCCGTGGAACCCTTGGCGAGCAGACGCCCTTGATGATCGCGGCGCGCAATGACCGTGAGGGGGCGATGCGTGCGCTGGTCGCCGGCGGCGCCGATCCCGCGTTGAGAGCGCAGGACGGCACGACCCTGTTGATGGCCGCAGCCGCAGGTGGGCGCCTCGGGACGGTCACGTACGCCTACGAGAGCGATCCGAACGTCGCCGTGGTCACGGCGACCGGCAACACGCCGATGCACGTCGCGGTGAGCCTGAACGGTCGGAGCCAGCGGGAAGTGTGCGACGTGATCCAGTTCCTGGCCGATCGCGGCACCAGCTTGGACGAGCTGAACGGCGCCGGACGGACGCCCCTCGCGATCGCCGATGGGGCGCCGGTTGATCTGGCCGTGGACCTTCTGACCAAGCTCATTACCGAGCGCGGGGAAACGCCGAAAATTCCCTCCAAGCGGTGACCAGGTCGATGAACACAGTTACCGCGGCTGGATGTTTCGGGATGGTGATCGCTGCCTGTCTCGCGGCGCCGACAGCCCGCGCCGTTGTGGGGCAAGCTCCAGTCGGGACTCTTCCGCCCGTGGATTACTCGCTCGGGGCCGACTCGCAGCCGCAGGCGGGAGTTCCCACAGGCACCGTGAGTCGGCACATCCTCGCGCCCGGAAAGTTCTACCCGGGCACGCCGCACAACTATCAGGTGTACGTGCCCGCCCAATATGACGCGAGCCGCCCGATCCCGTTCATGATTTTCCTGGATGGCAGCGGCTACGCGGGCAACAACGTGCGCGTCCCGGTCGTCCTGGACAATCTGATTGCCAGAGGGGACCTGCCGCCGATGGTCGCGATTTTCCTGGATCCGGGCGTCATGCCGGCGCTTTCGGAGCAGGCGCAGAATCGATACGAGCGCATCTTCGAGTACGACTCGCTCACGTCACGGTTTGCGAGTTTTCTGATCGAGGAGCTCGTGGCCGAGGTCGCCGGGACCTATAACCTCTCGAAGGATGCCAACGATCACGGGATCGCCGGCCTCAGCACCGGCGGTGTCGGCGCGTTCGTCGCGGCGTGGAATCGTCCGGATCAGTTTCGCCGGGTCATCACCTGGATCGGCAGCTTTGGCAATTTCAGAGGCGCCGATCGGTTGCCGGGCTTGATCCGCAAGAGCGAGCCGCGGCCGCTCCGCGTCTTCATGCAGACGGGCCGGCAGGATTTGGTGAACTATTCTGGGAGCTGGTACCTCGAAACCCCCAGAATGGCGGCCGCGCTCGAGTTCGCCGGGAACGACGTGAAGATCGAGCTCGGCGAAGACGGTCACAGCAACCGACACGGCGCATCGATTCTGCCCGATACGCTCCGATGGTTGTGGCGCGACTATCCGCGCCCCATCTCGGCGATGGAACCCCAGCCCGGCGCGGGACGCGGAGTGTTTGCCGAGCTCGTGCCGCGTCGTGAGATCGTGCAGCCACCGCTGCCAGCGGCGCCACCGGCTTCCGCTGCAGCCGCACCGGCGGCGGGACG
>DAINCF010000064.1:0-19635 GCA_036732565.1 Vicinamibacterales bacterium
AATACTTGTTCGATAACCGCCATGGCGCCCGCCTGCTCGAGAGGCTGCGCAGGCTGGAAGCGCTGAAGAGCGTCGGGCACGTGCGCGGCCAGGGGCTAATCGCCGCGGTGGAAGTCGTCGCCGACAAGAATACCAAGGCCCAATTCCCTGCCGAGGCGGGGATGACGCAGAAGCTAACCGACGCGATGCTCGAGCGCGGGCTCTACACGCGTGTCGCGATGGACTGCATCTGCATCGCGCCGCCCCTCGTCACCAGCGACGCACAACTCGACCAGATCGTCGACATCGTCCACGACGCGGTTGCATACGTCTGCGGCGAGGTGTAGAAGAATCGCTCGTTCCCCGCAAGATCAAGGTCGCGAACCTCAGCCTGTCCCGCCGATGCGGGACCTTTACGCCGCGACGTCTCGTCGTTCTGAGAGCGGGTTACCTGGCCGGGACGATCGATTAGCGCTCCGCTACCTTCGAGGACTTGCGCTCCGAATGGCCTATTCGGGCCTACTTTAGGAGACAGGCAGATTCCTTCATGGGGTCGGCAGCGTCCATGGGGTTCACGCGCGAGGTTCACGGGCCAGGTCCGGCGCTATCTACGTGCTGATCTGGCGACGTCTCAGAGACGCGACGGCGGCGACGGTCGACGCCCACATCCACGAGAGCGGCCATTCCATACCATCCACCAGATCAGATTTCAGTTCGTTCAACGGCTTCGTTTGCCAGCGCGATGGCCTCGATCTCGATCAGCGCGTCGGGAGAATACAGGGACGAGACCTCAACGATGGTATCCGCCGGGTATGGCGGCGTGAAGAAGCGGCCGCGGAGCTCGACCACTTTCGGGAAATTCGCCATGTCGCGCAGGAAAATCGTGACTTTAATCACGTTGGCCAGGCTGGATCCACCCGCGCGGAGAACCCTGTCGAGATTCTTGAAGGCTTGCGCCGCCTGCACGTCGAAATCGCTGCCGACGATGTGGCCCGACTCGTCAATCGCGGCTTGCCCCGAGATAAAGAGAAAGTCTCCGACTCGAAACCCTTGTGATAAGCGAAACGGCGCGTACGGATCCGGTGACAGAGTGATCTGAGACAGCCTCATAGCCCTTCCTATTCTGAACGCCCCGCGTAGCCGCCCCGTGTGCTCAGTCGAACGTGCAGCGCGATCACCGCGGACAGGTTGTCGCGTTTGGCGGGCTCATTTGCGTCAGCGCAGCGTCATCCCGACTCCCGTCGTGAGTGCCGTTCCGCCCGCTGCATAGCCGTTCACCTGGAGCACATAGGCCACGATGCTCGTATACGCTTCATCCGAGAGCGAACCTGGACTCGCCGGCGGCATCCTCTTGGCATTTTCGAGTAGCGCACGAACGGACTGGCCGGCCCATGCGGCGCGGAACGTCTCTCCCGCGAGGGGCGGGCCGAACGTGCCGTTCATCAACGTATTCCCATGGCACGCCGCGCAATGGGCCTCGAATGCCGTCTTCCCCCCGGCCGCCTGCGCCGCCGTGTATTGCGGCGCGGCTCCCGTCACCGCCGCCGGCGCTGGTTTGGCGGGAACCACGCTGCTCGTGCGATGGGGTTCAACCGTAGCAGCCGTCCCTTCCCCAACATAGGTGAACGCGAGGATCGATCCTTGATTCGTCATCGTGCGGGTGGTGCCACCCGCCATCGCCTCGGCCAGTCCTCCCGGATCGGTCGCGATATAGATCGTCTTGCCGTCGGGGCTGACGGCGGTATCGCGGTAGCGGTTGTCGGACTGAAAGTACCGCCAAAACGGCCCGCGGACCCGCTGCCCATCGGCGCTGAGCGCAACCACATACAGCGACCCCCGCTTCAGTGCCGTGACCAGCAGCACTTTCTCCCAACCGGGGATGCCAGTATCGCTGGCCGGCCCGTAGTACTCGATGCTCGACGCGCCCACGGTCGGCCAGCAAATAAAGTTGATGCCGCGGCACTCCGGATCGCTGAAGTTGTACCCGCTCGGCACTGTGAACATCGTCGCAATCGGCTCCATGAACGGCTTGGTGAAAGCGGACTCCAGCTCGTGCGGGACCGTCGCGGGAATCGCCAAGTCGATGAATTGGAGCTGCGCGCAAGGCGTCGTCGATTCCGCCCAGCGGGCGTAGGCGTAGGCGTTGTCGTCCTTCCTCCCCGCCACGTGCGGCCACCCGTAGTTCGCACCCGCCTTGAGAATGTTGATCTCGTCGTCTGACTTCGGACCGTGCTCCGACTCGTACAACGTGCCATCCGGACCGAAATCGATTCCCTGGGGATTGCGATGGCCGTAGGTGAAGACGTGGCTCGTGACGCCCGCCAGTTCCGGATTGTCGTTCGGAATCGAGCCGTCGAGATTCAGCCGCAGCGACTTCCCCACGTACGCGAGGTAGTTCTTCGCCTGGATCTCCGCCTGCGTCGGCAGACGCTGCGCTTCGATCGGAATGCAGTAGTTGCCGAGCTGATTGTTCCCGAGGTCGCCAATCGTGTAGAACAGCTTGCGATCCGGCCCGATTTTCAACCGTCCGGCCAGATGGTCATTGCCCGCGGGCAGTCCCGCGATGAGTGTGATTGGATTGCCCAGCGTCTCCGTCGCCCAGTCGTAGGTGAACCGCACGATTTTCGTGTAGAGAAAACGATACGGGCTCGCGGGATCCGGCACCGTCGCGTGCGGCGTCAAGCTCCGGTCGGTGTATGTGTAGGCCGCGTAAACGAAGTTGCTGGCCAGATCGAGCGCCAGCCCCATCAGCCCGTCCTGCGCTCCCGGCGCGAACACCTCATCGATGATCGCGGCGACCTTCCGCTCGCCGGTTGCCGGATTCACGCGAGTAATGCGCTTACCCGTGCGCTCCGTCACCCAGAGCATATCGTCCGGGCCCCACGTCAGCTCCCACGGCCCCGCAAGCCCGGTCACCACCTCGCTCTGGCGGAAATGCTTCGTCCCGCGCACCACGGTCTCCGGCCCATCCTGCGCGATCACTCCCACGAACACTGCGAGGAATACGACGGCAGCAACGACGAAGAGTCTCATTCGCCTCCAATGGCAGACGCTACTATCACACACTGGTTCTTTGGGATTCAAAGTCCACAACGACCTCTCAGGCCGGTTTCCACGACGAAACCTCGCCTGAACCTGGTCGCGCCCCCTTGACTGTCGAGAGGAGAGGGCGTTAGATTGAAATCTCCCCTCGACGGTCGAGGGGCGAACGCTGGACGTGCGCGGCGCGACGAGGATCACCACGACATGGGCAAGCCGACCGACATGGTGCAGGGCACGCTCGACGTGCTGATTCTGAAGACGCTCGCATTGGAACCGATGCACGGCTGGGGCATCGCGCTGCGGATCGAGCAGATCTCGCAGGACGTCCTGCAAGTGCAGCAAGGATCGCTCTATCCGGCGTTGCACCGCCTCGAGCACCAGGGCTGGATCGTCGCGACGTGGGGCGCATCCGAGAACGGCCGACGAGCCAAGTACTACGCGCTCACTCGCGCCGGGCGCACCGAGCTCGCACGGCAGGCCGAAACCTGGCGGCGGTTGTCAGGCGCGGTCACCGCGCTCCTGGACATGGCGTGAGCACGGGCTGAGAGGAACGATGCCCACCCGACTGCATCATCGGCTGCGCATGGCGTGGCGCAGCGTCGTGCAGCGACAGATCGTGGAACGGGAGCTGGACGAAGAGCTGCAGTTTCACATGCAGCAATTGGCCGAGCGTGATGGCCATTACGCCGCACGCCGCCGCTTCGGCGGCCTGGATCAGATCAAAGAAGCCTGCCGGGACATGCGAACCATGCATCCACTCGAAGATTTTCTCCGCGACATCCGCTTCGGCGCGCGACTCCTGTCACGCAGTCCGGTCTTCTCGATCGTCGCCGTCCTCTCGCTGGCGATCGGCATCGGCTTCAACAGCGCGATCTTCACCCTGGTCAACGCCATCATCCTGCGCGCACTCCCGGTGCCCGACCCGCAGCAGCTGGTCGTCGCGACCGTGAACGTGCCAGACGGTACCAGCAACACGCGCTTCGGCTATCCGGCGTTTCTCGACGCCCGCGACGCGCTGAAGGACCAGGTCGCCGTCGCCGCGGCGACCAACCCGGCGAGCGGCGTGATCGCCATGCCGCGAAACTCCGGCGCCAGCGAGCCGCAACAGGGTAGCTATCAGCTCGTCTCGGGCGAGTACTTCGATCTGCTGAAGCAGACGCCGCAGATCGGCCGGCTGCTCGGCCCGCAGGACAACCTCACGCTGGGTGCGCATCCCGTCGCCGTCATCAGCGACACCTTCTGGAGCCAGCGCTACGGCCGCTCGCCATCGGCGATCGGGAGTGAGGTGCTGGTCAACAACGCGAGCCTCACCATCATCGGCGTCACCTCGCCACGTTTCTTCGGAACGACCGTCGGCGTCCGCACACCGGACGTCTGGGCGCCGATTGTCATGCAGGCCGAAGTGAAGCACTTCAACAACGCCAGCACCAACAATCCCGCGGACAACCAGCGCCCGTGGCCGCCGCAGCGCAACATCGCGTGGCTGACGGTCTTTGCGCGCCAAACCGCGCCGGGCCAGGCCGCCGGCGTCGTCCAGGCGTTGACCGTCGCCCGCATGACCGACCTCGCCGAGCAGCAGGGTGATTCACCCGATCCCGAGTACGCCGCCTTGTTCCGTAAGGCCCACGTCACGATGGAGCCGGCCGCACGCGGATTGTCGAGCCTGCGCCAGAACATGACCAGCCCGCTGATGATCCTGCTGGTGATGGTCGGCCTGTTGCTGCTGATCGCCTGCGCCAACATCGCGAGCCTGCTCATCGCGCGCTCGTCGGCACGCGCCCGCGAAATGGCGCTGCGCCTGTCGATCGGGGCCGGCCGCCTCCGGCTCGTGCGCCAGCTGCTCGCCGAGAGCCTGCTGCTCGCACTGTGCGGCGGTGCGCTCGGTCTCCTGTTCGCCGGCTGGGGCAGCAGCACGTTGCTCATGATGAGCAGCCGCACGACGCGCACGCCGGATCTCGACCTTGGTCTCAACTGGCCGGTTGTCGGCTTTACGTTGGCCGTCTCGCTGGTTGCCGGTCTGCTGTTCGGACTGCTGCCGGCGCTGCGCAGCACGCGCGTGAGCCTTTCTGACACGCTGCGCACCCAGTCGCGCGGCAGCGTGGGCGAAACGTCGACCAGCCGCGCCGGCCTGCCGTTTGGCAAGCTGCTCGTCGCCGCGCAAGTGGCGTTCTGCCTGTTACTGCTGGTCGTTGCCGGCCTGTTCGCGCGGACGCTGCAGCAACTGACGCACGTCGAGCTCGGCCTGGACAAGGATCAGGTCGTCGCCGCCAGCATCGCGGTACGCGCCGGCGGTTATACGCCCGAACAGTTGCCGGCGCTGTACAACCGGCTCATCGCGCGCGCGGCGCAGATTCCCGGTGTGACCTCGGCGAGTGTCTCGCTATTCGGACCGCTCAATCGCGGCATGCGCACTGGCAACTTCGACGTCGAAGGCTACCAGGCCATTCCGAACCAGCCCCAACTGGCGCGGCAGGAAATAGTGTCCGCGGCCAGCCTACAGACTCTGGGCATCCCGCTCGTCGAAGGCCGGTACTTCACCGACATGGATCTCGCGTCCGGGCGCCGCGTCTCGATCATCAATGAGACGATGGCAAAGAAGTACTTTCGCGGTGGAAGCGCGCTGGGCAAGCACTGGGACTTCGGCGATGGTGGTACCAGCGACTCGGCATTCGAGATCATCGGCGTCGTCAAGGACGCGCGCTACAACGACCTGCGCTCGCCGATTCCGAACATGGCGTTCATCCCGTTCTCGCTCGCCGACGATGCGTATCTGAACAGCCTGGAGGTGCGCTCGACGCGTCCGACGGCCACTGTGGTCAGCGATCTGCGGGCGGCGCTGCGTGAGGCCGAGCCGACGCTGCCGGTCGTCGACATCATGGCCATCAAAGATCGAGCGGATCGCGAGATGGCAGGCGATCAGCTCGTCGCGTATCTCACCGGCCTCTTCGGCGGTGTGGCGTTGTTGCTGGCGTCGCTCGGCCTGTACGGCACGATCTCCTACGCCGTCTCGCGGCGCACCAGCGAGCTGGGTGTCCGGCTCGCGCTGGGCGCCAGCCGCGGGAGCGTGCTCTGGCTCATGCTGCGGGAGGCGATGATGCTGGTCGGCATCGGCCTCGTCATTGGCGTGCCGATCACCTATCTCGCCGCCCGCGGCATCTCGACGTCGCTCTACGGCGTGCGCCCCACGGACCTCTTCGCCGCCGGCGGTGCCGCGCTGATCCTCGTCGTCGTTGCCGCGATTGCGGCGTACCTGCCGGCGCGACGCGCCTCGCGACTCGATCCCATGGTTGCGCTCCGCGCAGAGTAGTGCATGCGCGCAGCGCGGTACGGCGCTTCCCGAGAGCAGCCCCGAACCAGCAACCCTCCGGTCAACAGGTTGATACACGTCTTCTATCTCGTTGATTCTTCGTGCCTGTAGCTTTACGGCCAGCTGGTGTCGAAGCGGGAGGATCTCGAGGTGACGTGACGTGCGTGTCCCGGCTCCTCGCCTAGAACGCTCATCAATCCGCACGAGCCTGCGGCAGTCACTGCCATCACCTGTGCGCTATCGAACAGTCCGCAGCCGCTCCGTTGCGTAGAATCGAGCGCCTCGATTAGCGATCGACGTGGCATACCCATCGAAGCGTGTCGGCAATCCCATCCCGAGCGACACCTGATGGCGCGTTAAGGGCGAGAGCGGCGGCGTCCATCTGGTTGCAAGCGAACACTGCGGGTACGGCGTGCGCGTCGCGTGCGCGACGCCATGATGATCACCCCGCAGTCCAACATCCCAGGAGGGCATGATGCGATCGATTCGTCGAATCGGTGTGATAGTCGCCGTCGTGGTACTGGCGCCATTGGCCGCGTCGGCGCAAACAATCGGGACGTTCCGCTGGCAGACGCAGCCCTATTGCAACGTCATCTCGGTCGCGGTGACTCAGACCGGTGCCGCCTATCGACTGGAAGGGACGGACGACGGCTGCGAGATAACGAACCGGTCGTCCGTCGTCGGGATGGCGTTCGCGAATCCTGACGGGTCCATCGGCGGCGGCTTGACCGTGATAGCGGGCCCGGGGGGTATCGTTTTGCACATCGATGTAACGATTTTGCCCGCCTCTGGTTATAGCGGCAGTTGGCGCGACAGTGCGGGCCGCAGTGGAACGTTCTTATTCGCGCCTACCGCCATCGAAGGTGCCGTGCGACCGCACGTTCTCCCCAGTACGCCGTTCGGCATCGTTCTGGCGCAGCCCCCCGGCGGCGGCGACCGCGCGTTGTCGGCAACCGTCGCCACCGATACGGGCACCCCCAACGACGCGGCGGCTATTTACGGCCGCTACGGGGTACCCTTGGCGCCAGGGTTAGAGGGACCTGCCGGCGTTCGTGGTGAGAGCGACGCCAACGCAGGTGTGTATGGGAGGACCGCGTCCGGCATTGGTGTGGTTGGCGGCGCGCACAACGGCATCGGCGTGCAAGGGCATGGCATCGCGGCCGGGAGCATCGGTGTTCAGGCTCACCATGTGGGCGGAGGGACCGCGCTCGAGATCAACAACGGCGGCATCAAGGTAGCGGGACCGGTACGCGCCGCCTTTGAACATTCGGAGACCCAGCCGGTAAACTGTTCGCTGATCGATCACCCTTTGACGAATGGTGACGGCAACGCGCTGGTGTTTGCGATCGCGAGGGCCCAGCCGATTGCGACGTTTGTGCAATGGTTCCAAGGGCCCTCGAGGTGGGCCATCTGCAGCGTGTCCGGCGCGTCGATCGCTGGCGTCGAATTCAATGTGCTCGTGATCAAACAATAGCCAAAGGGCACGTCAGGTCAATACACGCACGCGTGCTCGCCGCGCAAAGGCTCACGCCTCACGATTTCCTGGGCATCCGCTTTTAGCACTTGCGAGGGGCTCTCACGTCGCCGAGGCGCGTGTCCGTCCACATCCGCAAACTCCAGTTTCGACGCCGCGCCCACCAGCGACTTGTAATCGTCGAAGACGTAGCCGCGACCTATCGGGCGCCGGCGGTAACGTTCGGCAGCACCAAGAGACGCTGCGAGGCGGTGGCGCGTTGGGAGCCGTTGCAGAGCGCTGTCTGCCCCGTGAAGATCTGAACGGCCGAGCAGCCCTCGTCATCCGTGACCGTTACGCTCACCTGATACGCACCCGGCGTGGCATACGAATGGGTCGGCGTGGGACCGGCGTCCGTCGCTCGCTGACCGTCGCCGAAGTCCCAGTCGTAGCGCGCGACGCGTCCGTCGGCATCGGACGAGGCCGACGCATCGAACGTCACGGTCGGAGCGGCGATGCGCGCCTGACGAGGACCGAGCGCGGCAATGGGCCCTTGATTGGGACGAATGGCGAGTCCCTGGAAGAGCGGGCCGTCGCCGGCGGTCGGCGTGGGCGACTCCGCGAGTTCCGTCAACGTGCCGTCGGCCTCGACGCTGAACGACACCAATTGATCCTGGTCCGGCCTGAACGTCGTCGCCGCGTACACATGGCGACCGTCGGGCGCGATTACCGTCACGGGCACACCACACGCGGCCGGGACGGCCGCCTCCTTGCACGCCGCAAACGTGCCCAAGGAGCTCAGCATCCCGTCGTCACCGACAGTGAAGGCCCGGACCGCGTTGTCGTCGACGCTGGCGATATAGAGCCGCCGACCGTCGGCGCTGATCGCGATCATCTCGGGTCGGCCACCCACGGGAAGGGGCCCGGCGACGAGGGCGAGCGCGCCGTCTGCCCGGATGGAGAACGTGAAGAGATCGTCCGACGCCAGGTTGACGACATAAAGCCATTTGCCGTCCGGCGTGATCGACATCCAGTCCGGCGCACATGAGCCCTGTGGCGGGTCGCCGGTGGGCGTGCATCCCGGGAGCCGGCGCGGCGCCCCGAGCGGCTCCGGGATACCACGCCGTCCGATGGTGAAGGTGGCGATCGAATCGCTGTCGCGATGCGAGACGTAGACCTGCTGCCCGTTCGGTGAGATGGCCAGCGAACGCGGTGCGACGCCGCCTGTCTCGATGGGCGATCCCGCCGCGCGCAGCGAGCCGTCACGCTCCACGGCGAACGCGGCGAGTGTGTTCGTGCCGAGATTGATGATGTAAAGCACACGACCGTCCGGCGCCATGGCCGCGCCCGCCGGGCATGCGCCCGACAGTGTGCCGCCGGCAATGCATGCGGTGGTGACGACGCCGTCTGGATCCGTCGGCAGCGGTGCGCCGATGAGGGTCGGCCGTCCTTCGTCGTCGAGCGCAAACGCCGAGACCGTGCCGGCGTCACTGTCGAGCACGTACGCCGCCCGTCCATCTGGCGCGACCACGAATCCTCGCAGGCTCGTGCCGAGATTGCCGAGGGTATCCAGCAGGACGGGGACTCCATTCGGATCGATCGCAAACGTCGCGAGTGTGCCGCCACCGTTGGCGACGTAGAGCGTGCGCGGCACGACCGTCGCCTCGCGTGGTGTCTCCGCTGCTCGCTGAGCCGCCGGCGCAGTCTGGGCGGAGGGTGTCTGAATTGCCGAGTTCGTTCGTATTGCAGCGGCCGTCTGCATTGCCGAAGTCGTCTCAGCGGCCGATGGTCTCCACATCCCACTCCCGAGCGCAAGGCACACGCACGTGGCGCCTGCCATCTTCGCGATCGTCGGCGGTATCCTTGTCCAAGTCATCGTCATCCTGGAGCTCATGAATCCTTGTCATCCTTTCACGCGTGCTCCGGTCGGCGGAGCCTGTTGCCCGGATGTGCAAGAAATGTGCAGCGACACCAATAGCGGTGCTTGTAGGCTCATATGCGCCCTTGCGACGCGCGAGCGATGCACAAGTGCGGCGGCTGCAAGACTCGAGCTCTTCGCCTGCCGGAGGTCCTCCACGTCGTGCGTAGGTTACGCGTTTCGAACGCCCCTACGACGTTCGTAAACGCGACGCAGACGATCAATGTGTGATTCTGTCGCGACCGGTCTTCGTGGCCAGGAGAACGGTGTCGCCGCTGACGTTGCAGGGTCGACCGCCGATTACGAAATAACGAGTCGGGACAACAGCGGGTTGAGGTGCATGGTCAAGTCATAGACGGAGGCGCCGGTCGCCGCCGCGACATCTTCGGGCCTCGACCCGTCTTCCCAATCGAACAACGTCGCTACATCGCCGGCCTTCACGGCGGGTGCGTCGCCGATCTCGACGAGCGTGTGGCTCGCGGACACCGACGCGATGATCGGATAGTGCCGGCCGTTGATGCGAACGCGACCACCCTTGGCGGCAACGCGCGGCCAGCCGTCAGCGTGACCGACGGGCAAGGTAGCGATCCACGTATCTTTCTTGGCGAGGTAGGCCCGCTCGTAACCAGCGCTGGTGCCGGGGGGCAGTTGTTTCACATAGGCGACCCGCACCCGCATGCCGACCGCGGGGCGCAACTCGAGACGTCGAGTCGCCTTGAACGCGGCGTCCGGGTAAATGCCGAGCAGCGCCATGCCGACGCGGACCATGTCGAAATAGGTTTCCTCGCCGTGCTGAAACAGCGTGTAGGTAGACGCGGCGTGCAGGAGCCCGAGCGCGATGCCCGAGGCCTTCAATTCACTGGTCAGCGATGCGAAGCGCTGCCGTTGTTCGCGATCGAACGCCAGGTCCTCGGTGAACGTCATCATCGTGCCGGTAATGGTGACGCCCTTGCGTGACGCCAGATCGCGAATCAGCGCCGCCGCCTGTACGTGCGGCACGCCGACGCGCCCGATCCCGGTGTCCACGCAGACATGCACCGGGATCCGCCGGCCGAGCCGCGCCGCCTCGCGGTCGAGCACGTCGCCAATCGGCGTGTAGACCATTGGCGTGATGTCTCGTGCCACCGCGGTCTGTAAATCGGCGTCGTCGAATGGGGCCATCAACAGGATCGGCTTCTTGATCCCCTGGTCGCGCAGGTCGAGCGCTTCCTGAAGTTTCACGACGGCAAAGCCATGCACGGCGGCAGACGACTCGAGTGCCTTCGCGGATGACGTGACGCCCAATCCGTAGCCGTTATTCTTGATGACGGCGAGCACCGGCCGCTTGGTCAGCCGCGCCACTTCTGCGGCGTTGTGGCGCAGATGATCGGTGTGTGTTTCAATCCAAGGATCGAAAGTGGATTGTCCGCTGGTGCGTGGTGCCTGCGCGGCTCGCGCGATTCCGGGCAGCACGCTGACGAGCGGAGCGCCGAGAAAGGTGCGACGTTTCACCAGCGGAGTATACTCCCGCCACGCGCGCTAGTCGTTGTTGGTGCAGTCCTCGGTCCCGGTCTCGCGCATGGCCCACCGCAGTCGGCTCAGCGGCGCAGACGAGTTAGGGTGTTTGTAGACTGGAGCTTCACGGGACCCGCCGCTCTAAACTTTGGTGGACAGGAGCAAGTGTTCGAGCAGATGGACAAAGACAGTGCGTTCGAGATGGCCGTCTCCAGCGTCCGCTTCGGCGTCGGCGTGACGCGCGAGGTCGGGATGGACATGAAGGAGATTGGCGCGCGCCGTGTACTCGTGTTGACGGACCCACTGGTCTGCCGGCTGCCGCCCGTCGCGACCGTGCTCGAATCGCTGGACCATAGCGGCGTGGCATTCGATCTGTACGATCGCGTCCGCGTCGAGCCCAGCGATGAATCCTTCCTGGATGCGATCGAAGTCGCGCGTGCCGGATCCTACGACGCGTATGTCGCTGTCGGTGGCGGATCGACAATCGACACGGCCAAGGCCGCGAACCTCTATGCGACCTGTCCTCCGGCCGACTTTCTCGACTACGTGAACCCTCCGATCGGAAAAGGCCTGCCGGTGCCAGCGCCGCTGAAGCCGCTGTTCGCCATTCCGACAACGGCCGGCACGGGCAGCGAGACCACCGGCGTCGCCATCTTCGACTGCAAGCGGCTCCACGCGAAGACAGGGATCGCGAATCGCCGCTTGAAGCCGACCCTCGGCTACCTCGATCCGGAGAACACCCGGACGACGCCGCCGGAGGTCGCGGCATCGTCCGGCCTGGACATTCTGAGCCACGCAGTCGAGTCGTACACGGCGATGCCCTATACCGAAAGGCCGCGTCCCGAGCGTCCCGCCCTGCGGCCGGCCTACCAGGGCTCGAATCCGATCAGTGATATCTGGTCGATGCAGGCAATGTGCATGGTGGCCCGGCACCTCGTGCGCGCCTTCGACGATCCGTCAGACGACGAAGCGCGAGCGAGCATGCTGCTGGCAGCCTCGTACGCCGGCATGGGGTTTGGGAACGCGGGGGTTCACTTGCCGCACGGCATGTCGTATCCGGTCTCAGGCCACGTGAAGAGCTATCGCGCTCCAGGCTACGCCACCGATCACGCACTGGTCCCGCACGGGATGTCGGTCATTCTCAATGCACCCGCTGTATTCCGATTCACGGCGCGCGCCAACCCGGTCCGTCATCTGCAAGCGGCCGAAGCGCTCGGCGCGGACGTCTCGACGGCGAGCCCTGACGATGCGGGACGGATCCTCGCGGACCGGATCACGTGGTACATGCAGCGATTGAGGATGCCGAATGGCCTCCGCGCAATCGGCTACTCTTCGTCCGACATTCCGGCCCTGGTCGAGGGCACGCTGCCGCAGCATCGCGTGACGAAGTTGTCGCCGCGCGCCGCGGGTGTGGACGAATTGAGCGCCCTCTTCGAAGACGCGATGGCGGCATGGTGAGCCGTCGGCAGGGACGCCGCGGGCGGACCACTCGTTCCTCCCGTTCGCTATCGCAAAAGGGTAGCAGGCCTGTGGCGGGTGGAGGGAAGGTGCTTGGTCGAACGCTGGGAGGCTCACGCCGTGCACAACACCGTAGTCGCGCTCGCGGCGCTCTCGATGTGGGTCCTGGTCTCGCCACTGGTCGCCCGCGCACAGAGCGCTAACGCCAAGCCGGCGTCGGGCTCGCCGACCGCGGAGAACTTGCCCATCTACGTCGTCGATCCGACGTGGCCGCCGACGCTGCCCAACGATTGGATCCTCGGCGACATCCGCGGCCTGTTCGTCGACGACAACGATCACCTGTGGGTGATCCACATGCCGTCCAGTTTGACGCCGCAGGAGATCGGCGCCGCGGTGAAGCCGCCGATTGCCGACTGCTGCATCCCAGCGCCGCCGGTGCTGGAGCTCGATCCAGAGGGCAAGGTGCTGCGGGCCTGGGGCGGACCGGGGCCGGGCTATACCTGGTTCGATCAGGAGCACGGAATCTACATCGATCATCACGGCTTCGTCTGGATGGGCACGAGCAATGGCATGCACGTGATGAAGTTCACGCAAGACGGCAAGCACGTGTTGACCATCGGTGAGCCTGGCGTCAACAAGGGCAGCAACGATCCCGATCATCTCGGCGGCCCGGCCAACTTCTACGTCGAACCGAAGACCAACGAGCTCTTCATCGCCGACGGGTACATCAATCGGCGCGTTGTCGTTTACGACGGCGCCACGGGGGAGTACGTGCGGCATTGGGGTGCCTACGGCAAGGCGCCAGACGATACGCAGAAGTATCAGTACCCAGTGAACATCGCCAGCCCGCCGCAGCAGTACTCGACACTGCATGGCCTCGTCGGCACCAAAGATGGGCTGATCTATGTGTCTGACCGCCGCGGCAATCGCATCCAGGTGTTCAGGCAGAACGGCGAGTATCTGATGGAGCGATTCGTGCGGCCGGAAACCGGCGGTTCGGGGAGCGGCTTCAGTCTGCAGGTCTCGCGGGATCCTGAGCAGAGCCTCCTCTACTTGATCGATGGAACCAACCAGCGCGTCTGGATCCTGCGGCGGAAGGACCTGCAGATTCTCGACCGGTTCGGCAGGCCCGGACGCCAGTCCGGCGAGTTCATTCGCGCGCACATGATCGCAATCGACTCGAAGAATCGCATGTACACCGGCGAGGCCGGCAACGGCCGCCGGATGCAGCGCTGGCTTCTCGAGGGCACCAAGCCGGCGGCGAGCGTGAAGCCACCGCAATGAGCGGACGTGGGAGTCGATGGTCGTCTACTGTCGAGTCCCGTAGTCGCGGGCGCTGAAGCGGTTGTTGCGCCGAGACGTTCTGTGTCGCTCGGCATGACGGGCCCTCACGTCTGCGCGAGCAACGCTCGCGCCTCGACCAGGTCCGTCGTCTGCAATCCTTCGTTGAGCGCCGTGTAGGCGCTCCCGACGAGATCGCGCGCTTCGCGCCGAGTGCCTTGCTCGCACAAGAGACGGTCGAGCGCCGTGGCCGCTTTACACCGGGCCACAACCTTCGATCCTTACGCGAGAGCAACCAGGCGCGGGCCCGGAAGCGCGGGAATCTCGCTCGCTTCCAGGCCGCACCAGCGTGGAAGGACCATGTTCGAGGTGACCGACCCGCGCGGCTTCTGGTGACGATCTCGACCGAGGTGGTCGTAAGAAAATGCCTCAGAAGCTGTATCGCAATCCGATCCGAATCTGCCGTTCAGCATACCCGCTGAGGATCTGCGTGATTCGCAGAAAGCTGACCGATGTCGTGGTCAGGTTATCCGCGATCGGGTTCTGGAAGTTTGCCGTGTCCAGAATGTTCGATCCCTCGAGACGGAACTCGAGGCGTTGCGTCTGGCCCAGCGGGAAGGAGCGGAAGAACGACAGATCCAGGTTCATGCCACCGGGTCCTCGGAATTGATTCCGTTCCGTGTTGCCGAAGCGCACGTCCTGAGGCGCCGCGAACACGGCGGTGTCGAATTGGAGCGTGCTGGAGCGACGGAATTCGCCCACCAGGTCGGCGGTCTGCGCGTTGCTGGGCGTGTTCAACGTCGCGTCATTCGACCGCACGGTGAATGGTGCGCCGCTGAAGGCTGCGAAGACGCCGTTCACCTGCCAATCGACGACCAGCGCCCGGCCGATGTTCCCGAAGCCGCCGGCGCTGCTCTGCCAGGGAAGCTGATACACGAAGCCCAGCTGGAAGTTGTGCGTCCGATCGAAGCCGGCCACGGCGTAGTTGCGATCGAGCTCACTCGCGGTATTGAACATCAGCTGCACGCGGCCATCCTCGTCCTGCGCGCCGCTGGTGGCCGGCGTGCCGCTCGCGTTGTTCTCGGCCCTGCTCAGCGTGTACGCGCCCTTCACGAGAAACCCCTTCGTGAACGGTCGGTTGAGGGCGACCTGCAGCGACTTGTACCGTGTCTTCAGCCGCTGGCCGAACGAGTTCAGCGGCTGGATGCGGCCCATGGAGAAATACGGCCGGCCAGCGTTGCCCGATCCGATCACCTGCGGCGCGTTGATATCGAGAACCGCATAACCGCCGTTGCCGGCCGTGCCGACGTACGCGACATCGAGTGCCATGTCCCACATCAGCCGACGCTCGAACGCCACGTTCCACGAGTGGATCGTGCCGCGATCGATGTTGCCCACCTCGGGCGTGTACACCACCGCGGAGTTGGGCAGCGGTACACGCCCGCTGCTCGTGTCCGGGCCGCGCAGCATCGGGATGCCCTGCTCGATAGTGCCGTATGCCGCAAACGGATCCGCGTTCGTGAACGCCGAGGCGATGGTCAGCGGGTAGGCATTGTCTCCGCGTAGCACGCGCGCCCACGGCACCGGATTGTATGTCACGCCGTATCCGGCGCGAATCACGGCCTCCTCGTTCAGGCGGTACACGGCCCCCAGCCGCGGCGCGAAGTTGTTCTTGCCCGCCTTGAGACCAACGTCGTCCGGATTCCCGCCGAGCCCGCCGAGTATGACCTCGAGCGTCTCCAAGTCGACGCGCTCGAGACCGCGATCGGCGCGACGCATGATCGGGTAGTACTCCCAGCGCAGGCCGAGGTCGAGCGTCATCTTGGGACTCACGGTCCAGCGGTCGCGGAAGAAGAACCCGTGCTGCCATTCGCGTCCCGTCATCAGCTCGTTCTGTACGCTCTTGCTCGCTGTGCCGACCAAGCCAAGCAGGAACGCTGCGTACTGGTTATAGAAGTTCCCCGCCTGCGCGCCACCGCGGAGCGCAGTGGCGTTGGTGGCGAACTGGAGTCGTCCGCGCGGGTTGTCCGTTTCAGGCTGCCAGTGATCTAGATAAAGGAAGTTTGCGAGATACCCGCCACGCAACTCGTGCGGGCCCATCAGCTTGGTCATGTTCGTCGCAAACGAGTAGGTGCGCTCGTCCCGGAAGATCGGGTTCCAGCCGTCGCGGTTCCCGAGGAAGCTGAAACCGGTGTCGAACCGCGGGAAACCCGCGTAGCGCGGATCGCGATCCACTGGATCGTTCGTCCCGGGAATGCCCAGGGTGTCGAGGCCGAAATAGCCGGCCTGGAAATCGGGCCCGAAAACGTCCTGGTCTTGCCGCGAAAAGCCGAACGTGCTGTCGAGAATAAGGGTCGAACCAAGCGTCCACGTCTGGCCGACGGTCGCCTGGTAGACCTTGGTGAAGCCGCCGTCGCCGTCAGCGTCCGGATCGGGCCCGAGATAGTTTGTGAGGTCATCCACTGTCGCGTTCATATAGCTGAACTTCCCCCACACCTGGTGCGCCGATGTGCGGTTCCAGTTGATCTTCACGTCGAAGTTGTGCCGATCGGTTGTGCGGGTCTCCTCGCGCTGATAGTTGTTCGTTAGCCCGCCGGCACCGGACCCTTCGACGTTCGGCATCGGAAACAGCTGATCGATGCGCTGCGCGATCGCGTTGATGAGCTCCGCCGGAATCACGTTATTGGGAAACGGCATCCGGCCGGTGCCGTCGGGATTGCCCGTCCGCGGATCGTAGATAACCTGCAAGGCGCCGTTGGCATTCAGCGCGCGGCTGAAGTCGCCGTTGCGCAGCGCGGCGCCCGGCACGCTGTGCAGCGTGAACAGGCTCTGCCGGCTCGTGTAGCCTTCATAAGATCCGAAGAAGAAGAGCCGATCCCGCGTGATCGGGCCGCCAACCGTCCCGCCGAAGATGTTGCGCTCCACGGGCAGCTTGTCGGGCGCCGGCCCGCTGCCGAAGTAGTACGGCTTGGCATTCAGCGCCTGGTTGTTGAAGAACTCGAAGGCAGAACCCTTCAGCTGGTTCGTGCCCGACTTGGTAATCACCGTGATCGCGGCGCCGCCAGCCATGCCCTGTTCGGCGTCGAAGTTGTTCGTCGACACGTTGACGGTATCGATGGTTTCCGCCGGCGACACGTACATGTTGTGCGACGGCAGCCAGATGTTGACGTTGGTGGCGCCGTCGGTTCGTGTCGCGTTGCTGTTGATCGCCTGACCGTTCACGTTCGTGGCCAGCGAGCGGGCCGGCGTGTCCGTCTCGGCGTTTTGAAATCGAGCCGGCGTCGATCCAGGGGCGAGATTGACCAGCGCCTGGTAGTTGCGAAACTGGTTCAGCGGCAGGCTGCTGATCTCGGCGGCTTTCAGCTGCGTGTGCACGTCGGCGGTCTCGGTCTGCAGGAGTTCGGCGGCCGACTGCACGGTCACCATCTCGGCCAGCACGCCGACTTCGAGCGTCACGTCCACACGACTGAGCTGACCCACGGCCACCGGGACGTCCGTGCGCATGACTTCCTTGAATCCCGGCAGCGAGACCTTCACGTCGTACGGACCGGGCAGCACGTTGACCAGACTGTAGCTCCCGTCGTCGTTGGTCGTGGCCTCGCGGGTGAGGTTCGTCGCCTTGTTGACGATCGTCACGGTGGCGCCGGGCACCGTGGCGCCCTGAGCGTCCGTCACGTTACCGACGATACTTCCGTAGAGCACCTGAGCCGTTGCCGAACCGGCCGGCAGGTGGACGATCAGGAACACGAAGCCGACCACGAGCAGCCGCACGATGGGAAGCGTGGAATAGCGAGCCGCCATCACATCCTCCTTGGCTGACGCCGAGACGCAGAGAGAACGTGGAGAACAGAGCGAACAGAGGTGAACGGAGAGAACGAGAGCTTGGGCGTTCGCGGCTTGGGGACCACTGCGAACGCCGACACCGGACGCATGATTCTGCTTTGCGGGTCCTCAAGAGTTCCGGGCTCCTCCGCGACTCTGCGTCGCCGCGGCCCGAGGCTAGTGCCGCGCCGAAGCGGTGTCAATCACTTTGTCGTCGAGGTCACGAGAAGCAGTGGCCAACGGTCAGGCGGCGAAGCGTGGCCAATCACCGAAGCATCTCGCCTCCTGGATGGGCGCCTGTCCCGGCAACGAGGAGAGTGCGGGTGTGAACTACAGTCACCGCTGAGCCAGTTGACGCCTTCATCTGCGGTGGATTCTTCGGGTCTTGATTCGCCACGCGTTGTTCATCTTCGAGCGGTCCGGCGCTCGCCCGCGCCCTCGAGCCTCCGCGGGCCTTTGACCATCACCGACTTCGCGAGCCGCTACCTGCTGACGTGCGAGGCGTTGCTGACCACCCAGGAGAAGTTCGCCTTCACGGTCTTTGAGCGCACCTTCAAGGAATTTGGCCTCCCGCACGTGATTCGGACCGACAACGGCGTCCCGTTTGCGTCGGCGCATGCCATTGACGGGCTGAGCAAGCTGGCCGTGTGGTGGCTGCGCCTCGGGATCCAGATCGAACGGATCAAGCCCGGGCACCCGCAGCAGAACGGACGGCATGAACGGATGCCTCTCACGCTGAAGCGCGAAGCCACGAAGCCGGCCGCCCCGAACGTGCTCCAGCAGCAGGCCCGGTTTGACGACTTCCTCACGCGCTACAACACGGACCGCCCGCACCAGCCGCTCGGCATGAAAGTGCCGGCCGACGTCTACGCCCGCTCACCGCGCGTGTATCGCGGCTTGGAGGAGCTGACCTACCCCTTTCACGATCAGACGATCCTCGTCACCGGCTGTGGCCGAGTCCGAGGCCGACCCGATCGTGAGCTCGACGACGCCGTTGTATGTCGGCAACTTCACAGTCAAAGCCCGTGCCTATCAGACCGGGACCGAGCCGAGCGAGATCGTCGAGCGCGCGTATACCGCCGCGGCAACCGCGCCATACCTCGGACACATCGCCACCGGTGGCGAGCATTCCTTGGCGGCGCGTACCGACGGCAGCGTAGTGGGATGGGGGACGAACTCGACCGTTCGGAAGCTCGGTGTGGTGTATTGCTACGGCGGAGGAGGATGGCGCGGCGTCTACAAGAGCGCCAGACCCATCGCGTCCGAGGCCACCGGTCTCACAGCCCTCGATGCGAGCTGGACCGCCGCTGCCGGGGTGTTGGCGAACGGACGGGTCGTCACCTGGGGCGGAAACGACTACCAACAACTGGGTCATGCTGAGCCCGATGCCGCGTGCGCGACCATCGAAGAGGCCGATCGTCCCAGCGTCACAGAACTGCCCGGCTTGACGGACATCACGGCCATCGATGGCGGCACGTATCACTTCCTCGCACTCAAGGCGGACGGCACGGCGTGGGCATGGGGCCAGAACGGGCTGGGACAGCTCGGTCGCGGCGATACGACGGACTCGGGAGCGCCGATGGCCGTGACTGGTCTCACCGACGTGCAACTGATCTCGGCGGGTCAAACGCACAACCTCGCTGTGACCGCGGACGGAATGCTCTGGGGCTGGGGCGGCAATGGGGCGGCCCAACTGGGGATGTGGATAGACAATCGTCTCACGCCCATTCCGATTGCGGGCGTCACGCATCCCAGCTCGGTGACCGCCGGCTTTGAAGTCTCGTACGCCGTGCTCGGCGATGGCACGGTGTGGGTCTGGGGGCGGGTGGCGGACGGCCTCCTCCCGGGCATCACCGGACCCATCTCCACGCCGACGAAGAC
>DAINCF010000065.1:0-19573 GCA_036732565.1 Vicinamibacterales bacterium
CCCGGTGCTCAGGCACCTGCTGCACCGGCGCAGACGCTGCCGCCACCGGATCCAATGGCGGCTGCGCCCGAATCGTTCTACAAACTGCAACCGAGTGATGTCCTCTTCGTGAGGTATCGCGTCACGCCGGAGTACGACGCGACCGTCGCGGTGCAACCGGACGGCTTCATCAGCCTGCCCCTGGTCGGGGAAGTGAAGGTGGCAGGTCTGAGTACTGCAGACGCGCGGCGTGAGATCGTCCGCGTCGCGAGCGCGCGTTTGAACGATCCCGAGATCACCGTCGAATTGAAGGATTTCCAGAAGCCCCGCTTCGTCGTAGGCGGGCAGGTCGAGAAACCGGGACAATTCGAGTTGCGCGGCCGCGTGACGCTGCTCGAAGCGGTGGCGATGGCGGGCGGCTTCAAGACCAGCGCGAAGCACTCCCAGGTCGTCATGTTTCGCCGCTACGACGACACCCGGGCGGTCACGCGCGTGATCAACGCCAAGGAGCTGACGCGCAGCAACAAGATCGTGGAGGATCCCGAGCTGCGCGCCGGAGACTTGATCTTCGTGCCGCAGAACCGCATCAGCAAGATCGAGCGCCTCGTGCCGTTCACGACGGTGGGCTGGCTCCTCGCCACGTTCGCTCAATAGGCATGAGGAACGCGACCGAGGCCTCGTGAGCAGCATCGCCATCTTCCATGACAACTTCGCCCAGATGGGTGGCGCTGAGCGTGTCGCCGACGCGCTGACGGATGCCGTACCGACCGCACCGCTGTACACCACGCTGGCCGCTCGCGCCAAGTTGATTCCAAGCCTGCGCGAGCGCGACATCCACACGACGTGGATGCGCTATCTGCCGCAGCCCGGTCGCTACTATCGCCACTACTTCCCGCTCTATCCGATTGCGATCGAGACGGCCAACCTGCGCGCCTACGATCTGATCCTGTCGAGTTGCTGCGGCTACGCCAAAGGCGTGCGCACGCGGCCCGACGCGGTCCACGTGTGCTACTGCCACACGCCCATGCGATGGATCTGGCGGCATGCGGACTACGTCGCACGCGAGGGGTTCAGCGCGATGCAGCAACGTGCGTTGGCGCTGATGCTGCCGCCCCTCCGCAAGTGGGATCTCCACGCGGCACAGCGGCCCCACTACTTTCTGACCAATTCGACGGTCGTCGCGAACCGCATCCGCGAATACTACGGGCGCGACGCGACCGTCATTCCACCACCGGTCGATGTCGCGCGCTTCCAGATCAGTCAGCAGATCGACGATTTCTATCTCGTGCTGACGCGTCTCGTTTCGTACAAGCGCGTCGACCTCGCCGTGCAGGCGTGCAATCTGCTGAAGCGACGGTTGATCGTCATCGGCGACGGTCCGGATCGACCGCGGCTCGAAGCGATGGCAGGGCCGACCGTGACGTTCATGGGGCGGCAGCCCGACGCCGTCGTCAACGATGCGGTATCGACGTGTCGCGCCCTGCTGCTACCCGGCGAAGAGGACTTCGGCATCGTGCCGCTCGAAGCCAACGCGGCCGGACGACCGGTCGTGGCGTTGCGCCGTGGTGGGGCGACCGAAACGGTGCGTGACGGAGAGACCGGCGTCTTCTTCGACGACTCGACGCCAGAGGCGCTCGCTGCCGCCATCGAACGGGCGGACCGGATCGATTGGTTGGCCGCGGCGCTGCGGGCGCATGCCTTGGCCTACGACCGCCCGGTCTTCACCGAACGCATTCGATCTTTCCTGCACGCCGTCGCTCCGTCGAGCCGCGTGCGACAACAGTTGGCGGCGTATGTCTGAACCTGTGTCCCCGGAAACCGTGGCGTTCGAGCCAGCACCGCCGTCGATGTCCACGCCGATGACGGTCGTGAAGACGATCGCGCTTCGGTTCGGCGCCATCGGGCTCAACGCGGTGTCCGGCATCGTGACCGCTCGGGCGCTGCTGCCCGAGGGCCGGGGGCATCTGGCCGCCATGGTCATCTGGCCGGTGATGCTCTCGTGGTTGACGACGGTTGGCTTGCCATCGGCGTTGGTCTACCACTTGCGCCGCGAGCCGAAGGACGCCGCCGCGCTCGTCGGATGGGGGTTGCTGCTGTGCATCGGCGGCGCCGTCGTCGGCACCGCGCTCGGGTGGTACGTCCTTCCGTTCTGGCTCGGGAAACAACAACCCGACGCGGTGATTTACGTGGCGCAGATCTGCCTGCTGACCACGGTGCTGGCGTCGTTGACACTGTTGGGCCGCGCCGTCTGGGAATCGCAAGGGCAGTTTGGCCGCTCCAACGTGGCGCAGCTGTTGTCGCCGCTGACGGTGGTGATTGGCCTGCTCGTCTTGTTGGCCTTCGGGGCGCTCACGCAGTTCTCGGCCGCCGCGGTCTACGTCCTGGCCGGGGTGCCGACGCTGATCTGGATTCTGGTCTCCATCACCCGAGGCTTCCGTCCCACGCTTGCTGGTGGCGATCGCGTTCGGGCGCGGCTGCTCGACTACGGCCTTCGATCGTACGGCGTCGATCTCGGCGGCGTGCTGTCGGTCTATCTGGATCAGGCGCTGGTGGTCGGCCTGCTGACTGCGGAATCGATGGGCATTTACGTGGTCGCCCTCAGCATCACCCGCATGATCGGCGCGGTGCATTCGGCGATTGGATCGATCGTGTTTCCCAAGGTCGTGGGCATGGCCACCATCGAGATGACCGGCGCCGTCGCACGGGCCGCACGGATGGCCCTCATCGCCAGCGGCGCGCTTGGCGTGCTCGTGGTGGTCACGGGCCCAACGCTGCTGCGATGGCTGTACGGTCCGTCGTTTGGCGCCGCCAGCGCCATCCTGCCGATCCTGGTGTGCGAGATGCTGTTTTCGGGCACGGCGTTCATCCTCCTGCAGAGTTTCATGGCGGCCGGCAGGCCTGGAATCGCCACGATGCTCCTGTTCATCTCGTTGGCGATCGCCGTGCCGATCTTCCTGGTGCTGGTCCCTCCGTTCGGCGTCGTCGGCGCCGCGTCGGCACTGATGATCTCGTCCGGCATTCGCCTCACGCTGACGATGGTGGCGTATCGCGTCATCTTGGGCGTGCCGATGCCACGCCTGTGGATCGACAGTTCGGATCTGGCGAACCTCGTGCATTACCGTGGCTCTCTCATCAGCTCTCTTGGCAGGCTTCGCGCCGCGGGAGAAGTGAAATGAGCGCTGCGAGCCCGCGCCGCTTGACGATCTTCATCGCCCACGCGTCGGAGTTGATGACCGATCACCGGCCGCACGGGGACGGCCTCATTTCGTTCGGCTTCATTCGTCGACTCGCCGAGCGCGGCCACGAAGTGCACGTCGCCGCACAAGAGATCGACGTCCGCGCGCCGCTGCCCGCGACTCTGCATGTCTATCCACTTACGCGTGGACCGGGCCGCATCTCGATGCTCGATCGACTCACGTTCATGGTGCGCATGCGCGCGCTGTTCAACCGGTTGAGCGCGAACATCCACTTCGACGTCGTCCACCAGATGAACCCGGTCTTCACCGGCCTCAGCCTGTCGCTCGTGGGCGTGCGCACGCCATTGGTGCTGGGCACGTTCTTTCCGCGATGGGAAGGCGACGCCAAGGAGCGCGAGGATCCGGACTCGCCATGGGTGAGGCACGCGAAGCAGTCGATGAGCGGCGTGATCACGCGACTGCAGCAGGCACGAGCCGCCGGTCTCCTGCTGGCGTTCCCGGATGCGATCTCGCGAATCGCCGAGCCGGAGCGCCACAAGGATCGCATCTATCACGTCGAGCACGGGATCGACATCAGGGGCTTCGCCGAGCGCGCGTCGGTGCCGGAGCGGCCATCGGTGCTGTTTCTGGCCAACGTGATCTATCGCAAGGGCATTTTCACGCTGCTGGAGGCGTTCGAGCAGGTGGCGCGAGCGGTGCCCGACGCCGAGCTCGTCATCGGCGGACGCGGGCATCAGCTGGAGGAAGTACGAGCCAAGATTGCGACGATGGCCGGCTGCCGAATCCGCATGCTCGGGCATGTCGATCGGCCGAACGTGCCGGAGGTGATGCGCGCACACTCCGTGTACTGCCTGCCGTCGTTCGGCGAGCCGTTCGGCATGAGCGTCCTGGAGGCCATGGCCTGCGGCCTACCGGTGGTCGCCACTGCCGTGGGCGGGCCGCGTCATTTGATCAAGGAACAGGGGGGACGGCTCGTCCCCCCGCGCGACGCCGCGGCGCTCGCGGCTGCGCTCATCGAGATCCTCTCGTCTCCGGCGCTGCAACGGTCGATGGGTCGGTACAACCGCACGCGCGTCGAGACGGAGTTCGAGATCGAGCGATCGGTGGATCACCTCGAGAGCGCGTACGCCGCCGTCCTGCGGCAATCCACGACGACGAGGTCGACACCACGATCGCGACTCATGGGCACGACATGACCATCGTCATCGCCAACGACGTGGCGTTCGTGAACGGCGGCGCCGCGAGCGTGGCGCTGGGAGGCGCCAAGGCGCTCGCCTGTCGTGGGCATCGCGTGATTCTGTTCACCGCGGTCGGACCCGTGGCGCAGGAGCTGCAGGAGGTGCCGGGCCTGGAGGTCGTCTGTCTGGATCAGTCGGACATCTGGAGCGATCCCAATCGCCTGCGTGCCGCGACCAACAGCCTGTGGAACCGCTCGGCCGCAGACCGCCTGGGGGAGGTCCTGGCGCGCCTGAATCCCTCGGAGACCGTGGTCCATCTGCACTCGTGGACCAAGGCGCTCTCGTCGTCGGTGGTCCGTGCCGCGCGCGCGCGTGGATTCCAGGTCGTGGTGACCTTGCACGACTTCATGTCGGTCTGCCCGACGGGCACGCTCTTCCATCACGGGACCGGGCGCGGCTGTGGGTTCAAGCCCCTGTCGATGCGCTGCGTGACCGCCAATTGCGACGCGCGCAGTTATTCGCACAAGTTGTGGCGCGTGCTCCGACAGAGCGTGCAGGCGAGGATCGGCCATCTTCCCCAATCCGACGGCGATTTCATCACCATCTCGGACGCAGGACATCGTGTCTTCCACGAGCTCCTCCCGGCCGGGGCGCGCCTCCATCACGTGCCGAACTTCACCGACATGCCGCGCCTGGAGCCCGTTGCAGTCGAGCACAATGACGCGATGGTGTACATCGGTCGGCTATCGGCGGAGAAGGGGCCCACGCTGCTCGCCGAGTGCGCCGAACGCCTGGGCGTGCACGCCATCTTCGTCGGAGAAGGGGAGTTGGCTTCTGCCGTGCACGCACGCTGCTCCTCGGCCGAGATCACAGGATGGCTCCCGGCAGAGGGCGTGCGTGCCCAGCTAGGCCGCGCCCGCGCGCTGGTACTGCCGTCGGTGTGGTTCGAGCTCCAGGGTCTCGTCGTCGCCGAAGCCGCTGCGTTGGGTGTACCGGCGATCGTCCCCGACGATAGCGGAGCGGCCGACTGGGTGGACAACGGCGCCAGTGGGCTCTGGTTCAAGGCGGGAGACATCGAGGACCTCGGTCGACAGATTCGCATCGTGATGGACGATCCGGCGCTGGCGGCACGGATGGGGGCAGCGGCGTATCGACGGTTCTGGGCGGCGCCGCCGACGCTCGATCGGCACGCCGAAGACCTCGAGCACGTGTACCAGTCGATGTTGGCGAGAGGTGTCGCGGCATGACCAGGCGCGTGCTGCGACTCAACGCGAAAACCAGCCACCGGTTCGCCACCGCGTGGCCTCAGCTCGCGTTCTTTGCGTTCGCCGGTCTGCTGCTGTTCACGCGACTCGCCGGTCCCATGCGCATCGTCTATCCCATCGCAGCGGTCGCGGTCGGGTGGCGGTTGATGCGTATCAGTCTCGGGTCGTACGTCAGCTTTCTCATCTGGCTCTGGTTCTTGACGCCATTCATCCGTCGCATCGCGGATCTGTATGCGGGGTGGCAGGAGCCGAGCTTTGTGCTGCTGGCGCCCTACCTGGTGACAGCGCTTACCATCGAGCGGATTCTGGAGCAGAGCATCCGGAAGCAGCCGCTTCCGCGTCTGGCCGGTGGGTCGATGTTCGGCCTAGCGGCCCTCGGCGCCGGGATTGGCGTCCCGATCGGTCTCATGACCGCGCCGGCGCCGGCGATGACCGAGATCCTCAACTGGCTCGTACCGCTCGCGTTCGGGTGGTATCTCGCGACCCGGTACGACCAGCTCCATGAGATCGAGAAGCATGCCCTGCCCGCGTTTACACGCGCGGGCCTCCTGGCCGGGGCGTACGGCATCTATCAGTTCACGGTCCTGCCGCCCTGGGATCTCAACTGGATGCAGATCGTCGAGATGGTGTCCATCGGCGTGCCCGAACCGTTCACGGTTCGCGTCTTCAGCACGATGCATGCACCGGGCGTCCTGGCCTTCTTCCTCGTCGTCTCGCTCCTGGCGTGGGTCGCGAAGCCGCATGCCTCGGGGACACCGGGTGCGGCCCTGGCGGGCGTCACCCTGCTGTTGTCACAGGTGCGGTCCGCCTGGATGGCGTTCGTGGTGGCCGCCGCGCTCGTCATCATCCGGCTGAAACCCGCACAGCAGGTTCGCACCCTCGTCCTACTCGGCGTGGCGGTGATGGCCACCGGCGCGTTCCTGCTGACGCCGGAGATGTCGGAGATGTTCGATCGACGCTTTTCGACGCTCGAGCGCCTCGAGGAGGACGACAGTGCGCTCTCACGCATGGCCGGTCACGGGGCGGCGTTCGAGTTCATGCTCACGCATCCGCTCGGCGCCGGCATCGGTCGCGGCGACGATGACGTCGAAGCCCTGATCTCCCTACGCGACAGCGTGATCGTGGCGGTGTTCGTCCAGTTCGGCCTGGTGGGCTCGATCCTGTACTTGATGGCGTTCTTCCTGTTGTTCATCCAGTTGTGGCGCTATTACCGGCACGCGTCGAGTCATGAGGGCATGACGCTGGGCGCAGCCGCGATCGGCCTGATGATCGGATCGCTCTTCGGCGCGACCAACAACGGCCCTACCGGGATGATCTTGTGGATGATCGGCGGGCTGGCCACGGCCGACCGTCACCTGGCCAGACAGCGCCTCGCCGCCGTCCAGGCGCAGACGCAGCGTCTCAGCCGAGCCCGCGCGGCCGTCGTGCCGGAGCGGGCGGCGGGTTGAGGGCTGACGTGGCAATGCGCGCGCTGCAAGTCGGAAGCGTATGGCTCTCGGAACGGGCCGGCGGCGGCGATCGGGTGTTCGCCGACTTGGCGAACCATCTTCCCGCCAACGGTATCGGGCTCGAGGCGTTGGTCGCGGGCCCGATCGACGTCGATCCTCCGACCGCCGCCAAGCTCTCGACGTTCGGCAACGTCACCGACGGCACCCGCGTCCGCTGGCTCGGCGCTCGGAAAGCCATCGCCGAACGGCTCGACGCGGGACAGGTGGATCTGATGGCCTCGCATTTCGCGCTCTACGCGTCAGCGGTGGTCGGCCGACTTCGTCGTGTGCCGCACGTGGTGCATTTCCACGGCCCATGGGCCGCGGAATCGCGACAGGAAGGCAGCAACCGACTGGCCGTGCTCGCCAAGTGGAGCATCGAGCGGACCGTGTACAAGTCCGCCGTCCGCTTCATCGTGCTATCCGAAGCGTTTGGACGGCTCGCGACGCAGGAGTACGGCGTGCCCGCCGAGCTCATTCGCGTCATCCCTGGCGCGGCCGACCTCGCGCGCTTTCACGTGAGCGAGACCAGAAGTGAAGCACGAGCGGTTCTGGGATGGCCAACCGACCGACGCATTCTCGTGTCGGTGCGCAGGCTGGTGCGTCGCACCGGCGTCGACCGGTTGATCGAAGCGATGCCACGGGTCAGAGCGCACGTGCCGGATGTCCGACTCTTCGTGGGCGGCACCGGTCCGTTGCGCGCGCACCTCCAGCGCCGCATCGAGGAACTGGGCCTCGACGATTGCGTGACCCTGTTGGGCTACGTCGCCGACGAACAGCTGCCGCTGATGTACCGCGCGGCCGATCTCAATGTCATCCCGACGATTGCGCTGGAAGGGTTCGGCCTGACCGCCGTTGAGGCGCTGGCGGCGGGGACGGCGTCGATTGTCACGCCGATTGGCGGCCTTCCCGAGATTCTGTCGCCGCTGGCTCCGCACCTCGTGCTGGAGTCGACCGAGATTCCTGCGATCGTGCGTGGTCTCACCGACGCGCTGTCGGGTGCCGTCCGAATTCCCAGCGATGACGAATGTCGATCGTTTGCGGTCGAGCGGTTCTCGGCAGAGCTGATGGCCCGGCGTGTGGCCTCCGTTTATAGGGAGGTCTGCGCGTGAGTCACGGTCGACTGAACGGCGCCACGCGCCGGCCGCGGGTCATGGTGATCGCCAGGGCGTTTCCGAATCGCGTCACTGCGGGCAACATGACCTACGTCGACGCGATCGTGAGCTTCCTCGAACAGCAGGATCTCGACTTGCGCGTCGTCGTGCTCGGGGACCGCTTCCCCAACGACGAGTTCTTCTACCGTTATTCGGACGCGCCGCATCGACTGCCACGCCTGTCGTTCCGCCAGGGCGTGCGCGTGGGCGATCGTCTCGTCCTGACGGGGCTGCGCCCCATCCTCAAGAACGCGGCACGGCGGACCGTGCTGGCGCTCCCACCACGGCTGACGAGCGCGGTGAAGGCATGGTATTTCACGACGCGCCAGGTCTCGACCGAGGACTGGTTCGCCCCGCTCAATCCCGCGGACGTTGCGCATGCGGATGACGAGATCCGACGCTTTCAACCGGAGCATCTGATTATCGACTCGTTCATCCTGTCGGACATCGTCGAGGCCTTCGACAATCTCGACTGCACCACCCACTTGATCATGCACGACCTGGTGAGCGCGCGGCTGGCGTCGCAGGCCCGCGTGGCCGGCTCGATGCCGAACTACCACGCCGCCGCGCTCGCGGAGCGCACCGCGCGGATCGACGACATCGAGCGCGAGGAGCTCCGGCGCCTGGCGCTGTTCGACAGCATCCTCGCCATCCAGCGGGCGGAAGCGCAATACGTGGCCGAGAAGCTTCCCACCAAGCGGGTGCTCTACGTACCGATGCCCGCGGAGGCGACCGTCGGGCCCACGCAGCGTTCTTCTACGCTCTCGCGGCGATGCCTGTTCGTCGGCAGCAGCGGTCACGCCAACCAGCAAGGCATCGAGTGGTTCCTGGACGAGGTGTGGCCGGTGGTCCTTCAGCACGTGCCAGGCGCCGTGCTCGATATCTGTGGCACGTGCTGCAACTACCTCGCCGCGCCGAACGCGTCGGTACGCCTTCAAGGGCGTGTGGCCGACTTGCAGCCGTACTACGATACGGCCGATGCGTGCGTGGTGCCGCTGCTCGCGGGCAGCGGCATGAAGATCAAGCTCGTCGAAGCGCTGGCCTTCGGTTCGGCGTGTGTCACGACGACCGCTGGAATGCAGGGATTGGAAGAAGGGGCCGGCGAAGCGTTCTTGCACGCGGACTCGGTCGACCACTTCGCCGCAGCCGTGGTGCTCGTCATGACCGATCTCTCGGCGCGAGATCGCCTGCGACACCGCGCGGTCGAGTTCGTCGAGGCACGGTTGTCCGCCGCGGTGGTCTTCGAGGAGCTGCGACAAACGCTCCTCGAGCCCAACCGGGACGCCGAAGCCCATTCGAGTGTGGAGGTGCACGGTGGTTGAGCAGCTTGAAGCGGCGCCGCCGGGGCGCAGTGACCCCGCGTACGACAAATACTGGCAGCGGAAGAAGCTGCTCATGGCGGGCGCGCCTGACTTTCCGGTGCGTTGGTGGTGGCACGATGAGGCGCAACTCTGCGATATCGAGCAGGTCTACCTCGACGCCGTCCGGCACGCGGCGAATCTGCTCGACGTGGGTGCCGGCGACCTCCGCATGATGCGCCGGCTCCAGCGCGCCGGATTTGCCGGCCGCTACGATACGCAGGACATCGGGATCGAGCACAGTTACACATTCCAGAGCGTCGACGATGTCACGTCGACCTACGACGCCATTTTGTGCCTGGACGTGATCGAGCATCTCCCGCTTCGCGACGGATTGGCGTTGCTGCTGAGACTCGTCGATCTCCTCAGGCCAGGCGGGACGCTAGTAGTACAAACGCCGAACGCGCATTGCATCCGGGCTCCGCTCGGATGGGACATGACGCACCTGCACTGTTACAGTGCTCAGGACCTATGGGCGTTCTTTACCTCGTGTGGGCTGTCCACTCAGGCATGGCGCGTGGTGTTCCGCACGGAACAGGTGTCGGTGGCTTCGAGATTCCGCTTCTTGCTCGAGCGGGTAACCACCCGCATCTTGCGCTGTGACTACGCGGACAACATCGCGGTGATCGCGACGAAGCCGCGCCTGGAGCAGGGCTGATGCCGCGTGCCATCGTCGTGCATCCGCCGTTCGGGCCGTTTGGCGGCGGCGAATTGTTGGCGGCGTGGGTCCTGCAGGCGCTGGTCGACGAATACACCGTGACGCTCGTGTGCATCGAGCCCGTCGAGTGGAGGCGTATCGACGCACGGTTCGGCACAACGCTCGCGGATGCCGCGGTGACGGTCAGGACGCCATCGCCGACGTGGCAACGCGTGTTCCGTCGATGGCCAGCCAAGGCCGATCGCCTGCGCTGGGCGTTTCTGGAGCGGCTCAGCGCACAGCTCGTCAGCCCGCGAGACGGCGATGTGTGGATCAGCACGTGCAATGAGATGTCCCTGCCGCTCCCCGGCATGCAGTACGTGCACTTCCCGTCGCCACGTCTGCTGGCCGATGAGGAGCTCGGTTGGCTGAAGCGTCCGCTGAGCGCGCGGCGCGCCTACTTGACCCTGTGCCGGCAGATCGCCGGATCGCAGGTGGTGGAGCACCGCCAGCACATGACGCTGGTGAATTCGCGCTTCACCGCCGCGGCGTGGCGGGATACGCACGGCCTGCCGGCCGAGGTCGTGTACCCTCCGGTGCCGCCGCTGAGCCCGGGCCGGCCGTGGAACGAGCGCCTGGATCGAGTGGTGTGCCTCGGTCGCTTGTTCCCTGGCAAAGGCCTCGATCGCGTCGTCTCGATTGTGGCTGGAGTGCGGGCGCAGGGCCCGAAGGTGACGCTGGCGTTCGCCGGGAAGTGGGATTGCGAGCCGACGGAGCGCCGCCGGCTCGAGGAGTTTTTGCATGCGTATCCGTGGATCGAAGTGCACGAGAATCCCTCGCGCGCGGCGATCGCCGAGTTGGTGGCGGCCAGCCGCTACGGACTGCACGGTATGGTGCGCGAGCCGTTCGGCATCGCGGTCGCCGAGCTGCAGGACGCCGGCGCGATCACCTTCGCGCCCGCCAGCGGTGGCCCGTCCGAGATCGTCGAAGACGACCGCTTGCTGTATGGGGACGTACGGGATGGGATCGCCAAATTCACACGGGTATGGAACGATCGCGCGCTGCAGGAAGAGCTCCGGCAACGTGCCGCCACGCGAGTGGGGCGATTCTCCCCGACACGATTCATGGAGGATATCCGCAGGCATACGGCCGCACTCGCCTCTTCGGGCCACGCACCGGTCACGAGCGCACAGCGCCTGACGCAGCCGTTCATTGAACAGTCGCGCGTCCCGGGCCGATAGTAGGCAGGTATGGCTCAGGGTCGATTCGAGTGCGTCATTCTCATCACCGCAACACTTTTGGCGTCGTGCGCGCCCGCGATCGCTCAACAGACGGTCGCCGCCGACGCGTTCGTGGACTCGGTTGGCGTCAACATCCATCTCCACTACACGGATTCGCCGTATTGGGAACAGTTCCCGGCGATTCGCAATCGGCTGATCGAGCTGGGCGTGCGGCACGTGCGCGATGGCCTCGTGGAGCCGGCATTCCCGGAATACTTGGAGCGCCACGCGTCGCTTGCGCAAGCCGGCATCAAAGGCACGTTCATCGTCGTGCCGAACCAGAGCACTGAAGCGTGGGCGTCGTTTCCGAGCCGCGTCGGCGGCGCGCTGGAGGCGTACGAAGCCCCCAACGAATACGACAAGGCGCCGGATCCGAACTGGGCACAGACGCTGACCGAGACGTTGAGGCGACTGCGCAGCCTCAAGAGCGATCCGCGTGCGGCGCCGTATCCGGTGTACGGTCCCTCGCTCACGACAGAGGGCGCATTCGGGGCGTTGGGCGACGTCAGCGCCTACTTCGATTACGCCAACCTGCACAACTACTTCTCGGGTCGACATCCCGGGTCGACAGGATGGGGCGCCGACGGCTATGGCAGCATCGTCTGGAACCTCAATCTCAGTCGCCGCTACGCCGCTGCGAAGCCCTTCGTCTCCACTGAGACCGGGTACCACAACACCTCCAACGAGGCCGACGCCGTTCCGGAGCGGGTGGCCGGCCGCTACATGCCGAGGCTCCTGCTCGAGCAGATGCGCGCCGGAATCGAGCGGACCTTCATCTACGAGCTGTGTGACTTGACGCCCCCAGGAGCGTATGGGCTCCTCCGATACGACGTCTCCCCCAAGCCGGCGTTCCTCGCGGTCAAGAGCCTCCTCGCCCTGCTGAACGATCCAGGGCCGCCGTTCGCGATTCAGGATCTCCAGTACACCGTGCAGGGCGCCACCGACGACCTGCGTCACATGGCGTTCCAGAAGCGAAACGGCACCTACTATCTGGCCCTGTGGCTCGCGGTGCCAAGCTGGGATCCGGTCGCGAAAAAGCCCGTCGCGACGCAGACGCGCCAGGTCGTGGTCAAACTGCCGGAGGCCATGCGCGTCGTCAACACACACCGCTGGCAACCGGACGGGACGATGCAGACGTCTGCCGGGAAGTCGAGTAGTGCCAGCTTGCCGACGGGCGTCAGCGATACGCTGATGATGATCGAGCTGGCGCGCTGACCGAGGCGCCACACTACCGCGCGGGGCCATTCCTCTTCGCCACGGCGCGCGCATCAGCCTCGGCGGGCAGAGTTCCACCGAGTCTCACAGAGACTCCCCAAGGCCCCAGCCGGCCGGTCGACTGAGACGCTCCCGCAACTGGCACATCCGTTGCCCATGGACGAGGCGCCGCGCGACGAAGCCTCCACGCGTGCGGTGTTTTTCCATCTGAAATCGACAATTTTCGCCTCGCACCATGTTTCAAATTCGTACTGGACTTGCGCTTTTTGTAACTCTTGCCCTGCTGCTGCCGTCGGCGGCCCAGGCGCAAGAGCCGACGGTCCCGGCCGACAGCTTCGTCGACTCCGTGGGCGTCAACCTGCATCTGCATTATTTCGGCACCCCCTACGATCAGTTCTCGCTGGTACGCAGCAAGTTGGTCGAGCTGGGAATCCGTCACGTCCGCGATGGCCTGGTCGACACCGAATGGGCGGACTACTACGCTCGCTTCGACTCGCTGGCGCAGGCGGGCATCAAGGCGACCTTCATCGTCACGCCCGAGCAGAGCACCGAGCTCTGGGCGTCCTACCCGGCGCGCATGCCACGGGCGTTCGAGGCCTATGAGGCGCCGAACGAGTTGAACCGGTTCGGAACTCCAGGCTGGCAGGACACGCTCAGGCACACGCTGGGTCGCATGCGGACGCTCCGCAACGACCCGCGCTCGGCGGCATTTCCCGTCATCGGTCCCTCGTTGAGCACGGGCGAGGCCTACCATTCGCTCGGTGATATCAGCGCCTGGGTCGATGTCGGCAACCTGCACAACTACATGGGTGGCCGACATCCAGGCACGACGGGGTGGAGCGACGGTGGCTACGGCAGCATCGCCTGGAACATCGGCAACGTCAGGCCGTACATCGGCCCCAGGCCGATCATCGCCACCGAGAATGGCTATCACGGCACCCACAACAGCGTCGACTCCGTGCCGCAGGAAGTCGCCGGCCGCTATATGCCGCGCCTGTTGATGGAGCAGTTTCGCGCGGGCATCGCGAAAACCTTCATCTACGAGCTGATCGATTGGCACGGCCGTGAGGAGTACGGGCTGCTCAATCCGGACTTCTCGCCGAAGCCCGCGTTCCGGTCGGTGAAGGCCCTGCTGAATCTTCTGGCCGACCCTGGGCCTCCCTTCACCCCGCAGACCCTTGGCTACAGCGTGCAGGGCGGAGCGCCGAACGTCCGGCAGATGGTGTTTCAGAAACGGAACGGCACGTACTTTTTGGCCGTGTGGCTCGAGTCCGAAGCCTTTAGCCAGGAGACGCGCCAGCACGTCGCGGTCGCGCCGCGGCGCGTGACGATCTCGACCGCGCTGCCCTGGCGCCACACGCGCACGCACCACTGGCAACACGATGGCTCGATGTCGACGACGAACCTCGTCGCTCTCGTCGGAACGCACACGATTCCTGTGGACCTCTCCGATGCGGTGACCGTGATTGAACTGGCCCCGCCACTGTTGGGCGGACTGCTTCCTGGCGTCCCCCTGGACCTGTCGGTAGCCGTGCAGGACCGCGACGTGCTCCTTCGCTGGCAGACCCCAGCCGATGGCGGCGCTCCGAGCGGCTTCACGCTCGAAGCGGGAACCTCGCTCAACATGTCGCAACTCGTCTCGATCCCGGTCGGCGCGATCACCCAGCTGCATGTGCCGAATGTGCCGGCCGGTCTGTATTTCGTGCGCGTGCGCGCGACGAACGCAACGGGCGAAGGCGCGCCGTCGAACGTCGTGCAGTTTGCGATTGGTGTGCCGGAGCCACCACAGCTCGTCGTGTCGCAAGGATCCGCGAATCCGATTTCGCTCGCATGGTCGCCGGCCGCCGGTGCGAGTCACTACGTCTTGTCCGCGGGCACATCGCCCGACGCCAGCGACGTGGCCGTCGTGCCCGTGGGTACTGCGACACAAGTGACCGGCGCGGTGTCGCCGGGCGTGCGCTACTACGTCAGAGTGGCGGCGGTGAATGCCTTGGGCGCGTCGCGTTCCAATGAAGTCTCCGTAATCGTGGGTGGTGCACAGCAGCCGGGAGCGCCGACGCTTCACGCCCAGGTCAGCGGCCGGCACGTCGCGCTCTCATGGGCCCCGGGGGCCGGTGGCGCGGTCGACAACTTCGCCCTCGTGGCCGGGACCTCGCCGGGCGCTGCCGACATCGGCGTGTTTCCTGTCGGACAGACGACTCAGCTCTCGGTCGACAGCCCGGTCGGTGGGACGTTCTACGTCCGCGTGTACGCGCAGAACGCCGTCGGCGTGGCGAGCTCGAACGAGGTCACCCTGTCGATCCCTTAGAGCACGTTTGAGAAATTGTACGTAGCGCAGGCCTTCAGGCCTGACTCAGCGGTGAAAGCGGGCCTACGGGCCTGGCAGGCCTGAAGGCCTGCGCTACGTACGCTTGGGAGCGCGCTGCGAAATTACATCAGGCATCCATTGATCTGAGCTCGACAAGTGCGATAGGCTGCTGGCACCGTGTCATTCGGATTTCATGTGCATCCTGGCCACCTGTCCGCCGTAGCGCATCGCGCGAAGGTGGACCATTGCCGCTTTTCGAGCGGGCCGGCCGGACTGCGCGTGTAATCGCGACACCACATCAGCATTCGACATCACGAAGCTGCGCAGCCCCGCCGACCGGCGGGGCTTTTTGTTTTTGGGGATATATGGACTTTTCCAAGCTCAACGGTCTGGTGCCAGCAGTTGTTCAGGACGCAGCGTCCAACGAGGTCCTCATGGTCGGATTCATGAACGACGAGGCCTGGACCATGACCCAGCGCTCGGGGTTCGCGACGTTCTACAGCCGCTCGCGGAATCAGCTGTGGACGAAAGGTGAGACCTCGGGCAATCGCCTCGCGGTGCGTCAGATCTTGATCGATTGCGATGAGGACACCGTGCTGCTGAAAGTGGAGCGTCTGGGTGACGGCAACGTGTGCCACACCGGCGCGCGGTCCTGCTTCACACCTTCAAGCCTTCAGGCCTCCAAGCCTTCAGGCCCCCAAGCCTCCAAGCCTCAGGTCCCGAGCCTCGAGCCCGCGACCGCCTCCAAGCCTTCGGAGGTTTCGGAATGAAGAAGCTGCGGCTCGGCATCCCCAAAGGCTCGCTGCAGGACGCGACGGTGCAGCTGTTCCAACGCGCCGGCTTCAACGTCCTGGTCAGCACCCGATCGTACTTCCCGTCGATCGACGACCCGGAGATCGAGTGCATGTTGATTCGCGCCCAGGAAATGGCGCGCTATGTCGCGGACGGCGTGCTCGACGCCGGCCTGACCGGCATGGACTGGATTGCCGAGCATCAGATCGGCCACCCCGAAGAGGAGCCGCTGATTCGCGTGTGCGACTTGATTTACGCCAAGCAGAGCTTCGGCAAGGTCCGCTGGGTGCTCGCCGTGCCCGAGGACTCGCGCTTTCAGCGGCCCGAGGACTTGCAGGGCTGCCGCATTGCCACGGAGCTCGTGCGCTTCACGAAGCACTACTTCGACAGCCGCAATGTGAAGGTGGATGTCGAGTTCTCCTGGGGGGCCACGGAGGTGAAGCCCCCTGTCCTTGCCGACGCCATCGTCGAAGCGACCGAGACGGGATCGACGCTGCGGGCCAACCGGTTGCGGATCATCGACACGCTGATGGAATCGAACACGCAGCTGATCGCCAATGGCCGCGCCATGAGCGACGAGTGGAGGCAAACCAAGATCGAGAACATCGCACTGCTCTTGAGGGCCGCCATCGAGGCGCAAGGCCGCGTCGGGTTGATGTTGAACGTCCGACGCGAGGACCTCGAGCGTGTGCTGTCGATGCTTCCGGCCTTGCAGCGTCCAACCGTGTCCTCGCTCAGCGACCCCGACTGGGTGGCGGTCAACACGATCATCGAAGAGCGCACGGTGCGCGATCTGATTCCGAAGTTGAAATCCGCCGGCGGTCAAGGGATCGTCGAATATCCGCTGAACAAGATCGTGGTTTAGTTCAAAAGGCCCTTGGTTTTTGTGCGTTGATCTGACCGCCATGCGAATCGTTCGTTCATCTGATCGTGCTGCGGTACAGCAGCTCTTGTCCGCCACTCGCGTGCGGGATGTGGAGACGACGGCGCGTGCGCGCGGGATTGTGGAGCGCGTGCAGCGCGACGGCGACGTGGCGCTCGCGGCGTTCGCACGCGAGCTGGATGGGCTCGACGGCCGGTTGGAGATCCCTCGCGCGCAGTGGGAGCGGCGGGCCGTCGCCGTGCCGGCGAATGTGCGTCGAGCGCTCCGCGCGGCGGCTCGTCACATTCGGCGCGTCGCCAAGGCCCAGGTGCCGAAAGGGCTTCGGGTTCGCGTCGCCGCGGGAATCGAGGTCGAGCAGCGCATCGTCCCGCTGGATCGCGTCGGCTGCTACGTGCCCGGTGGGCGATATCCCCTGCCGTCATCCCTGCTCATGACCGCGATTCCGGCTCGCACGGTCGGCGTGGGCGAAATCATCGCCGCCTGTCCCCGGCCCGACGCGACCGTGCTGGCGGCGGCCATCGAGGCCGGGGTCGATCGCCTGTTTCAGGTTGGCGGCGCGCACGCGATCGCCGCGATGGCATATGGCACGAAGACAGTGCCGCGGGTCGACAAAATCGTTGGCCCGGGCAATCGCTGGGTGTCGGCCGCCAAGGAGATCGTCGCCGGCGACTGCGCCATCGATTTCTACGCGGGCCCGACGGAGATCCTGATCGTGTCCGATACGTCGCCAGCCGAGTGGATCGCGGCTGACCTCATCGCGCAAGCCGAGCACGATCCTGACGCGCGAGCGGTTCTCATCACGTCGAGTCGCACGCTCGCGACCAATGTGGCGGCATGCGTCGAGCAGAGCATCCCGTCCGACGGTCCCGCGCGCGAAGCGTTGGCACGGCACGGCGGGATCGTGGTGACGCGATCGATCGACGAGTCGATGGCGCTGGCGAACCGCGCCGCGCCCGAGCACCTGGTAGTGGACGATGAGTCGGCAGCAAGACGCGCACGAACGGCGGGTGCCGTGTTCGTCGGGCGGTGGACGGCGCAGGTGGCGGGCGACTACGCCATCGGGTCGAATCACGTGCTGCCCACGGCCGGCGCCGCACGCGTCCGCGGCGGCCTGAACGCCGCCGACTTCGTCCGGCTGATCTCGGTGCAGCGCGTCACCGAGCGCGGGCTGCGTCGTCTGGCGCCAACGGTGACCGCGCTCGCGCACGCGGAGGGGCTGGCCGCTCACGCCGAATCGATCGATGTTCGCGTCAAGAACCGAAGGGGACCCCACGAATGATCACGATACAAGGCATGCCGAGCCTCGGCGAGGGCTTGCGGCTCCATCTCAACGAGAACACGGCCGGCTGCTCACCGCTCGTCGTCGACGCCGTGCGCCGGTTCGACGGACAGGGACTGTCGAGTTACCCCGACTATCGGGCTGCCGTGCTCGAGACCGCGGCGTACCTGGGCGTGGATCCTAATCGACTGGTGCTGACCAACGGGCTCGACGAGGGCATCCTCCTGACTTCGATCGCATATCTGACGGCCCAGGCGCCGAAGGCGCTGGTGGACCTCGGAGCGCTCGCCGGCCCCGTCGGGCAGCCGGAGATCATCACCGCGCTGCCGACGTTCGAGCCCTACGTCAGCACCGCTCGCGCCATGGGCGCCCGCGTCGTCACCGTGCCGCCGGGCCCTGATTTCACCTTCCCGGTGCAGGGTGTCCTCGACGCGATCACGCCCAACACGCGCATCGTCTACGTCAACAACCCGAACAACCCGAGCGGCGTGACCGTTCCACACGAGGACATCCGCCGTGTGGTCGAAGGTGCCGGTCGGGCGCTCGTCTTCGTCGACGAGGCCTACCACGACTTCATGGGTAAGAACTTCCTCGCGGACGCGCAGGCGTATCCGAACGTGCTCGTCGGTCGCACGTTCTCGAAGGCGCATGGTCTGGCCGGCATGCGCGTGGGGACGATGGTCGCCTCGCCGACCGTGTTGGAGCCGATTCGCTACGCGATGCCGCTCTTCAACCTCAACGTCGTCGCGGTGGCGGCGCTGCGGGCGGCGCTGACCGATGCCACCTACCTCCCGTGGTACCTCGACCAGGTCGCGCAGTCGAAGCAGTTGGTGTACGAGACGTGCGATCGGCTCGGGCTTCGCTACTGGCAGAGCGGCGCGAACTTCGTGCTGGTCGACGGCGGCGCACGCGCGCGCGGGCTGATCGACGGCCTCATCGCACGCAAGATTCTCGTGCGCGATCGCTCGAAGGAGCCGCACTGCGCCAACTGCTTCCGTCTGACCACCGGCGTCGTCGATCACACCCGCGAGGCGGTCAAGGCCATGGAGGAGCTGTGCGCCGAGCGTTGATCGATCGCCGTACGGCCGAGACCGCGATTCGACTCCGCCTGGACCTGGACGGTCGCGGGCGCTTCGAGAATCGCACCGGCATCCGCTTTCTGGATCACATGCTGGATCTCGTGGCGCGCCACGGCGGATTCGATCTTCACGTCAAAGCCACGGGCGACCTCGACGTCGATCAGCATCACACCGTCGAGGACGTCGGCATCGCGCTGGGCGAGGCGGTGACGAAGGCGTTGGGCACCAGGCGAGGCATCAACCGCGCCGGATATTTCGTGATGCCGATGGACGAAACGCTGGCTGTCGTGGCCATCGACTTCGGTGGACGGCCTCATACCGTCGTGGACACGCGCGTGGCAACGCGGCTCGTCGGTGACCTGCAGAGCGAGCTGGTGCACGACTTCTTCGAGGGGTTCGCCAGCGCGGCGCGAGCGAACCTGCATGTCAAGGTGCTGTACGGCCGCTCCAATCATCACAAGATCGAAGCGTGCTTCAAGGCG
>DAINCF010000066.1:0-19455 GCA_036732565.1 Vicinamibacterales bacterium
CCTTCGGAGCGTCGAAGGCGCGACGCCTTCCGGCGAACGGAGTGAGCCGGCCCTCCGAGCGCGAAGCGCGAGGCCGATGTGGGCGCTAGCCCCCCGCCTTGATCCGGAACGTGCCGTCGTCGAAACGCTCGCGGTAGATGCCGTGGCAGCTCTGGCAAGTCTTGCCGAGATTGCCGGCTGACGCCTTGACCTCGTCCCACTTGCCGTCGGTGGCGGCGCGCTCGATGGAGTCGGCGATCTTGCGCGCGTCTTGTGCCCACTGCACGGCGTCGGGTTTGTTCTGCGAGCGCCAGAACGACGCCACTTCGCCGAACGCGTTCTTCAAGACGCCCGCGTTCTGCTTTGTGAGGTCGACGTTCGACCCTTCCATCCCCTTGCGCAGTTCGGCGTTGGCGGGCCCGACCTTCTTCATGATCTTGTCGAAGGCTTCTTCCTGCGGCGTCATCGGCGTGGGCAGTCGCTTCGCGAGGTCGATGCCGGCGCTGTTGATCACGGACGTCGCCAGCACGACGGGCTTGCCCTCGAACTTGGCGTTGAGATCCGGTGTGAGCGCGCCCGCGTACTCCTTACGCTTGCCGATCTCGGTTGGATCGAACTTGACGACCTCGCCAAGCACCGTGACGTAGCCGTTGGCATCCACCGGCTCGTTGAGCCGAGGCGCGAGCACGAGCACGTCCTTGCCGGTGCTCTTCTTCGGGTCCTGATCGATCGAGAACGACGTGGTCCCGACTTTCTGCTCGACCGACGCGGTGATGGTGACGTTCTCGCCGTAGTAGGTATCCGGATGCGCCGCCAGGGTGCTGGCGGCGAGCGGCACCAGCGGCTTGGCCGGCGGCGTCGCCGGTTTCTGGGTCTCGGGCGCCGGCTTCTGGGTCTCGGCGGCGGGTTTCTGTGTGTCCGGTGCCGGCTTCTGCGTGTTGGGCGCCGGCGGGGGCTGCTGCTCGGCTAGCGGGGCCGCCAGCGATGCGAGCAGCATCGTGAGCGCGCCAGCCAACGCCGCGCGGCTCCAGTCATGCTTCGCTTTCAGTGGTCGTCGCATCAGCGACTCCTCCTCGAAGGATCTGAAGGATCTAATGTCCGTTTCACAAATTCTAGTGGACCAGGTACCGAGAGTCGAGCCGGCGCTTGTAAGTGTTTGTAATTGCCTCCTTGAGATTCTTCGTAGGGGCCGGCCTTGAGGCCGGCCCGGATCGGCCGCCCTAAAGGGCGGCCGCTACGAAGATTGCATGAGGCTAGCGAATGGTGAGCAGCCGATAGTTAGCCGGGTGCAAAAACTGGATCCCATGCTCCATCAGGATTGCATCGTCTTCGATCGGCACGCGAAGTTTTTTGCCACCCCATTCCGCGATGGGGACGTAAGCGAAGTACTCGAATGCGAACATGTGTTGAGTGTGCATGGTGAACGTGCGCTGCAGCGGCTGCCACGTCGTCAGTGACGGCCCGATGTCATGACCGGTGTTGCCGACCGGGTGGAAGCCGTACACGACATCCGTCTTGTCGTCGGCGTTCGGCTTGTTGAACTCGATGACCCCGTATCCCGCCAAGCGCAGCGCCTCGTCCATCTTCTTCATCGTCTCGTCGGCGCGCACGCCCGGCTTGATCACCTTCTTCAGAACATCACGGACCGCGACGGCTTTGTCGAAGGCGCCCTGGATGCTCGCCGGGGGCGTGAGCTCTCCCGATTTCAGCACGTACGCGACACGCTTGACGTCGGTGCCAAAGTTCATCAGCTGCACGCCCCAGTCGATCATGATGACGTCGCCCGGCTGGATGACGCGCGGCGTCGAGGTCGCGACGATCCCTGACGGACCGGTGACGTAGACCGACGGCATGTCGAACTCCGAGCCGAGGCCGCGTTCGACCAGTCGATCCTGCATCCACCACGCGACGTCCTCCAGCGTGGTCTTGCCGACGTCGATCACTTCGTTGGACAGCGCGCGCTCTGTGAGCTGGATCGCGATGCCGGCCGCTTCGCCGAACGCCACGATCTCCGCGGCCACGCGGCGCGATCGGAACTCCGACACGAGACGTTCCGCGCTGACGAGGCGACCCGCGTAAGGCTCACCCAACGTCTTCACGAGGTGCTGGTGCATCGTGTGCGACAGCCCGTCAGCCGGTCCGATCTCGTCGGACATGTTGACGCCGATGCGCTTGGGATTGCGCTCCTTGACGAACGAGGACAGTGACGCCGCTGGCGCGAAGATGTCGTAGGCGCCTGATCGCTCGATGAGATAGCCGCTGGGCCCGAGCGCCGCGCGCTCGATGCGGTCGCCGCCGCGATCGGTGAAGACGTAATAGCCGAAGCCGGAGATATAGCCGCGGCCCAGATCTTCCCAGAGCGGATCGTAATGGTTCTCCTTGGCCGCCACGATCCACATGTCGATGCCCTGACCGCGCATCGCACCCGGCAGGATCTGCTCGAACTTGTCGAGCCGAATCTGGCGCTGCATCTCCCATCGCCGCCGCGCTTCCTGCGCGTCAACCGTCGGGGCGATCAGGATCAGGGCGAGAAACGTCGGGATCAGCTGGCGCATCGCCAGATTCTACCCGGCCCTTCGGCCCACCATGTGCCCCACGCCGGTTGTAACCACACGGCCGTCCTCGCCGTGCTACGTTGACAGGCTGGACCTAGCTCACAGGAGGCTCGATGTCACGAAGTCGGTTGTTCACGTCCGCCGCGTTGCTCGCGGCGTTCAGCATCACCCTCGGCGCGCAGAAGACCACCGAAGTGCACCCCGGCAAGGCCGGAAGCCCTCACGTGAAGAGCGAGTACACCGTCGATGGCGCGGCGATCTCGATCACTTACGGCCGACCGTCCCTCAAGGGACGCACGCCGGGTAAGGACGTGGATCCGTACGACGGCCGCGAATGGCGCGTCGGCGCCGACGAAGCGACGACGCTCGTCACCGACAAGGCGCTCAAGTTCGGCTCGTTGGCCGTGCCGGCTGGGACCTACACGCTCTACACCATCGCCACCGGCGGCAAATGGGAGTTGATCGTCAGCAAGAAAACCGGGCAGTGGGGCGTTCCCTACCCGAAAGGCGAGGACCTTGGCCGCGTGGCGATGACCGTCGCCAAGGCGGCCACACCCGCCGAGCAACTCACGCTGACGGTGCAGGACACGCCGACGGGTGGGGCGCTGAAAGTGGACTGGGGCACGACGACGGCGACCGTTCCGTTTACCGTCGGCTGACGATGCCGGAGGGACGACGGTTCATGCCGGGTGCTTGGCGGATGTTCTTGTGCCATGATCCCCGTCCATGAACCGTCGGACCGCTCTCAAGACGGGGACCCTCGCGGCGGTGGGTCTGGCGTTCGGCGGGTGCGCGACGCGATCCACCGGCGCGGGAACACGACGCGCGGCGCGTCACCCTCGCCTCACGCTGCCGCACGTCGACGTGTCGTGGGATCGCGTGATCCGCACCACCGTTGGCCTGCGTCCCCATCGACCCTCGGGTTTCGTGCTCAGGGCTGAGCCGCTCGACGACAAGACCCTGATTCACAACTACGGCCACGGCGGCGCGGGCTGGTCGTTGTCGTGGGGCACGGCGCAGATGGCCGCGGACATCGCGTTGCAGACGCCGCATCGGCGTGCGGCGGTGATCGGCGCCGGCGTCATCGGCCTCACGTCGGCACGCACGCTCCAGCGGCTCGGCTTCCAGACGACCATCTACACAGCCACGGTCCCGCCGGACACGACGTCGAACATGGCGCTCGCCGGTTTTACGCCGACCTCAGGTCTCGTCGATTTCAGTGCCCGCACGCCCGAATGGGAGGCGCAGTTCAGACACGCCGTCGAGCTCTCGTATCAACGCTGGCAGCTGCTCGCCGGGCCACACTGGGGCGTTACATGGATCGACAACTACGCGCCGACCGATGACGACCGGTCCGCGAGCGGGTCGAATCCGCTGATGCCGGAGGCGCTGCGCGGCGCGCGCGAATTGCTCGGTCCAGGCGAGCATCCGTTTCCGACGAGGTACGCGGTGTGGCGACACGAGATGCGCTTCGAGCCGTCGATTTTCCTCGACGCGGCGCTGCGCGACTTCGCCGTCTTCGGCGGCCGCATCGTCATCCGGAAGTTCACCTCGCGTGCCGAGCTCGCGTCGCTCGACGAGCCCGTGATCGTCAATTGCACCGGGCTCGGGTCTCGCGATCTGGTCAACGATCAAGAGCTCGTGCCGCTCAAGGGGCAGCTGACGGTGCTCATACCGCAGTCCGACGTGCACTACGGCACGACGGGTGGCATCGGCATCGATCCCGGGTCGCCGGGTGGCTTCCTGCACATGATGCCGCGGAGCGACGGCATCATCCTCGGCGGCACCTCCGAGCGAGGGGTCTGGACGCTCGAGCCAAACGAGATCGAACGCAAGCGCGTCGTCGAACGTCACATCGAGCTATATGGCGCGATGCGAACCTAGGCGGAACTGAAGCCCCGCCTGCTGCGAGCCTATGTTGCCGTTGCGCATTCGGATCGTGCTCCTTGCTGCATCGATCGCCCTCGCGGTAACCGCTGTCACGGGTACAGCTCCCACCTCGGTCCAGTCCACTGGCGCGTCACTCGAGGCGGCGCTCGCCCGCGCGGCCCAGACTGCATCGGAACTGCCACGCCTGCACAGCCTGCTCGTGAGCTGGCGCGGCGAGCTGGTTCTGGAGCAGTACTTCAACGGCACGCGCGCGAGCCGCCCGGCAAACGTCAAATCGGTGTCGAAGAGCCTGATCTCGGCGCTGGTCGGCATTGCCCTCGAGCGCGGGCTCATCGAGCGGGTGGACCAGCCGATCGCCGCGTTCTTTCCCGACGCGTTCACCGCCCTCGCCGATGCGGCGAAGCGCGGCATCACGGTGGAGGATCTCCTCACGATGCGGGCGGGGCTGGAGTCGACCAGCAGCCGCAATTACGGATCCTGGGTGCGAAGCAAGAACTGGGTGCGCTACGCGCTGGCGCGCCCGTTGCTGAGCCAGCCGGGGACGGAGATGGACTACAGCACTGGCAACACGCACGTCCTCTCGGCGATTCTCACCAGGGTTGCGCGGAAATCAACGCGACAGTTCGCGCAGGACGTGCTGGCTGGCCCGCTCGGCTTCACGCTCTCCGAGTGGCCTCGCGATCCGCAGGGCGTGTATTTCGGCGGCAACGACATGCTGCTGACGCCGCGGCAGATGCTGGCGTTCGGTGAGCTGTACCTCAATCGCGGCGTTGTGAAGGGCCGGCAGATCGTACCAGCCGCATGGGTCGAGGCGTCGTTCGTCGCCCGCGCCCGCTCGCATTGGAGCGATCAACTGTACGGCTACGGCTGGTGGATACGTGACGTGTCCGGCCGCCGCCTCTACTTCGCCTGGGGCTACGGCGGGCAGTTCATCTTCGTCGTCCCCGATCTTCAGCTGGTCGTGGTCACGACCTCGTCGACCGCGACCGACGATCAACGCCGAGGCCACCGCCGGACCGTGCAAGAGGTGGTCGAACAGTTCGTGATCGAACCGATCGCCGTGGCACATACCGAACGGCCGTAAGCCGTGAACCCGAAGCCCCTCAAGACCCAGGCCCCAAGCCCCAAGCCGACAGGTTTTAGAACGTATTGATGACCTCTTGCGCGCCGACGGCCGCGAAGAGCGCCAGGATGGCGATGAGCAGAACGTTCGTCGACCAATGGTTGTGGGGGACGGGCGAGCTCCAGCGCACGCGATTGTTGAGATACAACAGCGTCGCCGCGAGGAACGGGATGAACAAGCTCCCGATGATCGTGTAGGAAACGATGATGACGAGCGGCCGTCCGATGAAGGCAAAGGGCAGCGGCGCGAGGGTGATGAAGACCAATGCCAGCCGATAGGGCGTGCTCGTCACCTTCGTCAGCTCGAGCCGCTGCGCCGCCGACGCCTTCGTGAAGATGCCGTAGAAGTCCGCGTAGAGGTACGGCACGCTCTGCCACACGCCGAGCAACGACGCGAAGACCGCCGCCCAGAATCCCACCGAATACGCATACACGCCGAACGGTCCCAGCATCGTTCCCAGCATCTCGGCCATCTTCGGCACCGCCTGCGCGTCGCTGATGCCCACGCCCGCGGTGAAGAACGCCTGATTGGCGATCAGCATGATCGAGAGGCCGAAGATCGCCGTGAAGACGTAGGCCACGGCCACATCGCCGCGCACGTAGCCGAGCCGCTCCGCGCCGGTGATCTTCTCCTCGCGCATCCAGTAGTTGTAGGAAAGGATGGTGATCGACCCGCCGATGCCGCCGATGAGCGACAGCACGTAGCCTCCGCTGCCGGGCGGAATCGTCGGCACCAGCAACCCGCTGATGGCTGGCCCGGGGTTGTGGAGCGTCATCAGCGCGCATAAGAGGATGCTGAAGCCCATGATGCCGACGAGGAGCTTCATCATCTTTTCGAAACGCGCGTAGCCGCCCAGCGACACCAGCGCGAAGCCGATCAGGCTGTGCGCGACGGCGCCCCAGGGCTGCGACACGGCGCCGCCGGTGAGGTTGGCGATGCCGAGGCCCGTGGCGTTGGTCAGCGCGGCGCTGACGGCGACGGTCCAGAACACGAGGTACAGCCCGAAGTAGATCTTCACCCACGACGGCAGGTGCTCCGCCCATCCTTCGAGCACGGTCGACCCGGTGGCCAGCTGCCAACGCGCGATGCCCTCGCTCAGCACGAACTTGAAGAACGCCCCGAGGGCGATGCACCAGAGCAGCACCACGCCATAGCGGGCGCCGCCCACGGTGGCCGAGACGACATCCCCCGAGCCAATGCCTGTGGCGGCGACGACGAGACCGGGACCGGCGAGCTTGATGAAGTTGAAGGAGGAGGGCTGTCGCTGGCTGGGGTCTTGGGTCACGGGCAATCGGGCCGCCTTTCTCAGCGCCGCGGCCGCCTCGTGGCAGCGAGCCGGATTGGCGCCCCGTGAGGATACATCGGACTCCAACGCCTGGTCGGTCGAAACCGCCTCATGCCCGCACACTCATAACTCGACTTCTGCCCGACCTTCGCGCGCCCGCCCGTCGCCTGGTCCGCGGGTTCACCGCCATCACCGTCCTGATTCTGGGCGTTGGCGTTGGCGCCAACACGCTATTCGGAGCTCGGCCGCTATCGGCGTGACCTGTCGACGCCGTCCTCCCGGCGTTCGTCGTGTCCGCCGCGCTCGCCCCTGTCGTCGCGCGGCCACACTCGATCCCGTGATGACCCCGCCAGGCTGAATATTTTCGCCAAGGGGTCAGCCCCCTTCTGGAAATGTGCGTACCTGTGGAAAACTGCCGGGGATGACGGCGGACCTTCAGTATGCCTTCCGCGCCCTTCGGCAGTCGCCGGGCTTCACCGCCGTCGCCGTGTTGTCGATGGCGTTGGGGCTGGGCGCGAACACGGCGATCTTCAGCGTCGCGCACGCGCTGCTGTTCGAGCCGCTGCCGTACGCCGATGCCGATCGGCTCGCGATCCTGTGGAATCGATCGCCGGGTCTCGGCATCACCGAAGACTGGTTTTCGACCGCGCAGTACTTCGACGTCAAGACCGGCCATTCGGGATTCGACGATGTCGCGATTGCCATCGGCGGCAACTACAACCTCACCGGCACGGGTGAGCCCGAGCGCATCGGCACCATCCGCGTGTCGTCGAACCTGCTGCCGATGCTCGGCGCGCAGCCCGCGCTCGGACGCCTCTTTCTTCCGGAGGATGACGTACCGGGCACCACGGGCAGTGCAGTACTGAGCCACGGCACGTGGATGCGTCGCTATGGTGGCGATGCGCGCGTCATCGGCACGTCCCTGACCCTCAACGGCGACCCGTATCAGATCGTCGGCGTACTGCCGGCGTCGTTCGATCTGCCACGCGAAGTCATGCCGACGCTAGGCGGCGCCGAGCATGCAGAGATCTTGATACCGCTTCCGCTCGCACCGGACGCGCCGACGATACGCACCCGCGAGGACTACAACATCCTCGGCAAGCTGAAGCCGAGCGTGTCGGTGCAGACGGCGCAGGCCGAGATGGACGGCATCACCGCCCGCCTGCGGCGCGATTTTCCGGCGGACTATCCGCCCAACGGCGGCCTGACATTCAGCATCGTCCCTCTGCAGGAACAGGTCGTGGGCGAGGTCCGTCGGTCGGTCATCATCTTGATGGCGGCGGTGGGGCTCGTGCTGCTGATCGCGTGCGCGAACGTCGCGAATCTGCTCCTGGCGCGCGCGGTTGGACGTCAGCGCGAGATGGCCGTCCGTGCCTCGCTGGGCGCGAAGCGTGGACGTCTGGTCGGTCAGCTGCTCACGGAGAGTGCGCTGCTCGGCGTGATGGGTGGCGCCGCGGGGCTGCTGTTCGCGTGGGCCAGCCTGCAAGGCATCCGCGCGCTGGGCACGCGAAGCGTGCCTCGGCTGAGCGAGATCGGCATCGATGGGGAAGTCCTGGCGTTTACGCTCGTTGTATCGCTCGTGTCGGCCATCGTGTTCGGTCTCGCCCCGGCGCTGCGCCTGAGCCGTGCAGCGCTGCACGACTCCCTCAAGGACGCCAGTCGCGGATCGGCGGGCGCAAGCGCGATGTGGGCGCGAGGACACAACATGCGTCGCGTCCTCGTGATCGCCGAGCTGGCCCTGTCCATCGTGCTGCTCGTGGGCGCGGGCCTGCTGATTCGCAGCTTCGCTCGCCTCCAGGAGGTGCCGCCGGGGTTCAATCCATCGCGTCTCCTGACGCTGGAGCTCACGATGAGCGGGCGGAAGTACACGGATGGTCAGGCTGCCGTCGAGACGTATCGGCGCCTGTGGGAGCGTCTTCGCGGGGTGTCGGGAGTCGAGGTGGCAGGTGCCGTATCCGCGCTGCCACTCAGTCAGATGTTCGCGTGGGGCCCCATCACGGTCGAGGGCCGACCAATGCCGGCCGGCGAGCAGTTCATCAACGCCGACATCAGAATCGTCACCGGCGACTACTTCCAGGCCATGGAGATTCCGCTCGTGCGCGGACGGCTGCTGACCGATCTCGATACCCGATCCAGCCAGCGCGTTCTGCTGGTTGATGAGCACATGGCTTCCCAGCTCTGGCCGGGCGAGGACGCAGTGGGGAAGCGCATTCGCATGGGAGGCGTGGACAGCGACACGCCGTGGATCACCGTGATCGGGGTGGTTGGACGCGTCAAGCAGTACACGCTCGATGCCGATTCGCGCATCGCGATGTACTTCCCGCACACGCAATATCCCGTGCGCGCCATGAACGTCGTGATCCGCGGACGTCAGGATCCGTCCAATCTGACGAACGCGGTCCGCGCCGAGATTCGCGCGCTCGATCCCGACCTGCCGATCTACGGCGTACGCACCATGATGCAGCGCGTCGACGAATCGCTGGCGACGCGGCGATTCTCGATGTTGTTGCTGACCCTCCTCGCGGCCATCGCGCTCGGGCTCGCGACCATCGGCGTGTACGGCGTCATGGCCTACCTGGTCAACCAGGGCGTCCGCGAGCTCGGCATCCGCATGGCGCTCGGCGCGACACCCGCCGCGATCCTGCGCTTGATCGTCAGCCAGGGTTTGTCGGTGGCGCTGACCGGCGTGGCTCTCGGCCTCCTCGGGGCGCTCGGCGTCACGCGTCTGATGCGCAGCCTGCTGTTCGAAGTTCAGGCCGACGATCCCATCACGTTCTCGGCGATGGCGCTCCTCCTGATCCTCGTGGCTGCCCTGGCGACGACGCTGCCAGGCCTGCGCGCTTCGCGGATCGATCCAATGGTGTCGCTCCGTAGCGAATAGTCCAGCTGACTTGTGTCCCGCCGGTTCGAAACAGTCCCAAGGCGAGGGTTCGGCTCGTGCGGTGGGCAGAGGGAGCGTCGCACGATTTCGCGAACGTCTCCTTATGCTTCGCGTTCCATCAGATCGGGGAAGCGGATCAGCGAGGCGCCAGGGACCTGCGACAGCAGGTCCCGATTGCGGCTGATCAGCTGCAGGCTGGTGCGGGCGAGCCGCGCATGCTCGCGCGCCAGCGCTTCAGCGCGGGCGGGCTCGCGATCCGCGACGGCGTCGATGATCGCGCGATGGTGAATCTGAGACAGGGTGACGATGTCACGTCCTTCTTTCTGTTGCGCGTGTCCGATCAGGAACGCGTTGGGCGAGGCGAACGGCAAGGCAATCGCGCGGTCGACGGCACGCCGCAGCATCGGGCTCTGCGCCAGGTCGACCAGCGAATCGTGGAAGCGCGCGTTGAGCGCGATGTACTTCGCCAGCGAGTCGGTGCCATACGCCCAGCGCTCGAGCAACCGGTCGATGCGGTCGAGGCACTCGCGGATCTCGGCGAGCCCCTCGGGTTTGGTCACGCGTTCGGCCGCGAGCTTCGCCGCCATGCCCTCGAGCACGCCGCGGATCTCGATGCCGTCGTAGATGTCCCGCAGCGTGAACTCCGAGGCGACGAACCCTCCCGTCGCGCGCGCCACGACGAGGCCTTCTTCCTCGAGGCGACCGAGCACCAGTCGTAGGGGCGTGCGCGACACCTTGAGCCGCTCGGCCAGTTGAATCTCACGAATGCGCTCGCCCGGACGGAACTCGCCGCGCAGGAGGAGCTCACGCATCAGCAACAGGGCCCGCAGCGTCTGGGAGTCATCACGCCTGGCTCGTGGCATGGGCATCACCCTAGCATTTTGCATGCAACTTGCGTGGCTTGTATGCAATCTCGGCGGCAGCACCTCACACAACAACGTGCCAGCAGTGTCCACCCAACCCCCTCATCCAGCATCGTCTATTCTTGTCTTACCTGGGCCGGTCTGCGCCTCTCGTGGTGGCGTTCCCGGCGGATCGCGATCGTTGTGGGCGCAACTCCCATGTATCGAAATTGCATACAAGTTTGCTCCGTGATAACGTCACGCCCGCTCTACCCGGGCGCCGGAGTCGCTGCGGCCCCCACTCAGCCGCCGGTCAGCCACGGCGCGCCCGCCGTCGATAGTGGCTTCAGCGCTGGACGAGGAGCCTGAATGAAGCGCCGATTCAAACCGTCCGATTTCACGATAGGAATCGTCTTCGCAGTGATGCTGCCGGCGGTCGGCTTGGTGCCTCGGGCCATCACCCGTCAGTCTGGGGCGGATTCGCGCTACGACGTTTCGCGCGATGGCGATGTGGTCACGCTTTCCGACAAGCAGACGGCACTCGTCGTGCCCGTGCTCACGACGGCGAGCAATGCGTACCGGATGACCGTCAAGGGTGAAGACGTCATTCGCAAGACCTGGAACACGCTCGACGACATTCGCACGCGCATGGGATTGAACGGCGTGCCTCTGCTCTGGCCCTACGCCAACCGACTGGAAGAACAGGCGTTCTTTGCCAACGGAAAGAAATATTCATTCGATCTCGGTCTCGGTAACACCGGCAGCACTCCGATTCCGATTCATGGCTTCCTCACGAGCGCGGATACGTGGAAGCTCGTTGAAGCGAAGGCGGATGCCGAATCGGCGTGGGTGTCGATGAAGCTCGAATTCTTCCGCATCCCGCGCTACATGAAGCAGTTTCCGTTCGCGCACACGCTGACGATGACCTACCGCGTGCAAGACGGTGCGCTCGAAGTGCACACGCGGATAGACAGCATGAGCGACGAGCCGATCCCGGTGACGATAGGCTTCCATCCGTACTTTCAGCTCACGGATTCCGCTCGCGAAGACTGGTCCCTGTCGGTTGCCGCCCAGACGCACTGGCTGCTCGATTCGAGGAAGCTGCCGACGGGTCAGACCCAACCGATAACGGCCATCCTCCCCGATCCGAAGAACGTGCCGGTGAAAGACGTCACGCTCGATGACATCTTCACGGATCTGGAGCGCGACGAACGCGGTCGCGCCACGATGGCGCTCGTCGGCAAGAGACAGCAGCTCGACGTCAGCGTCGGGCCGAAGTTCACGACCATCCTCGTGCTGTCGCGCCAGAACACCGGACCCGCTGGCGCCCCTCCCGGCCCTGGCACCGTCGCATTCGAGCCGATGGCGGGGGTGACCAACGCGCTGCACCTTGCCCACAAGGGCCTCTACAAAGGGCTCCAGTCCATCGAGCCGGGCGGCTGGTGGGACGAAAGCTTCTGGATACGGCCGCGTGGGTTTTGACGAAGACCATGCATGGGCGCGCACCCGATGCCAGGGTGGCGCTCGCAGTGGCCGTCCGGGTGCGTGACGGCAGCGATTCCATGTCGTCATCCACTGGTCAGCTGACTGCGGAGTGTCGAATCCAAAAGTACTGCGGCAGTCATACAATCACCATCGAGCGAATGCAGCGGCGTTGTCGAGTGGAGGCTGTGTAGGTGTCGAGAAATCAACGCACATACCGTTCTGCGCAGTGGTTTGGCCAGCGCGACAAGGATGGGTTCATTCATCGCAGTTGGGTGGGACGTGGGCTGCCGGACGGCATCTTCGACGGCCGGCCGATCATCGGCATCTGCAACACGTGGTCCGAGCTCACACCGTGCAATGGGCACTTTCGCGAGCTTGCCGAGTCTGTCAAGCGCGGCGTCTGGGAATCGGGTGGCGTGCCGCTCGAGTTTCCGGTGATGTCGCTCGGCGAGACGAGCCTGCGTCCGACCGCCATGCTGTTCCGCAATCTGGTGAGCATGGACGTCGAAGAATCCATTCGCGCGAATCCGATCGACGGCGTCGTGCTGCTGTGCGGCTGCGACAAGACCACGCCAGCCTTGATCATGGGCGCCGCCAGTTGCGATGTCCCGGCCATCGTCGTGACCGGTGGTCCCATGCTCAACGGGAAGTTCCAGGGCCGCGACATCGGATCGGGCACCGATGTGTGGCGCTTCAGCGAGGACGTGCGGGCCGGCAAGATGAGCGAGCGCGAGTTCACACAGGCCGAGTCTTGCATGTCGCGATCGACGGGCACGTGCAACGTCATGGGCACGGCGTCGACGATGGCGGTCATGGCAGACGCGCTGGGTCTGGGGCTGCCGCACAACGCCGAGATCCCGGCGGTCGATTCGCGCCGCTATGCGCTGGCGCACGTCGCCGGACGGTGCATCGTCGACATGGTCAAGGGCGACGTGCGCATCTCGCAGATTCTGACCCGTTCGGCGTTCGAGAACGCGATTCGCCTGAATGGCGCGATTGGCGGATCGACCAACGCGGTGATTCACCTGCTGGCGATCGCCGGGCGCGTCGGGGTTCCCCTGACGCTCCAGGACTGGGATGATTTCGGCCGCAACGTTCCGACGTTTGTCGACCTGATGCCGTCGGGACGTTTTCTGATGGAGGACTTCTACTACGCCGGAGGTGTTCCTGCCGTCATGCGCGCGCTCGGCGAGAACGGACTACTGAACAAGGAGGCACCGACGGTGAATGGGCAGACCATCTGGGAGAACTGCAAGGATGCGCCGACATGGAATGCGGAGGTAATCCGGCCGTTCGACCGGCCCCTGGTCGCCAGCGGCGGTATTGCCGTGCTGCGCGGCAACCTCGCGCCTTGCGGCGCCGTAATCAAGCCGTCAGCCGCCTCGCCCGACCTGATGCAGCATCGCGGCCATGCCGTCGTGTTCGAAGACATCGAGGACTACAAGCGGCGCATTGGCGATCCCGATCTCGACGTGGACGCCACGTCTGTGCTCGTGCTCAAACACTGCGGCCCGAAGGGATATCCCGGTATGGCGGAAGTGGGGAACATGGGCCTGCCGCCCAAGCTGCTTCGCGCCGGTGTGAAGGACATGGTGCGGATTTCCGATGCGCGGATGAGCGGCACTGCCTACGGCACGGTGGTACTGCACGTCAGCCCGGAGGCCGCCGCCGGTGGGCTGTTGGCGATCGTCCAAGACGGCGACCTCATCGAGCTCGACGTGCCGGCACGCCGGCTCGAGCTGCTGGTGGCTGCGGAAGAACTCACACGCCGGCGCGCGACGTGGTGTGCGCCGGATCCGGTTGGCCCGCGCAGCGGCTACGCGAGGTTGTATATCGAGCATGTCAGCCAGGCCGATCAGGGTGCCGATCTGGATTTTCTGGTCGGCTGTCGGGGCCATGGCGTCCCACGAGAGTCACATTGATCGGCCAGGCGGGAGGCCGCGCCATCAGCATGGATCGATTGCCGTGATTCTCGCGTCGCATGCATCCTCGTACGTCACCGGAAGCGCTGTGTTTGTCGATGGAGGTTGGATAGCGCGATGACCAAGAACCTTGTAGCAGTGGCGGTGGCCGCGGCGTTCGCCGCGGGCCTCGGAATGGGTCTTCTGTGGCGCCCGGCGGCGATTGCACACGCGCAGGCGGGCCACGTCTACGAGCTGCGGACCTACATCACTCCCCCTGGCCGGCTCGAGGCCTTGAAGTCGCGCTTCCGTGATCACACGATTCGCATCTTCAAGAAACACAACATGACCGCCGTCGGGTACTGGACGCCGGAGGACGCGCCGGCGTCGGACAACACGCTCATCTACATCCTCGAGCATGCGAGCCGTGAAACCGCCAAGGCAAACTGGGCGGCGTTCGGGAAGGATCCGGAATGGGTGAAGGTGAGAGCGGCGTCGGAGCAGGCGGCGGGCGGACCCCTCACAGCGAAGCCGCCTGATTCAGTGTTTCTGAGTCCGACCGATTTCTCCCCGGTCAAATGATGGGCCGGGAGGTGATGAAACACGTCGCTCGCGTCGTGCTCACCGTGATTGCAGCGGCCTGCGTGAACGCCCATGCAGCCGGTGCTCAGGGTGGCACCGCGGCCTCGCGGCCGTTGGAGATCTACGTGGTCGATCCCGAGGGCGGCAAGACGGCCTTGTGGATCGCGCCGTCAGGTCAGACCGTGGTCATCGACACTGGCAGCCCAGGCGGGCGGGACGTGGGCAGGTTGATGGAAGTGATCGCCGCCGCCGGCGTGACGCGGATCGACTACCTCGTCTCGACGCACTACCACGGCGATCACGTCGGCGGTCTGCAGGAGCTGGTCAAGCAGATTCCCGTGGGCACCTTCGTCGATCACGGTCCCACCATCGAGGGGCCGGTCGTGCCGGAGCTGCGAGAACACGTGCCGGGGTTCCAGGCGGCCTATGCGGAGATCTACGGTCGCGCCAAGCACCTCGTCGTGAGGCCGGGTGACACTCTTCCGATCCCGGGGCTCGATTGGCGCATCGTGACGTCGGCGGGCAAAGCCCTGGAGACTCCCATTACCGGCGCACCTGGCGCCGGACGTCCCAACCCGGGCTGCGCGCAGACGAAGCCGAAGGACATCACCAACGATCCCGAGAACAGTCAGTCGGTGGGGAGCATCGTGACGCTCGGACGGTTTCGCGTCGCCGATTTCGGGGATCTGCTCTGGAACAACGAGATCGACTTGATGTGTCCGATTAACGTGTTGGGCACCGTCGACCTCTTCATGGTCACGCACCATGGCTTGAATGCCTCGAACTCGCCGGCGAAGGTGCTCGGGCTGAGACCCCGTGCCGCCGTGATGCAGAACGGCACGACCAAAGGGGCGGCGCCCGACGTGATGCAGCTGCTGCGGTCGTCTCCTGGTCTCGAAGACATCTGGCAGCTCCATTGGTCGTACACCGCCGGCATCGAGCACAACGCGCCTGGGATCTTCATTGCCAACCTCGAGGAGCCGGGCGCCCTCGCTGAGCGATTGACGGCGCCGCCCGGTGCCGCTCGCCCTCCTGCCGGACCGCCGCACGTGCCGGCGTACTGGATCAAGGTGACGGCTCAGGCCACGGGCGCGTTCACGGTGACCAACAGCCGCAACAACTTCAGCAAGACCTACAACGCGCGCTGAAGAGCGATCAGATGCGCCTCGAGAGATCCCTGAAAGAGAAGCTGCTACCGGCAGCGTCAACTCAAGAGTGACCGTCGAATGCGGCCAACACCTCGGCGAGCCGCTCGTTTGCTCGTGATCGATCCAGAGAGTGCCGAACGAGCTCTACGCGAAAGCTCATCGATAGGGTTGCAGTAGCGTATTCACGGTTGGATCGCGTTGTGAAATCAGCGGCCTGCGCTACGTACGTTAGTGTCGCAACTTGCTCCTTGCTAGGGCTGGTCGATGTGACGGACATTGCTTACGATCGGACGAGGGCACCAGTTCAGTGGCGTCGAGCTCGATGAGCGTCAACTACATTACCGATGAGATCAAGGCGCTGATCGGACGCGAGTCCGATCGCGAGGAGTCGACGCATCCGGTCGAGGCGAGCGAGGTGCGCCGCTTTCATCACGCGACGATGGACCCGGCGAGACGGTATTGGGACGAGGAATGGGCGAGTGGGAGTCGATACGGGTCAGTGGTCGCGCCGCCGGCGTTTCCCGTTCATGCCTTCCGTCGCGCCGCCGACGAACCGGACCCCCTCGCGGCCGCTGCCGAACCCGACTTCGGTGGGATGAGCAAGCAGCTCCGACCCGGCCTTCCCACGGTCAACGTGCCGCTGGATCGCATGCTCAACGGCGGCTACGAGTACGAGCTCTTCCGCTACGCGCGCCTCGGCGAGAGGATCTTCCGGCGCAGTCGGTATCGCGACATCTACCAGCGAGAAGGGAAGAGCGGGCCGATGGTGTTCATCCTGGTGGAAGAGACGTACTCCACCGACTCCGACGAGCTGCTGCTCCGAACCACGAACACCGTCATCCTGCGCTGATCCATGACCGCCACGCGATTCGAAGATTTTCAGATCGGCGAGGAGATTCCGGCTCTCTCGAAGGGCCCGCTCACGCCCGCGCACATCATGCGCTGGTCGTCATCGATGGAGAACTGGCATCGTATCCACTACGACCGCGAGTTCGCCGCCGAACACGATAATCTGCCGAACGTCGTCGTCAACGGGTCGTGGAAGCAACACGTGCTGATGCAACTCGTGACGGACTGGGTCGGCGACGTCGGCTGGGTCTGGAAGGTGAGCTTCCAGTTTCGCGGCATGAACTTCCCGGAAGAAACGCTCACCGCGTGGGGCCGTATCGGCATCAAACAGGATCTTGGTGCGTACGGCGTCGTGATCGTGGACATCGGCTTGAAGAACGAGCACGGAGAGGAGAGCACGCCGGGGACCGCGGTAACCGTGTGGCCGAAGGCCGGTGGCCCACCGGTTCCGTATCCGTTCGATCCCCACGTTCTGACATAGGGGCGGTTCGCGAACCGCCCCTACACCGAAAGCAGCTCGCGCACCGCCCCACATCGAAGGCAGCTCGCGAACGGCCCTACAGCGCCAGACTCACGCGCTTCGCGGCTTCCTGCGGGAGCGCCTGGTTGCCCTCCTGCCGTGTGGCGATGAGCGTCAAAGCGGCGATCAGCCATCGATCATCGTGCTTCTCGAGTCGCAGCCGGTAGCGGCCAATGACGATCCAGCTGTTGCCACCCATGAAGGTCGCTTCGTCGATCCAATGCGAGCCGACCACGGCGGCTTCCGCCGCGGCGTGCAGGCCGCGGACTTCGATCACAGGCGGCCCGATGGCATGATGCGTGGTCGTAAAGCCCGGAAGGAGCGCCGCCCAGGCGCCGACGACGTCTCGCGCCGATGGATGGGTGACGTCGCCGCCGACCAGCGACCGGTAGTCGAGCTCGACGCGGTCCGGGACGAACAGCGCCTCGAGCTCGGCCCAGCGGCGCGCGTCGACGTGAAGGCCCAAGGCCGCCACGACCATTTGAATGGCGATGAGGTCGTCGAGCTGATCGGTCATGGCCGAACGTCCTTCATGACAGCGTCTCCCGGAAATGCGTGACCGCGAGGTCGACGGCCTCGTCGACTGGTTTGGGCAGATCGTAAAAGTCCGTTTGAAACCCGGTCGACCAGTGCAGCCGCTTCGGCCCGGCGAGATCGTTGAAGACCGCGCGCGCGTTGTCGGGAAGCGCGCAGTCGTCGCTGTGCACCATCAGCGATGGTGTCGTGACGTGCTTCGCCGAGCTCAGCCCATCCCACATCAGCCATCCCGTCCAACTCATCGCCGCCATCTCGTTGCGCCACTCGGGAACGGCGCCGCGCGCCGGATCGGCGTAGTAGTCCAGCCGGAAAAACATGCCCGCGGACATGTCGCCCTCACGATAGGCCGGCACCATCGCGGCTTCGCCGCTGTGTCTGAACTGCGCCCAGGCATCGCCTGCCGCGCGCAGCCGCATCTGGACGCCTTCGTCGCCGCCGTAGAACGGCGCGACCGTGGCGCTGTCGTGGAACCAGCCGGCGACGCTCGCGTACGACGCGATCGGCGCGCCCTCGCGCAAGGCCCGCAGGCCGTACTGCGCGCTCGCGCAGATGGCGAGCAGCCCGACGCGTCCTTCGTCGACGATCGAGAGTGACGACAGGTAGCGGGCGGCCGCAGCGATCTCAGTGGCCTTTCGCAACGGCACCTCGAGCTGCCGTGGCGAGCCGGTGCTCGTGCCGAAGCTCGAGAAGTCGAACGCGAACGCCGCAATGCCGCGCGCCGCCAACCGGCGCGCGTACAGCAGCGGCATCTGCTCCTTGACGGTCAGCCACGAGCCGGTGGTGATGACCACCGGCCCGCGCGCCGGCCGTGAATCCGGGGCAACGAGCACGCCGCTGAGAAGATGTCCTTCGGACGGGAACAGCAGAGGTGTTTCATGAGGCATGAGGCCAGCGTAGGATTTGGCCCCCGATGGGATCTAGAACGGAATTGACGTCGAGCGTCGAGCCGCAGGTCCCACGCCTCGAGCCAGCGATTGTTTATTGTTTGTTCGCCTGAAACTGAATCGCCTTCAGCGTTCCGGCCTGTGGCGCCAGCTCGGTCTTCCCCTCTGGGAACTTGCTCGACTTCAAGACGAACGAGAGGATGTCGGCCTTGGCCTGCGCGCTGACCGACTCCGGCCCCGAGGGCGGCATGGAGATACGGATGCGCTCGAACAGATCACCGAGCGTCGTGCCGTTCCACGTGTTCGTGAACTCCGCGCCCGTGAGCGCCGGCGCGAAGCCGTCGCCGTTCAGGTCGCCGCCGTGGCAGCTCGAGCACTCCTTCGTATAGGTGGCCTCACCGCGCTTCGCCTGCTCCGCGGTGTAGACACCATCCCACACGCTCTTGCCTGCCGTCGCTTGCTCCGCGCGAGCCGCGGAAGACATGAGCGCCGTTGTGGCCAGAGCGAGGGTCAGGAACACAGCCGTCGTGAGTCTCATATAAGCCGGATTATAGTTGAGGGGAGATGGATTTCGTGAGACGAGCCGTTCTGATCCTGGTCACGCTGACAACGCTGGCGGGTCCCTTGTCGGCTCAGCAGAGCTGGATCGGCACGATCAGCGACAGCAGCTGCAAGACCCATCACGAGCCGGGCGGGGAAGCGGACCTTCCGCAGAAGCCGAACGACTGCGTCCTCGCCTGCGTGCGAGGTGGCTCGAAGTTCGTGTTCGCCACCGACGACAAGAAGATCTACCTGATCGCGAAGCAGGACGATCCGTTGTTGCAGACCCATGCCGCTGCCAAGGTGACCGTCACCGGGACGCTCGCGAACGACGTCCTGACGATCACGAAGATCGAATCTGCGAAATGAGGTCCGGCTAAAGCCGGACCCCACGCCAGTCGGACCCCACGCCAGTCGGACCCCACGCCAGTCGGACCCCACGCCAGTCGGACCC
>DAINCF010000067.1:0-19279 GCA_036732565.1 Vicinamibacterales bacterium
ACATGGACGGCCGCTTGTTTTCGTAGGGGCCGCCCTTTAGGGCGGCCCGAAAGCTCTAGCGCTGCGCCGACGTCTGCGTTGCCGCGCTGGTCCGGACGACGAGCGGCTTGCCGGCCAGCGATTTGGGATCGACGTTCGTGACCCGCGTCACCTTTCGACCGGAGGTCGTCAGCGTCGTGACCTCGATGTCCACCGGGTCCGCCGTCGCAAATCCGAGATGCACCGGCGCCAGGTTCTGCGAACAGTAGCCGCTGCCGGTGTCGACCATCACGGTGCCGAGCAGCGTTCGCGTGTTGGCCTTGTAGGCGCGCACTTCGGACCCGGCCCTCGTGTAGCGTCCGCGGCTGTCGAGCACCAGCACGTTCAGCCCGCGCTGTCGATGCGATGCCGGCAGGCGGTTCCTGAACAAGTAGTGGCCGCCCATCGTCCCGTTGTCCGCCATGGCCAGATCCAGATCGCCGTCCGCGTCGTAATCCATCCACTGCACGCCGTGGGTGGCGTCGTGCTTGAGCAGCACCGACGGCGTCACGTCGCGAAACGACTCGCCCTCGTTGCGATAGAGGTAGTCGCGCACGTGCATGATGTTCGCGAGGTAGCTGGCGACGTAGACATCCGGCCGGCCGTCGTTGTCGTAGTCGCCCCACACCGATGTCGTCGCGTGGTAGTCGCCGGCGATGCCAAGATCGGCCGCGACCTCGGCGAACTTGCCCCCGCCGTCATTGCGGTACATCGTGTTCGGGCCGTAGTTCGCGACATACAGATCGAGGTCGCCGTCGTTGTCATAGTCGACGACGCTTGGCCCGACGCCGCCGTAGACCAGCGGACGGCCCGCGCCGTCCATGCCCATCTCTTTGGCGATGTCCGTGAAGCGGCCGCCGTCGTTGCGGAAGAAGCCGTTCAAGTCGCCGTCCTGGTTGGCGACGAACGAGTCGAGATCGCCATCACCTTCCATGTCGAACCATGCGACGCCCACGGTCTTCCGCGGATCCGCGATGCCGACCTGCTTGCCGACCTCGGTGTACTTGCCCGCGTCGTTGCGGTGGAGCATGTTGGGAAGATCGCGAAACGCCACGAACAGGTCGGTGTCGCCGTCGTTGTCGTAGTCGAGAAACGCCGCCTGCCGGGTCGTGCCGATGACGTCGGCGCCGAGCTCGCGCGCGACATCGACGAAGCGCGTGCCGCCATCGTTGCGATAGAGGCGATTGGGCACGCTGGTCGTGCGCGCGTAGCCCACGAACAGATCGGGATCGCCGTCATCGTCGTAGTCGCCCCACGACGCGACGCGGACCTCGTTGACGTCGGCGAGGCCGACCTTGTCGGCGACGTCGACGAAGGTGCCATTGTCGTTGCGATAGAGACGGCTCAATTGCCCTCTGAAGCCGACGTAGAGATCGAGATCCGCGTCGCCGTCGAAGTCGGCCCAGGCGTTCGGCTGACCTCCTTGCAGCGTAAAGAGCTCCGGCTGCACCGGCTCGAACAGCGACTCGACGTCGACGCTGCCATCGGCGCGGAGGGGCGCGTCACCGGCCGGCTTCGCCCCGGCGGTCAGGCTGACGTCGCGGATGGGCTGCAGTATCAGGCGGTGCGCGGTCACCTCCTCGACTTTCGCGCGGCTGAACGCGAGGGGGAAATGCTTGCCTTCGCCCCAGTACGCCGTGAGGTCCTTGTAGTGCGGGCTAAGCGGCTGCGCCGAATTCCCCGGCACGCTGAGACCGGTGGAGTTGTCCCAGTTGCTCACGTCCATCACGAACATGAACGACGCACCTGAGGTCTGTTTCGTGTTCGTCTCGCTCGGGCTCGTCGCGGCCATGACGGTGAATCCATCGCCGCCGCGCCTGACCGGCTCCACGTGGAAGAGGTCCTTCGTCGCCGCGCCGCCGCCAAGTGGGTGGATGAAGTCGGTGGTGTGAATATCGCCCCACTTCCACTTCTCCATGTCGGTGCCGTAGCGCTTCTGCAGATCGGCGACGGCCTCTTCCAGCGCTTGGCCGATGATCCGGTTGCGTCCGTCCGACGGGCTCGGTCCGTACGCGGCGTCTGGCTTCTTCATCCACGCGATGATCCGGCGCATGTCGTACTGACGGACGCTGTCACGTGCCGCCTCGGGCACCTTGGGGTTGAACGCCAGGGGCCCGAGTTTCAGCGCGAAGAATTCGTAGATGGTGGGCGCCACCGATTCGCGGTCGAGGTCGAAGTTCCACGCCAGCAGCCGGGTCCGCGCCTCTTGCGCGGCAGGCGACGTGACCGTGGCGTTCTTCAGGAGCGGCACCAGTTCGCGTGCCGGCAGCGACATCGTGTCGGCTTGCAGCCGCGCCATGTCGGCGACGCCAAACGTCCGTTTGGCGCTCAGCACCTCGTGGACACGGTTGTAGCGATAGGGGGCGCTGTACTCATAGCCGAGTGGAATCGAATACCCCGGCACGATCTTCGGTACGACGTCGTTGTTCGATGAGTTGTAGAAGCCGGCGGATCCGTTCAGCGATTTCGGCAGCTTGTCGAACGGTACATAGCCAGCCCATTCGTACTTGCTGTCCTTGCCGGGCACCGGGAGCAGGCCGTCCCAGTTCTTGCGGATGGGCGTCTGCGCGACGCCGATATAGCCGTAGTTGCCCTCGACGTCCGCATACACGAGCGAATGCGACGGGATGTACCACGCGTTCGGCAGCGCGTCGTTGAACTCCTTCCAGTTCCTGGTCTGCAGCACGTTGAGCGAGCCGAGATACCCCGCGCCTCCTGGCTCCGCCCCCACCCACCGGAGCGCGAACGCACGCTGGCGTGCCGGGTTCTCGTGAAGCACCGGTCCATGCCGCGTGAACTTCAGATCGACCGTGACCGGATCGGTCTGTCCCTTCACCCAGATCACTTCCTTCTGGATCTCCATCTCGCGCCATTGGCCATCGGCACGATAGCGGGTCGGGCTCTGTGGGTCGATCTCCTCGACGTAGAGGTCCTGCTGATCCATCCCGAGGATCGTGAAGCCCCACGCCAGGTGATCGTTGTGGCCGATGCTGATGCCCGGGAGACCGGGCTCGGTCGCACCGATGACGTTCCAGCCCGGCGCGTTGAGGTGCACCACGTGGCGAAGGGGCGGGTTGACGACTTCGCGATGCGGATCGTTGGCGATGATCGGCTTGCCAGTCGTCGACTTGTTGCCGCCGATCACCCAGTTGTTGCTGCCCAGGTCGGGCTCGGTGAGCCATGGATTGGGTGTGATCAGAGACGCGGTACGGTCGTGGGGTCCGCCTTCAGGCGGACCTGCACCGACGCCTAGCGATGAAGATGTCTTCTGCGGCGTCAGCGTCCAACGCAAGTTGTTCGCGTCGCGCGACAGCGCCAGGATGGCGTTGTCGATATCGGCGAGGTCGAGCCCTTCGGGCACGGCGAAACGCTTTTCAGGATCGGTGGGCTTCAGCTCGAGCACCTTGTCGATGCCCATGGTCTTGACGTCGAGCGCGCGCTGAACCTCGCTCGAGGCGTTGCGCGAGAGCGTCCAGCCCGGCATGCGCGTGAGCAGCGTGCGCGCGGTCCACACCGGCTGAGGACGGAAGCCCATGATGTCGAACTCGGCCGGCACCTTGTTCTCGTCGAGCGCCTTCTGGATGGACGCGTTGACGCCGCGCGCGAACGCCTCGAAGATCACGCGCCCGTCGGGATGGTATTTCCGGAACTCTTCATCCCAGTTCCCGCGAAACGCGAGCAGCCGGGCGAAGCGATCGCGGGTGACGTACTCGGGACCGAGCACCTCCGCCAGCCGTCCTTCACCATTGCGGCGCCACATCTCGAGCTGCCACATGCGGTCCTGGGTGACGATGTAGCCTTGCGCGAAGAAGAGATCCGCGGTGTTCTTCGCGAAGATGTGCGGTACACCCCAGCGGTCGCGCAGCACCTCGACCGGCTCGCGGAGGCCGAAGACGAGGATGGTGCCATCGAGTTGGGCCAGGGCTCGCTTCGCCGCGGCCGTGTGATCGGGTGGCTTGCCACCCGGCGTCTGGGCGGCCAGGGCCGCCGTCGCGAGGATCAGCGCGGCGAGAGCCGCCGCTGGGCGGCGCGTCCGCGCGCCCGGTGTCGAAGGTTGTGGGTTCATGGTCATCAGAACTGGATGCGAGCGCCCCACTGGATCTGGCGGGCGTCTTTCGCCGTAGTGTAGACCGCGAAGCTGCCCGAAATGATCGACCCGCTGGGGTTCTGGAAGTTGACGGTGTTGAACAGGTTGTAGGCTTCGAGGAACACGTCGACGCGGGCGCTGGCGGCGAATCGGAACTGTTTCGTCGCGCGCAGATCGACCACGGTCTCACCCGACGATCGAGTGAGCGCGTCCATCGTGATTGGCGCCCGATTCGTCGACTGACGGAAGGCGTTGATGATCGCGAGGTTGCCTTCGCTTTCGATCCCGCCGGCGTTCTTCACGAGCCCGGCCGGCCGGTCTTGCTGATTGCCGTCACCGTCGAGATCGCTCCCCGCGATGATGTCCCATGGGTTGCCCGAGCGCAGCGATACGATGGTCGCGAGTTGGATCTGCCAGGGCAGCGGTGCGATCGCCGACACCGACAGCGCGTGCCGCCGATCGTTCTCGTCCAACCCGCGATCGTCGTTGCCGAACGTGTTCCACGGATCGGTGTTGAAGCTGGCGTTGTCGTTGGTGTCGTTCGAGACGGCCTTCGCCAGCGTGTACGAGACCTGCCACGTGCTCCCTCGGAACCGCTTCCGGAGCTGCGCTTGCAGGGCGTCGTACGTGGAGTCGGTCAGCGAATCGATCAACGTCACCGACGAGAACTGCGGATATGGTCTTGGGTTGGTCGACAGTGGCCCGCGCGCCGGCAGGTTCGCGTCACGGCCGGTTTGCAGGTCCTTCTGGACCTGACGGATGAGATCGACCTCGAGCGACGTCTCGCCGGGCAGCATCTTCGCGAATCCGATCGTTGAGCTGTGCACGTATGGCAAGTTCAAATGGTCGCCCGGGAGATACAGCGCGCGCCCACCTGCCGTGCGAATGTAGTCCTCGAGCGTGCGACCGCCGAGCGCCGCCGTTTGATCGGGATAGAACTGGAGGAGATTCGGATCGGTGATCTCGGCGGTGTACTGATTGCTCACCACGTCGCCGCGGATGTTGAACCACGGCCGGTTCCGCCCGGAGTAGAGACCGTAACCGCCGCGCAGCACGGTGCGGCCGTCGCCACCCACATCCCAGGCGAAGCCGAATCGCGGCTGGAGGTTGTTCAGATCGTTGCCGCGATCACGTTGGACCAGGTTCTCGAGCCCGGCGAACTGCGGGTTGTCGATCAGCTCCGCCATCAGATCGTTGCTGCGCAGGTTGGTGTCGAAGTCGTAGCGCAGCCCGAGGTTCAGCGTCAGGTTCCCCAGCCGAAGGTCGTCCTGCGCGAAGAAGCCCCATTCCGTGTTGCCGTAGTACTGGGTCGCCGGACCGCTGCCGATGGTGAACCGCGTCGGCCACGTCGTCCGGTCGTTGCGGTCGAACGGACGATCGGTGTTGAACTGCCAGACACCGGAGCCGTAGTAATCGGCGAGGTAACCGAGGTCCTCGTAGGCCATGCGCACGCCGAACTTCATCGCGTGCCGTCCCGGCGCGAGGAAGACCGTGTCGTTCACCGTGTACCGCGTGCGCGGAAAGCCCTGTGGCAGGTTGGGCGAGCGTCCCGACGTGAACGATGGCCGAACGATCTGCGTGTCCGGCGTCAGCTGGAACCGCTGCGTGTCCTGAGTGAGGATCTGCACGACGAGGCTGTTCAGCGTCGAGGCTCCAAGCGTCCAATTCCAGCTCGTCGAGACGTCGTTGAAGTCGAGTGCCGTGTTCTCGGCCAGCTCGTAGTCCTCGAAGATGTCATCGTTCGCGTAGAGGTAGCGCACGGACACTGCGTGCCTCGGGTTCACGGTGTAGTCGACCTTGGCCTGACCGAGCTTGGATCGCGTGCCGTTCCCGTAGACACCGTTGAACTCCGCCGCGAATGGATTGGTGGCGGGCAGGGCGATGATCCGCACGGAGTTCTGACGGTTGTACTCGACCGTCCCGAAGAAGAACGCCTTATTGCTGATGATCGGCCCGCCCAGCGAGCCGCTCACGCGCGTGGAATCGAACGGTGGCTTGGTCGTCGCAAACGCGTTCGTCGCATTCAGCCCATCGTCGCGGCCGAAGTACGACGCCTGGCCGTGCAGGTTGTTCGTGCCCGATCGGGTGACGACGTTGACGACGGCGGTTCCGGCGCGGGAATACTCCGTATCGAACTGGTTGCGCAGAACTCGGAACTCCTGGACCGCGTCCTGGCTGACGTTGACGATCGCGAACCCGTAGATCGGGTGGTCCATCACGCCGCCGTCGATCTGCATCGAGTACATGCTGCGCACGTTGGTGCCGCCGAACGAGGTGCTGATGCCAAAGCGGCCGTCGGCGGATCGTGCGGGGCCCCCGCCCGGGAGCAACTGCGCGAGGCCGACGAACCCGCGATTGAGCACCGGAAGCTCCGCGAGCTGCTGCTGGTTGACGACGGCGGAGAGGTCGGACTTCGTCGTCTCGATCTCCACCGTTGCCGACGTGCCAACGACCTCGACGCTTTCCTGGAGAGTGCCGACCTCCAACGCGATCTTCAGCTCCGCCACCTGACCGACCGTCAGTACGAGCTTTCGCGTATCGGTGCCGAAGCCGACCAACACGGCTTCGACGAGGTAGGGTCCTGGTTGCAGAGCGGGCGCGCGGAAGCCGCCCTGTTCGTCGGTGATGATGCTGCGCTCGATGCCGGTGGCTTCGTGTCGGATGGTGACGGAGACGCCGGGCAGCACGCCGCCAGACGCATCGGTGACGGCTCCGCGAAGCTCAGCCGTCTGGGCCTCCGCGGTCGTTGCCACCAAGCAGACGACGAGAGACACGACGAGCAGGCCCGGAGCGCTCGAAAGGAGTCGGGACATATCAGCCTCACTTCCAGGACCGAGCCACGGCTCTTGCCCTTCCGCGGTCCTTGGCGCGCGGAGCGCGCCCAGTGTGATGGTTACTGGCGGTGATTCTATGAGCGTGCGCGACGCCATGCCAAGCAATCCGTCGTTGCCGGACGCATCTCGAAACGAGATGCGTCGGGCCTGCGTGTGCGTAGCGCGGACCGCTAGGTCTGCTGCGCCTCGTCGTAGGTGATCACTTTCACATCTGACACGCCGCCGGTGATGTCGATCTCGTACCGGTCGGTGGCACGATCGACATCGGAGGTCGCCAGCACCATCTTGCCGCCGGTCGCCTCGAAGTATTGCTGATCGAAGGTGACGTGCGTGGCCCCGCCCTTGACGCGCAGGCGCGCGGCCGTGCCGTGCGGGCGACGGATGGTCACCTGGCTGACCCCGCCGGTGATGCTGATGGGGATGACATCCGATGGCGTGCCGAGATCGATCTCGACGTCGCTGACGCCAAAGCTGATGGCCACCGCTGTGAGCGTCACGGCCCTGAAGTTCGCGCGCAGCCAGGCCACCCCGCCCTGACACGTGATGCTCCACGGCACGCTCGCGTTCAGCAGAACCAATCCTTCGTTCTTCTCTCGCTTCGCCGATCCGCCGTGCCGGTGATAGATCACGCGCACCGTGCCGCGCTCCTCGACGACTTCGGCCATCGGGCTGCCGAAGCGGGCCTGGAAGAGCATTGAGGGGTCGGCGCCGTCACGCAGCGTGAGATGGGCCGCGCCCCGGGGCAGTTCCAATCGTCCGGCCGTGGCGCCGCTCAAGGGCGCTGAGAACTCGCGCCCCAGTGCGTAGCGACTGTCGGCCATCAACAGGGCGGCTTCGGCAAACGGATCGGACATGATGCGTGACTCAGAGGGAGACTCTGCCAAGTTAGCGCGAGTGGCTCGCGGCGCTCAAGGGCGTGTGACGAGCGGTTGGATGGGCCGATCCAGCGGTAACATACGCGAATGACCCGCGTCGTGCTCGCCGCGATGTGCCTGGCGCTCGTGTCCGTATCGGCAATGGAGCAACCGTCATCATCCACCGCAGCGCTCGTCGCGCGAGCGAAGGCGCTCGAGCTCGATACGCCCTATGCGGCGCCGCCGGGTGAGGCCGCGCAGCATCACGCGGCGGGGTTCGCCAAGATCATGTGCTCCGCCGTGTTCGTCACCGGGCTGGACCCTGCCTTTGCCGCGGAGAACGTCGGCTACTTCACCGCCCCGTACGAGGTGCGGCAGATGCTCGGCAAGCCGATCGTCGATCGCGCCAGTAAGGAAGTGCACGTGACGATGCCGAACGGCGTCCGGCGCACGGCGAGATATGTCGGCAAGCTGGGATGCGTGACGTTGCCTCTGAGCGAGCCGCTCGGCTTCACGCCGATCGAGATCAAGAGCGCGCTGCCGAATCCAGACACGCAGCCGTGGCCGACGGGCGATCTGCTCTCGAAGGATCCGCTGCCGCCGGGAATCAACGCCGCGAAAGTGAAAGAGGCCGTCGACGCCGCATTCGATCCGCCTGGCGGTCTGACGGCCGCCTTCGTCGTCACCTGGCGCGGGCGCATCGTCGGCGAGCGCTACGGCGAGGGCATCACGACGCACACGCCGCTCGAGAGCTGGTCGATGGGGAAGAGCTTGACCGCGACGCTGATGGGCGTGCTCATCGCACAAGGCGTCTATCGACTGAATCAGCCGGCGCCGATTCCCGAATGGCAGCAGGAGCCCAACGATCCGCGCGCGAAGATCACGATCGCCGACATCCTGCACATGTCGAGCGGCCTGCGCGCGCGGGCGCCGCAAGATCCCGACTACGACCAGAACGGACCGTATCCCGATCACCTTTACTACTACACGGGCGACAACGCCTTCCGCTGGGCGGCGACGCGTCCCCAGCAATGGCCGCCGAATACGGTCGGCCGCTATCGGAACACCGACCCGGTGCTGATCAACTATCTGATCCGCCTGGCGCTCGAGAAGCGCATGGAGGAGTACCACTCGTTCCCCCAGCGCGCGCTGTTCGACAGAATCGGCGTGCGGACGATGGTGATGGATGTGGACTCGGCAGGCAACTTCCTGACTCAGGGGTACGAGCTGGCGTCGGGCCGCGACTGGGCGCGTCTCGGCAATCTCTATCTGCAGAACGGTGTCTGGAACGGTCAGCGGATTCTTCCCGAGGGTTTTGCGCAGTTCGTGAGCACGCTGGCTCCCGCGTGGAAAGCCGACAACCGGCCGGTGTACGGCGGCTTCTTCTGGATCAACGGCGAAGGCACGTTCCCGGTACCGCGGGAGGCGTACTACATGACCGGTGTCGGCGGACAGACCACGTTGATCGTCCCCTCGCACGATCTCGTCGTGGTTCGCCTGGGGCACTACAAGGGCGTTGCCGAAGGTGGCAAGAGCTTCCGCCGCGCACTGGCGCTCTTGATGGAGGCGGTGCCCGGGAAGCGGTAAGCTGGCAGTGATGCGGCTCGTCGGCGGTATTGTCGTTCTTGCTCCAACCGATCTCTCTGGCTATCTGACCTGTCGCCATCGCACCGGGCTCGATCTCGCTGTCGCGCGTGGCGAGCTGCAGAGCTCGATCTCCACGGATCCATTTGCCGCCATGCTCCAGCGCCTCGGCGAAGAGCATGAGCGGCGCTATGTCGACTCGTTGCGAGCACGAGGCTTGACGGTTGTCGACGGCAGCGTGGCGACGAAAACCGTCGAGGCCATGCGGCAGGGCGCCGACGCGATCGTGCAGGCGCGGCTGGAGCACGCGAACCTGGCGGGTTACGCGGATGTGCTCCATCGCGTCGAGCGGCCCAGCGACCTTGGTGCGTGGAGCTACGAAGTACAGGATACGAAGCTCGCGCGCGACACGAAAGGCGGGACGATTCTCCAGCTGTCGGCGTACTCGGCGCTGCTCGGCGAGCTCCAGGGGCGCGTTCCAGAACAGTTTCAGGTCGTGACGCCAGATCCCCTGACACCCCTGCAGACGTATCGGGTCGAAGACTATGCGGCGTACTACCGCATGGTGCTCGGTGCACTTCGTGAGGCAACCGAGCTCGGTCACGAGACGCTGCTCGCGATGCACTATCCGGAGCCCGTCGACGCCTGCAGCGTGTGCCGATGGGAAGCTCGCTGCATCGCACGCCGGCGAGCCGACGATCACACCTCGTTCATCGCCAACGCCGGGCGCATGCACCGCGTCGAGCTGACCAAGCACGGCTACACCACGCTTGCGGCGACCGCGAGCATGCCGGTGCCGGTGACATTCAGGCCGTCGCGCGGCGCGGGCCAGGCCTACGATCGCCTCGGCCACCAGGCGCGGGTGCAGCAGCAGCAGCGCCAGGCGCACCGCCCGATTCACGAGACGCTTCCGGTCGTCACCGGCGAAGGCCTGTGCCGCCTCCCGGAACCCTCTTCAGGTGACCTCTTCCTCGACCTCGAGAGCGCACGGTTTGCGCGAGACGGCGGACGCGAGTACGTGTTCGGCGTGTGGGGCCACGTCGGGGACCGCCTGTCGCTCCCGATGCCCGTCTACACCACCGTCTGGGCGACCAACGACGCCGACGAGCGTGCAGCCTTCGAGCAGGTCGTCGACCTCATCATGGACGCCTGGGCTCGGGATCCCCGGATGCACGTCTACCACTTCAACCACCACGAGCCCACCGCCTTCAAGAAGCTGATGGGACGCTACGCCACGCGCGCGGAAGCGCTCGATCAACTCCTGCGCGCCGAGCGCTTCGTCGATCTCTATCCAATCACCCGGCAAGCGCTGCGCGCGGGCGTCGAGAGCTACTCCATCAAGAAGCTGGAGCCGTTCACGGCGTACACGCGCGCGTTCCCGCTGACAGCCGTCCATCACGCGCGGATGGCCATCGAGCTGGCGCTGGAATCCGGCACAACCGCTGCTATCACCGACGAGCTGCGCGGCCTGGTCACCGGCTACAACCAGGACGATTGCCGCTCCACCGAAGCGCTGCGAGACTGGCTGGAGTCGCTGCGCTGCGCGGCGATCGCGAGCGGCATCGACGTGCCGCGTCCGGAGTCGAAGACGGGCGACCCGTCGGCGAGAATCTCGGATCTGCAGCGCCGTGCCGCGGCGCTCCGATCTCGACTCCTCGACGGCCTCAGTAGCGGCGCAAGCGAGCGGGCGCATCCGGATCATCCGCGCTGGCTCCTCGCGTATCTCGTGGACTTTCACAAGCGCGAAGAGAACGCTGAGTGGTGGGAGTACTTCCGGCTGCTCGATCTACCCGAGGACGAGCTGCTCGATGAGGCCAAGGCGATCGTCGGCCTCACCTACGTCGGGCAGGTCGAAGTCGTCGTCCACAAGACCACGGGCAAGCCGACCGGCTCAATCGTCGATCGCTATCGTTATCCCAGCCAGGACGTGGACGTTCGTCGCGGGACGTCCCTCAAGCTCCAGAACCAGGTTCACTACGGCTCAGTGGTCGCACACGATCGGGCCGCGCGCACCATCGACATCAAGAAGGGGGTGGATGCCGCATCCCTGCACGCCGGCACCGTGTTTTCCTCGGATGTCATCTCCACAGCCGTCCTCCAGGAGGCCGTGATGCGTCTCGCCGCGCACGTGCCAGACGGCTGCGGCTTGGATCTCCTGAACCGTCGGCCTCCCGTGCTCCGATCCGGGACGCTTCAGCAGGGACCAGACGAGCCAATGACGGCGTTGGCGCTTCGCGTCGTTGCCGATCTCGACAAGACGACGCTGGCCATCCAAGGACCGCCGGGCGCGGGGAAGACGTACACCGGCGCACAGATGATTCGCGCCCTGGTCACGAGCGGCAAGCGCGTCGGCGTCACTGCGGGTAGCCATAAAGTCATCCGCAATCTTCTTCGTGAGCTGCGAACACACACGCAGGACGCGGGTGAGGTCGTCCGCCTGGGGCATAAAGTCGGAGACGAGCCTGCCGCTGTCGGTAGCGAGCCAAACGATGGCGTGCGGGAATTCACGGACAACGACACGCCACGTGACGCGCTACGCGCCAGGGAGGTGGACGTGCTCGGCGGGACGCCGTTTCTGTGGGCGCGCCAGGAGTATGCGAACAGCGTCGACGTGCTGTTCGTCGATGAGGCTGGTCAGATGTCGCTGGGCAACGCGCTTGCGGTGTCGCATGCCGCGGAGAGCCTGGTGCTGCTCGGGGACCCGCAGCAGCTGGAACAGCCGCTCAAGGCCTCTCATCCTGAGGGCGTGGGCGTGTCGGCGCTGCAGCACGTGCTGGGAGATCACGAAACCATGCCCGGCGATCGAGGGCTGTTCCTCCCGACCACATGGCGCATGTCGCCGACACTGTGTGCCTTTTCCTCCGAGCAATTCTACGAGCGCAAGCTGGAATCGCGATCCGGTCTGGAGGCGCAGGTGCTGCGCGGCACACGGGGGCTCGACGGATCACATCTCTGGCTCGCGCCGGTGGACCACGATGGGAATCAAAGCGTGTCGGACGAGGAGGTCGAGGTGGTCGCAGGGCTCGTCGACCAGTTGCTACAACCCACAGCGGCATGGGTCGATGCCGATGGCACCGCGCATGCGATGACCGCGCAGGACATTCGGGTCGTCGCGCCGTTCAATGCGCAGGTCAATCGGCTGACCGAGCGCCTCGGTGCTCTCGGTGTACCGGTTGGGACCGTGGACAAGTTCCAAGGACAAACTGCGGCGGTGGTGATCTACTCGATGACGACGTCCCGCCCGGAGGACGCGCCGAGAGGGATGGAGTTTCTCTGCAGTCTCAACCGACTGAACGTCGCGACCTCACGTGCGCGCTGTGCGGTCTTCCTGGTGGCCTCGCCGAGGCTCTTCGAGCCCGATTGTCGAACGCCGCGTCAGATGCGCCTGGCCAACGCGCTCTGCCGCTATCGCGAGCTGGCCTGCACCGCCTGTTAGACGTTCCTGAGGTAGCGATCGATCTGCGCCGCGGCCTGGCGGCCTTCGGCAATGGCCCACACGATCAGTGAGGCGCCCCGATGCGCGTCGCCGGCGGCGAAAACGCCCGGCGAGGAGGTTTGACGTGTGGCGGGATCGGCCTTCACTCTGCCGGCTTGATCGGTCTCCACGTCGAGCTGATCGAACACGGCCAGCTTCTGCGGCCCAGAGAACCCCATCGCCAGCAGCAGCAGATCGACCTCTTCGCTGAACTCGGTGCCGGGCACGGGCTCGAAGCTGAGGCGCCCATCGCGACGGACCCCTTCCACCCGCACCGCATGCAAGCGGTTCAGCCTGCCGTTCTGGCCCTCGAGATGCGTCGTCATCACCGCGTACTCGCGCTCGCCGCCTTCCTCGTGCGCGGACGAGACGCGGTAAATGTTCGGCCACAGCGGCCATGGATCCGCGCCGCTGCGCTGATCGGGGGGCCGCTCGGCGATCTCGAACTGCCGCACGCTCGCCGCCCCCTGGCGATGCGCGGTCCCGAGACAATCGGCGCCCGTGTCGCCGCCACCCAAGATGACGACGCGCTTGTCGGTCGCGAGCACCCGCCTGGCCTCGTCCATCATGTCGCCGGCGACCGCGCGATTCTGTTGCTCGAGATACTCCATCGCGAAGTGCACGCCTGGGAGATCGGTGCCGGGCACGTCGAGCGCTCGTGGTTGGCCGGCGCCGACGGCGATGCAGACGGCATCGAACTGAGCGCGCAGGTCCTGGCCGGTGACGTCGACGCCGACCTCAACGCTCGTCTGGAACGTCACCCCCTCGCTGGTCATCTGATCCAGCCGACGATCGAGGAGGCGCTTGTGCATCTTGAAGTCCGGGATGCCGTAGCGGAGGAGTCCGCCGACGCGATCCGAGCGCTCGAAGAGCACGACATCGTGTCCGGCGCGCGCCAGTTGCTGCGACGCCGCCAGACCCGCGGGCCCCGATCCGATCACGGCCACGCGCTTGCCGGTGCGATAGGCCGGCGGCTCCGGCACGACCCAGCCCTGGTCGAAGCCGTGGTCGACGATCGAGACTTCCACCTGCTTGATGGTGACCGGCAGATCGTTGATGCCGAGCACGCACGACGCTTCGCACGGCGCCGGGCAGAGACGCCCCGTGAACTCGGGGAAGTTGTTCGTGGCGTGCAGGCGCGCCAGCGCTTCACGCCAGCGATCGCGGTAGACCAGATCGTTCCAGTCCGGGATCAGATTGCCGAGCGGACACCCTTGATGGCAGAACGGAACGCCGCAATCCATGCAGCGGCTGGCCTGCCCGCGCAACCTGTCGACCGGAAATGGCTCGTAGACCTCCTGCCAGTCCTTGACCCGTAAGGCGATCGGGCGCCGGGTCGGCGTCTCGCGCGTCAGCTCTCGAAAACCCGTGGCTTTGCCCATCACCCACCCGCCCGCTCGAGATGCCCACGGGTCGTTCCGAAGGAACGACCCGCAGGTTGCGAAGGAATGTTGCTGGAACCAGCGCAAGCGTCGAAACGTTCCATCAGACCGCCACCCCGAGCTCGGTGTCGCGCTGGCGATCGAGGACCTTCTTGTACTCCACTGGAATCACGCGGACGAACCGCGCGCGGCTCGTGGTCCAATGCTCGAGGAGCCGCGTGGCGATCGTGCTGCCCGTGAGATCGCGATGCCGAGCAATCAGCTCGCTCACCGCCACCGCGCCCTCATCGTCGAGCCGCTCCAGCAGCACCATCTCGCGATTGCAGCGCTGGGCGAAGTCGCCGTCGAGATCGTTGACGTAGGCCAGACCGCCGCTCATGCCGGCGCCGAAGTTGCGTCCCGTGGTGCCCAGGACGAGGACGCGCCCACCGGTCATGTACTCGCACCCGTGATCGCCGACGCCCTCGACGACGGCGACGGCGCCGCTGTTGCGGACGGCAAAACGCTCACCCACGACGCCGCGAATGAACACCTCACCGCTCGTCGCGCCATACAACGAGACGTTGCCCGCGATGATGTTGCGCTCGGCAGCGAACGTCGCGTCACGTGGCGGCGTCAGGATGAGGCGTCCGCCCGAGAGGCCCTTGCCGACGTAGTCGTTTGCGTCGCCCTCGAGCGTGAGCGTGATGCCATGCGGCAGGAACGCGCCGAAGCTTTGCCCCGCCGAGCCGGTGAACCTGAGATCGATGGTGTCGTCCGGCAGCCCCTTCGCACCGCAGGTGCGCGTGACCACGCTGCCGAGCATCGTGCCGACCGCACGGTCCGTGTTCTGAATGTCGAGCGATGCCGCCACGCGTTGGCCTCGCGACAACGCGGGCTCCGCCAGCGCAATCAGCCTCCGATCCAAGACGCCGTCCAGCGAGACCGGCTGTGTGCTCGTGCGATGCAGCGTCGAGGTTGGCGCGCCGTCGGCGATCCTGAGGTGCGAGGGATCGAGGATGGCGGAGAGGTCCAGCCCCCGCGCTTTCCAGTGGTCGACCGCGGGCTGGAGATCGAGCAGATCCACCCGACCGACCATCTCTTCGATCGAGCGGAACCCCAGCTCCGCCATGTACTCGCGGACTTCCTGGGCGATGAACTTGAAGAAGTTCACGACGTGCTCGGCGCGGCCGCTGAACTTCTCGCGCAGCGTCGGATCCTGCGTCGCGACGCCGACCGGACAGGTGTCGAGGTGGCAAACGCGCATCATCACGCAGCCCATCACCACCAGCGGCGCGGTCGCGAAGCCGAACTCCTCGGCCCCGAGCAGCGCGCCGACGACGACGTCGCGGCCGGTTTTCATCTGGCCGTCGACCTGCACGACGATGCGATCGCGGAGGCGATTGGCGACGAGCGTCTGCTGGGTTTCCGCGAGCCCCAGCTCCCAGGGCGCCCCGGCGTGCTTGATCGACGTGAGCGGGCTCGCCCCCGTGCCGCCATCGTGTCCGCTGATCAGCACGAGGTCGCTCTTGGCCTTGGCGACGCCTGCCGCCACCGTGCCGACGCCGACCTCGGAGACGAGCTTCACGCTGATCCGCGCTTGCGGGTTGGCGTTGCGGAGGTCGAAGATCAGCTGCGCGAGATCCTCGATCGAGTAGATGTCGTGATGCGGTGGCGGACTGATCAGGCCGACCCCTGGCGTCGAGTGCCGGACCTTCGCAATCCACGGATAGACCTTGTTGCCGGGCAACTGACCGCCCTCACCGGGCTTGGCGCCTTGCGCCATCTTGATCTGCAGCTCGTCGGCGTTGACCAGGTACTCACTCGTCACGCCGAAACGTCCGGAGGCCACCTGCTTGATCGCGCTCCGCCGGCTGTCGCCGTTGGCGTCGGGCACGTAGCGCCGCGCGTCTTCGCCGCCTTCGCCGCAATTGCTGCGGCCGCCGAGACGATTCATGGCGATGGCGAGCGTCTCGTGTGCCTCGGCGCTCAGCGACCCGTAGCTCATCGCACCGGTGGCGAAGCGCCTGACGATCGACTCGACGGGCTCGACCTCGTCGATCGGCACCGCCGGCCGCAGGCCCGCCTTCAGGCCGAAGAGACCGCGCAAGGTCGCGCGCTGCCGCGCCTGATCGTTTACCAGCGCGGTGTAGGCCTTGAAGATGTCGTAGCGCTGCGTTCGCGTCGCATGCTGCAGCTTGAAGATCGTGTCCGGATTGAAGAGGTGCACCTCGCCATCGCGACGCCACTGATATTGCCCGCCCGGCGTCAACTCCTGCTCGGCGTCACCGCGCGAGCCGACGTCGCCCATCGCCCACGCCCGCGCGTGGCTCGTCAGCGCTTCGGCCGCCAGCTCGCGGATGCCGACGCCGCCGATCCGCGACGGCGTGCTGCAGAAGTACTTGTCGACGAGCGACTTGGACAGGCCGACGGCCTCGAAGATCTGCGCGCCGCGATAGCTGGCGATCGTCGAGATGCCCATCTTCGACATCACCTTGACGACGCCCTTTTCGACGGCTTTGAGGTAGTTCTTGCGCATCGACTCGTCGTTCTGGGTGAGATCGGCGAGGCCCATCGTGCGAAGCCCGGGCAGCGAGTCGAGCGCGAGCCAGGGATTCACCGCGCTGGCGCCGTAGCCGACGAGTGCGGCGAGGTGATGCACTTCCCGCGCATCGCCGCATTCGACGATCAGCGACACGTGCGTGCGGGTGCGCTCGCGCACCAGGTGGTTGTGCAAGCCGGCCACCGCCAGGAGCGATGGAATCGGGCAGAGCGTCGCGCTGGCGGCGCGATCGGAGAGCACGAGCGCCTGCGCCCCGTTTCCGATCGCCGTGTCGGCTTTCGCGAACATCGCCTTGAGCGCCGGCTCGAGACCATCAGGTCCTTCGGCCGCGGGAAAGACCATGTCGAGGACGGTGATCTGGAACGGCCGCCGCAAGACCTTCAAGCGCGCCATCTGCGTGTTGTCGAGGAACGGGCTGTCGCAGAAGACCATGCGACAGCTCTCGGGCGTCGGCTCCAGCAGGTTGCGCTCCGGCCCGATCGCCGTGGAGACCGAGGTGACGATCTTCTCCCGGATGGCGTCGAGCGGAGGGTTGGTGACTTGCGCGAAGAGCTGCTGAAAGTAGTCCGCCAGCGGCCGCTGGCGATGGCTCAACACCGCCAGCGCGGCGTCGTTGCCCATCGAGCCCAGCGGCTCTTCGCCGCGGAGCGCCATCGGCGCCATCAGCAGACGCAGGTCTTCCTGTGAGTAGCCGAAGGCCTGCTGCAGTCTCCGGAGCTCGCGTTCCGTGGCGGCGGGCGGCGGGTCCACCGGATCGAGCGCGTCGAGCGAGACGAGATGCTCGCGCAGCCAATCACCGTAGGGCTGCTCGGTCGCGATCCGGTGCTTGATCTCCTCGTCGGAGATGACGCGGTGCTCGGTGAGATCGACCAGGAACATCTTGCCCGGCTGAAGACGTCCTTTCTCGACGATTCTGTCGGCGGGGACGTCGACCACCCCAACCTCGCTGGCGAGGATTACGAGATCGTCCGCGGTCACCCAGTACCGCGCCGGCCGCAGGCCGTTCCGGTCGAGCACCGCGCCCACCTGCCGCCCGTCGGTGAAGGTCACACAGGCCGGGCCGTCCCACGGCTCCGCGAAGCAGGAGTGATAGGCGTAGAACGCTTTCTTCTCCTCGCTCATCGTGTCGTGGTGCTCCCACGCCTCGGGGATGAGCATCATGACGGCATGCGGCAGCGAGCGCCCGGCGTGGACCAGCAGCTCGAGGACGCTGTCGAGGCAGGCCGAGTCGCTCAGGCCCTCGCGCACGACGGGGAAGACCTTCTGCAGGTCGTCGCCGAACAGCGGCGAGGCCAGCATCGCTTCGCGCGCGCGCATCCAGTTGATGTTGCCGCGCAGCGTGTTGATCTCCCCGTTGTGCGCGATCAAGCCGTAGGGATGCGCCAGCTCCCAACTCGGAAATGTGTTGGTGCTGAACCGCGAGTGGAAGAGGCACAGCGCGCTCTCGGTGCGGGGATCGTCCAGGTCGGGAAAATATCCACGCAGCTGCTGCGGCGTCAGCATGCCCTTGTAGGTGAGCGTGCGACACGACAGGCTGGGCACGTGGAAGTACTTGGTGTCGTCGATGCCGCTGCTGCGGATCATCGACTGAAACCGCTTGCGGATGATGTAGAGCTGTCGCTCGAACGCGCTCTCGCTCGCGACCGCCTTGCCCCGCGCGATGAAGACGTGCTCCATCACCGGCTCGACCGACTTGGCCGTCTCGCCCACGCCGGTGTTGTCCGTGGGCACGCGGCGCCACCCCAGCAGCGTCTGGCCCTCCTGACGGACGACCATCGCGAAGATCATGCGCGCCAGGGCCGAGCCCTGGACGTCGGGGCCGGTGAAGAACAGTCCGACGCCGTAGTGGCTAGGCGGCGGCAGCTCGGTCAGTGCGATGCGGTTGTCGTCGGACGAGGAAATGCGTCCCGCGCGGCACTCGTGTCGGAACAGCCTGTCGGGGATTTGGAGGAGGATGCCGGCGCCGTCTCCGCTCTCGCATTCGGCCCCGGTGGCGCCGCGATGCGCCATGCGCTCGAGCGCGAGCAGGCTGCGATCGACGAGGTCGTGACTGGCCGTGCCCTTGAGGTGGGCCAGGAAGCCGACGCCGCACGCGTCGTGCTCGAAACGGGGGTCATACAGTCCACTAATGGGAGGTACTGGCGGATGGCCGTGTGGGCCGTTCCGTAGGAACGGCCCGAGGGCTGCTCCCGGAGCACTCAGTGGGTTGGAGGCCTTTTCTTGAAACGCTCCACTCGTTGGTCGCTGGAGTACCTGGTCGCTGTCGTCCATCGCACTGGCTCCTCTCGGTCACCCTCCCCTCGACGGCATCGAAGGGCCGGGGTCGGCCGAGGCATTCGAGAGCATGTGCGAATTGATTATGCATAGATTCCCAAAGATGGTTTTTCGGTATGGGTTAGATGCAGCAGCGTGAGGGACGATCGCCCGCCGGAGGCAGACACAGGGCGGCTCGAGGCAGAGACTGCCAGGGGCGGCTCACGGCAGAGACTGGTAGGGGCGGCTC